>CAZJWM010000069.1:0-11947 GCA_964549975.1 uncultured Bacteroides sp. | reverse complement strand
TCATCAAAATCGGCGTCAACTTCTCATCTCAG
Organism: uncultured Bacteroides sp.; assembly: GCA_964549975.1. Taxonomy (GTDB): domain Bacteria; phylum Bacteroidota; class Bacteroidia; order Bacteroidales; family Muribaculaceae; genus UBA3263. The sequence goes on along the minus strand of CAZJWM010000069.1, from coordinate 11,915 downwards.
ACGCGCAACATCGAGCGCTGGATCCAATCCAATTGAAAATTCGCCCGCAAAAAAAATCTGCGGCGAGGCTTTGTCATCTGGAATAAATGTTCTAAATTTGCAACATCATAGTCCACCAAGTTTTCCGATATTCGGCAGAAACATGGTGGCATTTTTTATTTACACTATACCATATGCCCCATTTTACACTACTACAAACTCCGGCCCGACTACGCTTCGGGCGAGGACTCTCACTCACTAAGACACTTCTGCGATATGCATTAATGCTGATTGTTGTGCTGACCTCATCTAATTCCATAATGGCGAGCAAAGCAAGTACGATTTTGATTTTTGGTGTTGTTGACGAAATATCACGCGAGGATTTATTGAGCGATGTGGCGTTTGAACTCAGATGTAATGACTCAATTATCGTGCCGATTGATTCTGTGAGTTTACGAAACAGCACGTATATATTAAAATTCTCCGGTCCTAATGGCAATTACGCCCTCTGGGCCGATAAGGATGGATATAACAGTGGGTGCGTTAGGTTCTTGAAATCAGGCGACCGCTATGGGAATAAGGGCTTGGGCGACATTGAGCTACGCAAGGAGCGCGTGAAAAAGCTCAATGAAGTCACAGTGGAGGGCACTCACATTAAAATGGTGATGCGAGGCGACACAATAGTCTACGACGCCGCCGCTTTTGAATTAGCCGAGGGCTCGATGCTTGATGCATTGGTGAGTCAGCTCCCCGGGGCCGAGCTTCACGACGGGCAAATCACAGTTAACGGCAAGAGAGTGTCATCGTTGCTGGTCAACGGCGAAGATTTCTTCTCGGGCAACCCCAAAATAGCCCTGCAAAACCTGCCATCGTACACGGTGAAAAACATCAAGGTGTATGACCGCGCAAGCCGCGACGCATATCTACGCGGCGGCAAGACTGAATTCGACAGCGAAAACATTGTGATGGACGTAAACCTCAAGAAACAATATTCGTATGGGTTCATTGGCAATATAGATGCCGCCTATGGTCTGCAAGATAGATATTTAGCCAAAGGATTTGGATTGGGTTATCGCGATGGCCTTCGCATTGCCGGATATGTCAATTTCAACAACATCAAAGACACCTCTGCGGCTAACACCGGCGGTGGCTGGGGCTCGGGCTGGGGACAAGACGGCCGCCTAAGCGTCAAAATGGGCGGCTTGGACTATTTGTGGAAGAAAAGCGACTTCCGATTTGCCGGAAACGTGATGCTAACCGGCGAAGACACCGACGTTAGAACAATGAACAGCACCCAATCGTTTTACGAATCGGGCGACGTTTATGGAAGATCGTCAAATGTGAAAGCCGACAGCAAGTTTCACCTCGTTTCCTCTCACGAATGGTCGTGGTCGGGTGAAAAAGTCTATGCTGAGTTCACCCCTGCGGTAGACTATCTCACAAACAATTATTCAACGATCACGCGCCGGGCATCGTTTAGCACACCCGTGATTGAACAATATCGAGGCGAGGCTCTTGATTCTCTGTTTTCCGCATCCGCTCAGCAATTCACCGAGCATATGCTCAGCAAAGTGAGCAATTCCACCAATGGTAAGTCTGACTGGATTATAGCCAATGCCAAGGCCTCAACCACCATTCAGATTCCCGGCCAGCTGGATCAACTGAAGCTATATGCCGGCGGCAAATATCGCAAGGACACCGACGACTCGGCCACTCAGATAGGCCAAACTTATGGCCAAGAGTCGTCAGACTATGGAAAGTCTATCACCACCGACCAAGATAGTTGGCTACGTTCCAAGGCTTGGGACGCAACGGCCGGAGTGCAATACGAGTGGTGGTATCGTCCAAGCATCGAAAAAAGCGCTGTGTCGGCCGTGATTACACCTCAGTTTGAGTATCAACATTCGTGGTTGGACAAGGAGAAAGTGCTGCGGCAGCTGCAACAAGAGGAATTTGGCAGCACATCGGCTCCATCCGCCCACATGCAGGAGCTCCTGCCGCTCGACCTCAACAATTCATTTAACTCAACGCTCAACCAAAATTTCTACACGCCCACAATCACGTTCAACTATGGATACTTGCCTGACATCAACACCATGCGCGACCAGCTTCAGGTGGAGCTATCTGTTGCCGACCGCATCGCTCAGGAGAGCCTCCACTATCGCAAAGCCGAGAGCGACACCTCATTTTCTCGTCTGTCGCACTCGCTGAGCCCACGCATAGAATTTGCCTATAAGCGCTCCACTGCCACGAGCCGCTCCGAGTATCAATTAGGCTACTTCTTCTCGCAGGCCATGCCAAGCATACTCTACAATCTAAACAACGTGGACACTTCCAGCCCCACCAACGTGTATCTCAACAACCCCAACCTGAAGAAATCGCTCACCCACGCGGTCAACTTCTCCTACAATCAATTCTGGAACCAAACCCACCGCTCGCTCAACGCCAAGGCTCGCTATTCTCACACCAACCGCAGCATTGCTCAAGCGCGATACTACGACCGCAATTCGGGCGTGAGCACATGGCGTCCCGAAAACGTTGACGGCAATTGGGAAGTGGGCGGCAACGTGGGCTATACCATCCCCTTCGGCGCTCGCGAAGCATTCCAATTCTCCGGCAACACATCGGCAAGCTACAACAACTCCGTCGACTATGCCACCACCACCGACGTGCTCTCGCTGAGCACGGTCCACAACACCGTGCTCTCGCAGCAAGCCGGCATCAGCTATCGTTCGGGCCGCGTGGCAGCAGGAGTGACCGGCTCCGTGGCCTGGCAACGTGCGCTCTCGGTTGAATCCTTCTTTGAAACCATCAGCGCATTCAGCTATAACGCACGCGCCAACCTCACCCTCAACCTTGCCTACAATTGGGAATTGGCCACCGACCTCAACCTCTATGCTCGCAGGGGCTACAGCGACTCCACACTCAACACCACCGACTGGATATGGAATGCATCCATCTCCAAGACGTTGCTCCGAGGCAATCTCGTGGTGAAGGCCGAAGCCGTCGACCTGCTCGCGCAGGTGAGCCAAGTGCGCAATGTCATCAATGCACAAGGTCGCACGGAAACGTGGGTCAACTCTCTTCCGCGCTACGCCTTGCTCCACTTGATTTATCGCCTGAACATCATCCCCAAGCGCAAGTCGTAAGAGCGGCGAAGGGGCCGCTTGCATGAGTCGGGGAAAATTGCTATCTTCGCGTTTGTATTATTTATAGACGTTATGAAAGAATTTGAACCGAAATTTATGGAACTGGCGGCGAAGCTGTCGGCCGACAATGTCGACGTCGGCGGCGGCCCCTTCGGCGCGGTGATTGTCGACGCTCAAGGCCAAGTGGTGGCCACGGGCGTCAACTCCGTGACGCGCACCAACGACCCCACGGCCCATGCCGAGGTGTCGGCCATCCGTCAGGCTTGCGCTCGCCTGCAAAGCTTCCGGCTCACCGGCTGCGTGGTCTATTCCTCGTGTGAGCCGTGCCCCATGTGTCTGAGCGCGCTCTATTGGGCCGGCGTCAGAAAAATCTATTATGGAAATTCTCAAGAGGATGCCGAGGCCATCGACTTCTCCGACAAGTTTATCTACGAAGAGCTTGCGCGCCCCAAGCAGCAACGACGCATCCCATGCATCCAAGCCGAGCGCTCGCTCACCATCGGCGCCTTCCAAAAGTGGGCCGCCAAAACCGACAAGGTGAAATATTGACCAACAGGCCTATAAACAGGAAAAACGGGATGTCATCGCGACAGCCCGTTAATCTTTAACCTTAAATCTAATAAGAAAAAACACAGTGCAAATACAGTCAAGATATAACTATAACACATCAATGCGGGAGAAGTTCACTCGTTAACTTTATTTAACTTTTGTATTATTTCTGTTTTTCGTAATTTTGAGCCGTCAAACGAAAACACGAACACTAACACCAACACATACGAATTTACAACTCCAGCGCGCTATGAGAGTCAGAATTTTAGTTATCGACGACGAAGAATCGATTTGCGAAATTCTTCGCTACAACCTCGAAAAAGAAGGTTATGAAGTGGACACCGCACTTTCGGCCGAAGATGCTTTGGCCAAGGATCCGAGAGTCTACTCGCTCTTCATTGTCGACATCATGATGGACAAAATGAGCGGTTTCGACCTGGTTCGCCGCTTGAAAAACGACGTTGTCACCGAAAACACCCCCGTGATTTTCTGCTCGGCCCTGTCGGGCGAAGACGACACGGTGATGGGCCTGAACATCGGCGCCGACGACTATATCACCAAACCCTTCTCCATTCCGGAGGTGCTGGCCAGAGTGCGTTCCGTGCTCCGTCGCAGCCAAATCAACATGCAGCAGCAACACGTGAGCATCTCGCCCGGGCCACACCATCGCGTGCCCCGCTATGAGTCAGACATCGTGTTTGAGGAGCTGCGCCTCGACCGCAACTCCAAGACCTGCTCGCTGCGCGACGAAGCGCTGCCGCTGAGCCGCACCGAGTTCGACCTGCTGCTCTTCTTCATGACCCACCGCAACCGCATCTTCTCGCGCCACGAAATCATCAGCCACGTCTGGGATTCGAGCGTGGTGATCACCGACCGCACCGTCGACACCAACCTCACGCGTCTGCGCAAGAAGCTCGGCGACTATGGCCGACATATTGCCACTCGCATCGGCTTTGGCTATGGGTTTAGCGAAAAAGTTTAACTACCACTGGCGCATATTTCTGCCGCTGGCAAGCCTGCTGTGGTTTGCCATCGGCGGCTTGTTTCTCTATCAATACGGCGCCGAGAAGCATCTGCGCCGCAAGATGGTGGAGGATCAGCTCGAAAACATCAACGCCACCATCCTGGGCATCTATGCCCAAGGCGCCAACCTGCAGAGCTACGTTGACTTCATCGACGAGCTCAACAGCGGCACCTCGCTCGACGACCTGCGCATCACGGTGTATCGCCGCAGCGACCACGCCGTGCTGGCCGACAACCCCGAGCCCACCAACTTCTTTGCCTACCCCGACTCCACCTTCACCCCCGACGTGGCGCAAGCGCGCTCTCAGGGCAAGGGCACGTCAATACGTCAGGCCGTGAGCAACGTCCCCGGCCAACCGGGCGTGATGCTGATGTTTCACGCCATGATTTCGGCCGATGAGCAGATTCTCTCGATTGTGGCCCTGCCGCTCAACGCCACGGCCTCGCGGGCCATGGCCGTCAACCCGGCGATGTGGGTGGTGGTGGTGCTTTTGGGCATTTTCGTCACTATGATTGCCTATCTGACCACGCGGAGAATGAGTCGCGCCGTGTTGCTGCTGCGCGACTTTGCCGACCGTGCCGCCGGCGGCGAACCGCTCAACGTCGACGACCAAGACTTCACCCACGACGAATTGGGCGACGTGTCGCGCCAAATCATGTCGCTCTATCGCGCCAAAGCCAAGGCCCTGGAGCGCTCCGACCACGACCACAAAATGGCCATGCGCGCTCAGCAGGAGAAAGAGCGAGTGAAGCGCTCGATGACCAACAATCTCAACCACGAACTGAAAACGCCTGTGGGCGTCATCAAGGGCTATCTCGACACCATCTGCAGCGACCCCGACATGCCCGAAAGCCTGCGCACCGACTTCCTCAACAAAGCCCGCCAACACACCGACCGCCTCACGGCCCTGCTGCAAGACGTGAGCACGCTGACGCGTCTGGGCGAAGGTGGCGGCAAACTCGAGAAGGCCGACTTCGACTTCCACGACCTGGTGTTTGACCTCGAAAACGACCTGGAGGTGAGCGGCGCCGCCGGCTCAATGGCCTTTGAAAGCGAAATTCCCTTCGACTGCATGGTGCACTCCAACGTGAGCCTCATCACCGGCGCACTGATGAACCTGGTGCGCAACTCCGCGGCCTATTCCCACGGCACGACCATTCGACTGGTGCTCTGCGGCGAAGACGAGCGATTCTACACGTTTGCCTTCCTCGACGACGGCGTGGGCGTGAGTGAGCAACATCTGCCGCAACTCTTCGACCGCTTCTATCGCGTCGACGAGGGCCGCTCGCGCAAGAGCGGCGGCACCGGCTTGGGCCTATCCATCGTGAAAAGCACATTTGAAACACTTGGCGGCGACATCACAGTGAGCAACGTCAAGCCTCACGGCCTGCGCTTCACCTTCACTCTGCCAAGAGCCTGACAATCTCCTCGGAGAGCAACGCCTTGGGGATGATGATAGGCCGATAGGGCGCGCAATCGCGCCAAATGGCCACGTTTTCGCCCAAATCCACACGGGAAATATCCTCCCAGGCCACGCGCAACGGCGCGTAGGCCCGCGGATGCTCATCGTCTTCTTCGGCCACGGCCTCGATGACGAGGCCCTCTCCAGGCGTAAAGACCACGCGGTGGAACCGCACCAGCGCCGCCGATTCCTCGGTGAGCGCATAGCGGAAATAGAGCATCATGGCCAACAGAGGCATCACCAGACATATCACCACGAAGCCCGCCACCGACCAGAGCAAACTCCCCATGGCCAACGCCACGACCGTGGCCACCACAGGCAGCGCCGCCAGCCACCACCATGAGCCAATCCACTCCCAGGCCACGGCGCGCATATAGGCAGCGGTGGCCACACGATGGGGCTCGGTGATGTAGGTGGACTGAGGTGTCATTTCTGCAAAGTTACGCAACTTTTTCGGCTCTCTGAGCGTTTCAGCAGAAAAAAATCGCTGCATGAAAACACTCATCTTCTCTCTTCTGACTTTGGCGGCGGCAGGCCTCGCGGAGGCCCGGCCCTGCACGCGAGTGGTCTACGCGGGCCAAAACTGCGTGGCCACGGGGCGCACCCTCGACTGGCGCACCCCCATCCCCACGTCGCTGCGCGTGATGCCGCGCGGTCGGCCGGGCAGGAGCTTCGACGTAGACTCGCTGGCGCTGCACTGGCGTGCCCGCTATGGCTCCATCGTGGCCATCGGCTACGACATGGGCGTGAGCGAAGGGCTCAACGAGCGCGGCCTGGCCGTCAACATCCTCTATCAGCCCGGCGCACGCTACACGCTGCCCTCCGGCAGCGAACATCGCCGAGTGATGAGCTCGTCGGTGTGGGCCCTCTATCTTCTCGACAATTTCGCCACCACCGCCGAGGCCGTGGCCGCACTGAGTCGCGACGAATTCCACCTCGATGCCCCGGCCATGGCCGACGGCTCGGCCACCACCATCCATCTGGCCATGACCGACTCGCTGGGCGTTTCGGCCGTGGTGGAATACGTCGACGGCCGCCTCTGCCTCTATCACGGCCGCGAATACGGCGTGCTCACCAATGCCCCCACTCTCGACCGGCAGATGGCCGTGTGCGCCTACTGGCAGAGCGTGGGTGGGATGAATATGCTCCCGGGCACGGCTCGCAGCTCCGACCGCTTTGTGCGCGCCGAATTCTATCGCTCACTGCTGCCCGACACGCTGAGCCACAGCCGCGCCCTGGCCGCCACGGCCGCCGTGGTGCGCAACTGCGCCGTGCCCATGGGCATAGCTGTGGAGGGCCAGCCGGAAATCTCCACCACGCAATGGCTCTCGCTGATGGACCAGCGCCGCATGGTCTACTATTTCCGGCTCACGCAGAGCCCATCAGCCGTGTGGATAGACTTGCGGCGAGCTGACCTGGAGGCCGGCTCGCCGCAACAAACGGTGACATTAACTGCCGACGGGAGTCAGAGCGGCGACCTCACGCCGCAGCTGCGGCAGGTGGCCGATTTTCGCCCCGTCTTCAGATTAAGTGAATGATTTATTTCTTGACCACTTTCTTGCCGCCAACGATGTAGAGGCCGGAAGCGGTGGGCACGCCTTGCAGACGGCGGCCTTGCAGGTCGTAGACGGTGCCGTCGGGGGCGGTGGTGGCGGCGCTGACGGTGTGCAGACCGGCTTCGTCGGTCACGTCAATCAGGTCGGTCCACGAGCCGCTGAGCCATTTGGTCACGGGATAGGGGTCGGAATCGTCGGGCATGTAGGCATAGCTCTTGTAGCCGCGCAGGCGGTAGGAGAATTCGTCGCCGGCAAATTGCTCGGCGGCCACGGTGATTGAGGCAATGCCTTGGTCGGTGTTGGAGGCGTCGGAAGCGGCCACGCGGCGATAGTCGTCATCGTCGTCTTCATCCTCGCCGTCGCCCCAGTTCATGATGCCCTGGCCGGGGAAGAACGATTCGGCCACGAAGAGCGGCATGGTGATTTCGTCGCCCATGCTCAGCTCCTGAGTCACTTCGAGATTTTGCAGCGCCAGATAGTAGTAGCCGCCAAACACGATTTGGATAACCGACTGCTCGCCGCCGCCGGTGAGTTCCAGTTCCATGGTCTCCCAATCGGTGGTGACGTCGAAGCCCTTGGCATATTCGCGCGACCATTCGCCGTTTTTCAGCGTATAGAGCACCACGTTGAAGCGTTCCTGATGTTCGGAGTCGTTGGTGATGCCCTTTGAAGTCATCTTCAGGCGCACTTTGCCGCCGTTGGCCGAGAGGTTGAGTGTGGGCGAGATGATGGCGCTATAGTCGCCCTCCTCGCTCCAGTAGCCGTTCAGGCAGATGGCGCCCTGAATATAGACAGGATATTTCAGCGTCCAGCCGCAATAGTCGCTCCAGCGCGAGAGGTCGGGATAGAGGTCGCCATATTCGTCTTGTTCGGGTTTCTGCATCGTGCCGGTGCTCTCGATGCCGGTGAAGTCGGCGTTCATCAGCGTGTAGGGGCCGTCGGTGGGAGCCGTGTGATGAGCGTAGCCCACCACGTCGTAGTAGTCAAACGTATGTTTCCAGTTCAGGGTGAAGCCCTCGTCGCTCACGCCGGTGGCGGGCATCACGGCGGGAGTGCCGTCGGCTGCCAGATATTCCACTGTCAGGTCGTCGATGAAGGCGTCGCTCTCGTCGGAGTTGGCGTAGATGTAGAGGCGCAGATTGTCGCCGGTGAAGAAGGTCACCATCTCAATGGTTTGCCACTCCTCGGTGAGATAAAATTGCCAACCGTCCATGGTGTTGGTGTCGGAGTCGTCGGCCACCTGCACATTCAGGGCCGCGCTCTGCGAGGAGCGGGCGCGCATGGTCACGCGCAAAGTCGTGGCGTTGGAAAAGGCCGGAGTGCAGAGCATGCCGGTGTAGATGGTGCTGTTATCCTCGGGGTCGGGATAGGCGCCGAGATAGGCCACGCCGCCGGCCGAGTAGACGCCGGTGCCGCTCCAATTGGGCGTGTGGAAATAGCTGTCGGCAATTTCGCCGTCGGCATTGTTGATGTAGTCTTCGCCGGGGTTGGCCTCAGAGCCTTCGGTGAAGTTGGAAAAATCCTCGGTAAACACAGGGGTGAAGCGCACACCGCCCTTCACGTAACTATCTGCTGCCTGAGCAGACACCCCGCCGGAAAGCAAAGCTGCAATTCCAAGAACAGGAGTAACTAATTTATTCATTCGCAATATGATTAGGTATTTGTCCGCAAATTTACGCAAAAATCCCGACAATTCCGCTCCCTCCCCCACAAATAATGCGCGACGCCCCGGGAGCGAGAGGCTCCCGGGGCGTCGCTATGCGTTCAGCACACAATGCCTTTTACTCTACGATCCAGCGCTCGATGTTGCGCGTGGTCGACGAGAAGTTGACGCCGATTTTCACGAGTTTGCGGCCGTCGGCAGCAAAGGGAAGAGTGTAGTTTTTGTCGTTGATTTGGGCGAGGGCCTCTTCGGCGGTGCCATTGAGCTTGAATTCCATCACGTAGATGCAGTCGGGGGTTTGCAGCAGAAGGTCAATGCGACCTTCGGAGGTGTGATATTCAGCCTTGACATAGAAGCCCATCAGCTTGGCGACGATGAAAAGCACGTTTTGATAGTGATTTTCAAGGTCTTTCACCAATTCATAAGGGGTGTCGGCAAAGAGCGATGACAAACGTTTGAAAAATTCGTCGACCTTCCCTGCCTTTATTTCCTCAACGAAGTTTGCAATATAGAACTCGGTTTGGCTTTCGCTCACATTGGCATAGTTTGGGAGCAAGTAGTTATAAAAGCCATCTTCAACTTCCTTATTTGGTATGCCGAGTTGGTAAAGTTTATAGGTCGGATTATAGCCTACAATCGTCAAGTATCCACTTTGGTATATCATGGAAATCGGGTCGGACGATTGGGCCTGTATTCCGCGCAATGCTTTATCCGACACTTGTGCCGAAGCCATATCCTCAAGCTTGCAATGCGATTTCTTTAATAGATGCACGAGGTATGAAGGCGTGCCTGTCTCAAACCAATAGTTTTTGATTTTGTTGCTTTGGAAGGTGCACAACAGGCTGAATGGATTGTAAATCCCATCGGAATCTTCGCAGAAATGATAACCGTCATATTGCACGCGGAGCACTTCGCGCACCTCATCATAAGGCCGACGCATCGCGGCTGCCAGTCGTTGAATATACGGCACGAAAACCGTATCGAGTTCTTCGTCGGTGATGCCACATACTGAAGTGTACGGGTCATCCATTGAGATGTCGTAAAGGTTGTTCAAGTCGCTGAAAACGCTAACCTTACTGAACTTGGTCACGCCTGTAAGGAAAGCAAATTTGATGCATCTATCCATGCTCTTGAGCGCGCCATAAAAGCCTTTCAAGATTGAACGGAATGCGTCTTGCAATTTCTCATCCTCAATTGCCTGAAGCACGGGTTTGTCATATTCGTCGACGAGTATAACAACTCGTTGGCCCGTCTTTTCATAGGCGCGGCGTATCACGCCCTCAAAACGTGTACCTAACGTTTTTTCAACAGCATTCTTTCCATAGATCTGTTCCCACAAATCAAGTTCTACATCAAGCTTGTTTCGCAAGTCATCCTCAGTCTTGTATTCAGAAGTGTTCAAATCGAGATGAAGCACCGGATAGGAGGTCCAATCCTTTTCAAGTTTCTCAATGGCCAAGCCTTCAAAGAGTTCCTTCTTGCCGGAAAAATAGGCATGAAGCGTTGACAGGAGCATACTCTTTCCGAAACGGCGCGGACGCGACAAGAAGTAATACCTGCCTATTGTCACAAGCTGATATACTAACGCAGTTTTATCGACGTAAAGATATCCGTCTTTACGCAAACTCTCAAAATCTTGTACGCCGATGGGCAAATTTTTCAACGCTTCCATAGTCTGAGCTTTAATTGATTAATGCAAAGGTGATAAAACTTTTTCAGAATTCAAAATTTACCCCACAAAATAATACTCAAATCCGCCCGAAACGGCGCCCGCGTCCCCATCGCAGAGCTGCCGCCCGCCCAGCTGCGCCGATAGGTGCAGCTTCGGGCCACCGCTCGGCTCCGATCCGGAGCGGCAGTCAGAAGAGGGGGAAGGTGGCGGGGGTGAGGACGTATTTTTGCTCGAATTCTGTCTGGCTCATGCAGAGCATCATGATGGCTTGCACCAGAATCACCAGCTCCCACACGGAGCAGGTCACCAGCGTGAGCAGTATCGTGAGGAATCCGGCAGTGGTTTTGCCCATGTAGAAGTAGTGCACGCCAAAGCCGCCCAGAATCAGGGCGAGAACTCCGGCCACTACGTGGTCTTTGCCGGTGAGGCCGGTGGCGGCCATGCCGCGGCTCTGCATCAGCTGCATCAGTTCGGGGAATCGGTAGGCGGGGAGCCATTGGTTGGTTCCCGCTTTTTGCACCATGGAGGTGGGTGTCAGGCCGTAGGCCGGAAGTTGTTCGGCCGTCATCGGGCCGATGGTTTGGGCGTTGTAGGTGATATACCACATGATTTTTTTGATGATTTAGAGAAAGAGGTTTCGACCTATCCACCAGGCCACCACAGCCACCAGGATCACGCGGGGCGTGAGCGGGCTGTAGGCCACGCGGTGGGCAAGGCTCGAGGGTGGATAGAGCCGGGCCGGGGCGAAAAAGGCCACAGCAGGAATTGCCACGGCCAGCGCGGGGTTGAGCTGCAGGGCGTCGCCCTCTCGGCCGTGGAGCAGCGCGTGGAGGGCGCGCAGGGAGCCGCAGCCGGGGCAGT
>CAZJWM010000068.1:0-12214 GCA_964549975.1 uncultured Bacteroides sp. | reverse complement strand
GCAAAGGTAGGACAAATTCGCTGCCCGTCCTATACGCCATCGCGGACTGTTGTACCGCATAGCGGCCTAGCCGGGGTATATGGCTGTGAATTAGACACTTGGTCGGAGACCATGTCACCAGTGCCGCACTGGTGACAACCTCTTCGAGGTAGTACGTGAGGGTGTGGCGTGGACCCCACCTAGCCTGCGGCAAGGTGGGGTTACTAATAACCAGCCTCTCCGAGGCATCGCCGGGAATTTATTAAGGTGCATAATATCAGCCAAATAGCGAATTTTGTTAACAAATTTTATGTCGATTAGTGCATTCTGGAGCGCCGATTGTATGTAAAATAGTGCGTTCTGGAGTGTCCGTTTTATGTAAAATAGTGCGTTTTGTGATGTCGATTTTATGTAAAATAGTGCGTTCTGACGAAAAAAAGTTGTATATTTGCGGGTGAAAAACTAACAAACGAGATGGATAAACGCGTTCTTGAGACGATACTTGTTGATCAAGCCGAGGAGCTTGCAGCAAAACACGCGGTGCACTTCTGTAGGCGCCGCGAGGAGGATAGTATAGACTTGGAAAGCTCGCAAGCTCAAGTGGTGATAGGCGTGCGCCGCAGCGGCAAGTCGACGCTTTGCTTCAATGCGTTGACGCGTAGCGGAGTGAAGTTTGCCTATGTGAACTTCGACGACGAGCGGCTGATTCAGCTCACTGCCAACGATTTGAATGATGTGTTGGAGGTGCTCTATAAGATATATGGCAACTTCAGCCATCTCTTCATTGATGAGATTCAGAATATCCCGGAGTGGTATCTGTTTGTGAATCGCTTGTTGCGCCGACAGATGCACGTGGTCATCACCGGGTCGAATGCCAAACTGCTGAGTGGCGAATTGGCCACGCACCTCACGGGGCGTCATCATGCCATCACGCTTTATCCGTTTTCGTTTGCCGAATTTTGCAGTTATCGCGGGGTGAATACCGAGGATGTGTCCACGCGGGCCACTGCCGAGCGGCGTGCGGCCTTCGACGACTATATGCGTCAAGGCGGTTTCCCGGAGTTGCAATTGGTGAGCAACAAGCGCGACTACGTGAGCCAGCTTGTGAACAACATTTTGCAGCGCGACATTGAGCAGCGTTTCAAGGTGGTCCACACGGGAGCTTTCGAGCAGATGGCGCATCATTTGCTGAATGAGGTGCCGGCGGTGGTTAGCGAGTCGGTTTTATGTGGCACGTTTGAACTCCGCTCGCCCCACACGGTGAAAAACTATCTGAGCTATCTGAAGCAGGCCTACATTTTGGTGGGCCTACACAAATATTCGCCCAAGAGCCGTGTGCGCATCACCGGCGAGAAGGTCTATCCCATCGACGTGGCGCTGATGAACGGGCGCAGCGACGCCTTTGCCGGCCCAAATTTGGGGTGGCGTTTGGAGTCGATAGTCTATCTGGAGTTGCTCAGACGCTATCAGCCGCAGGGGCGCGACATATATTATTATTGCGACCGCAGCGGCGAGTGCGACTTTGTGGTGTGTAGCGGCCGCGAGGCCGAGTTGGCCGTGCAGGTGTCTTACTACATCTCCGCTGAGCGCACCTTGCGCCGGGAGGTGGCCGGCTTGCTCTTGGCGGCTCGAAAGACCGGCTGCCGTCGGCTGTTGCTGCTCACCGACAATCAGCGGATGGACCTGGAGGAAGCCGGCCTCACCATAGCCGTGCGGCCGGTCCACGAGTGGGTGCTGGAGGGTTAGGCGGGGAGGTGGCCGGAGAGGTCGATGGCTTTTTGATATTCTTGGGGGGTGCCGATGTCGATCCAGGTGCCGTTCAGGGGGTAGCGCACCACGTTGCTGCCTTGGCTGATGAGGCGCTCAATCAGGTCGGTGGCGTTGAAAAATTCGCCGTCGGGGATGGCGCTGAGGGCCTCTCGGCGCAGCAGGTAGATGCCGGCGTTGGCATAGTAGGTGTAGCAGGGCTTTTCCAGTAGGCCGCTCACGCGTTGGCCGTCGAGTTCGAGGATGCCGTAGGGGATGGAGACGTTGTAGGGGATTGCGGCCACGCTCATGTCGGCGTTGTTGTCGATGAAGTGGAGGTAGAAGTCTTCGTAGTCGATGTTGGTGAAGAGGTCGGAGTTCATCACCAGGATGACGTCGTGGTGGAAGTGGTCGATTAGTTTCAGTGAGCCGATGGTGCCGAGAAATCGGGGTTCGGTGACGGTGTCGACTTTCACGCCTTGGCGTGGGGAGGCAAAGTGGGCGGTGATCTGCTCGGCGAGATAGTTCACGGTGACGCTGATGCGCTTCACGCCGTAGGAGATGAGCCGATCGACGTTGTGGTCGATGATGCATTTGCCGCCCACGGGGAGCAGCGGTTTGGGCGTAGACTCCGTGAGCGGGCGCAGGCGTTCGCCTTTGCCGCCGGCCATGAGCACGGCGTCGATGGGCAGGCAAGAGCGGGTGTGGTCGAGGTTGACCACGTCGACGAGGCGGTGGCTGCGGTCGAGAATCGGGATTACGTGAAACCGGCCGGCGCGGAGTTGGCGCAGGCGTTCCACGGAATATTCGTCGGCGTAGATGAAGCGGAAGTTGCGGTGGCAGACTTGGCCCACGGGGTCAGTCAGGGCGTGTCCGGCCAGGAGCCCGCGGCGCACGTCGCCGTCGGAGAGGGTGCCCACCACGCGGCTGTCGGCGTCAATCACCAGCAGAATCTGCTGGTCAGACACTATGTCGTTGATCAGGCGAAGGGCGTCGGCTATGGTGGCCGTTTCGGCTATGATTGGTTTCATTTGTTGGCAGGGTGGAGTGGGGGCGTTAGTTGGAAAAATACACCCCGAGGGCTTGCCCCGGGGTGTGGTTTGGCGATACGTTGAAAAATGTGATCAATCGTCCCAGAGACCGTAGTTGTTGTCAGCTGAGTTGATATATTCGATACGGTTGGCCACCCATGTGCGCAGGGTTTGCACGTCGGTGCGGAACTGGCGGGCCGAGCTCCACTTGGTGCCGTTCATGTTGGCCGAGGGTTCGAGGGCGTCGGCATAGGCGTCGAATTTCTCCCAGAATTCGTCGAGGTGGTTCTGATAGAAGTCGTTCCACACTTCGGCATAGCGTTTCAAGAAGGTTTCGTTGTTGCAGAGCGCCATGAAGAGTTCGCCGCCGTGGCCTTCGTTTAAGCTGCCGGTGCCAAGCAGGGGGTTCTCGTAGGTTTCGTAGGTGGTGGTGTTCTGGTTCCCGCCGCCACCGGGGCCGCCACCGGGGCCGCCGCCCCATCCCCAGGGGTCGGTAGATGTGGATGAGCCTTTGGAGAATGTGGGTGAGTAGCCGTAGGCCCAGTCGAAGTCCCACGCGGGGCCGAAATACATCTTGCCGTCGAGCTCGCGCTTGTACATGTAGATGCTCTTGGGGTGGTCGATTTCCTGGTTGCAGGCAATGTTGAATGTCATGACGAAGCGCACGAGGCTTTCAAGGTCGCAGGCTTCGAAGATTGTGGCTTCGTCGCCGCTGTAGGCAGCTTTTTCGAAAGCGTTGAATGCATCTTGGCGGAGCTGTTCCCACGTGGCCAGCGAGTCGGGGTCGTCTTCGGGGGCATCGGGGTCTTTGATGCGCACGGGGATGCTTGTCAGGGCCGAGGTGAAGGGGTGTTCGTCGGCGTCGGCCGTGTAGGTGTCGAGTTCATAGAGGGCGGCTTGGGTTTCGTCTTCGATGTCGGAGATGGAGCCGTTGTTGATGCCCACTTTTTCGGTGAGGGTGTAGGAGCCTTTGTAGATGCCGTTGAAGTAGAAGTCTACCGGCAGACAGTGGTTTGCGCCGGGGAGCTCCACAATTTGCGCCAGAAGCATGGCTGCTTCGGTGCGCATCATCGAGTTGTCGAGATAGTTGGCCAGAAGCACCCAGTTTTTGGCTTTGCGGAATTGGTCGTCGCCCAGGCGGGTCTTTTTGTCGAATTTGATGCGGTAGGGTTTCTTGGCTTTGCCCCAGGTGGTGTTGCCGCGGCCGCGGATTTTGGCGGCTTGGTCTTCGATGTCGTCAACGATGCCCACGCCTACTCGCGAGAGTGTGCCGGTGAGATATTCCTCTTTGGAGGTCACTTCGGTGCAATAGTCATCGGTGGTGACGTAGAGGCCGATGGTGCCGTTGCCGATGGTCCAGTGGTCGATGTTGTCGCAGCTGATGCTCACTTGCGAGCCGTCGTTGCCCATGATGACGAGGCCGTCGGCGTTGACGTTGATGGCTTCGAGGTCGGCCATGGCGCGCTGGGTGAAGCTCGACTGATTGTTGTAGTAGACGTTCACCCAAGGGTCTGCGGCCCAAAGGTTGAGTGAGCTGCCCATGATGCAGGCAGCGAGAATGGCTTTGGATAATTTGCGCATGGCTTAGATGGTGATTTTAAATGATTTGTTGGCGGCACGGAGCACGTAGACGCCGTGAGCCATCGACTCGGTGGAGATGCTGACAGAGCCTTGGGCGTCGACGCCGGGATTGGCGATGATCACGCCGGAGGCGTTATAGAGGGTCACTTGGTCGGCGGGGGAGAGGCCGCAGAGCGTGAGCACGTGGTTTTCGTAGCTGAAGCCGATGGCCGACACGGCCGTTTCGTTGATGCCGCTTTGGTCGGTTCCGGGTTCGGGCTCGGGTTCGGGTTCAATCACTTCGCCATCCTTCTTGGGGCCTTCGTAGTAGGCGTTGGTGGAAAAGGTGTAGTTGGCAAAGGTGTAGGTGGCCACTTCGCTCACTTCATATTGGATGCTGATGCCGGCGTTGATCAGGGCAACCACGTTGGCCGAGGCCAGGGAGATTGAGAGCGTGTTGTTGGAGATGGCAATGTAGTCCACGCGCGAGTCGGCGGCAGTGGTGGTGATTTTCACTGCGTTATATTTTCCGTCGGTGGTTGTGGATGTGTTGCCTGTGTTGCCTGTGTTGGTGCTTGACGATGAGCCGTCGTAGCTGCTGCAGAGGCGAAGCTCGGCGCAGGCGGCGGAGCGGGTGCTCACGGTGGAGTCGATCACAAAAAGGATATAGCGTGCGGTCGACGATTTGGTCAGCTGAGCCACCTTTTCTTCGTAGGTGGCGTCCCATTCGCCGGAGTAGTCGGCTGTGCCAAGCACTGATTCATCCACAGTGGAGAGGTTGCCAAACGACACGTCGCTCAGATAGATGCGATATTTTGTGACGTAGGTGTTGGTGCTGGAGGTGTAGCGCGGCATGTAGGTAAGAGCTGTAAACTCTTTGGTGTCGCTTTGGCGGTCGATTTGCACCCAGTGGGGGCAATAGCGATTGGCATCAGTGGCATTGTAGTCGGAATGCCAATAGGTGTCGACGTCGCCGTCATGTATTGCATCGAGTGAGCCTTCGGTGGAACACGTCGACGAGGCCGACCAACTCCATCCCGACGGGTCGAGATAGGTGGTGGCTTGCGCAGCCAGCGCCGATGCTCCCAGCATGAGGCATGATAGGATAAAAGGCTTCATGGAAAAGTTTGAAGAAAGTTTTTTGAATTGTATAGCAAATTGTTTATTAGTCGCTTTGGAATTTTCTGCGCGCAAATTTACTTTTTTTTTGTCAGATTACAATGAAAAATATACAAAAAATCTATAAATTTGCACCGATGGATGTAACCCAAATAGCCCGCAAACTTCTTGCATCACGCGCCGACGCCATGGAAAGAGCCGCCTCTGATGCCATGCAAAGCCAGAGCGACACGCTGCTCCGGTTGCTCCGCTGCGCCCGACGAACCCGCGTTGGTCGCGCCCACGATTTTGCCTCGATTCACTCGGTGGAGCAGTTTCGCCGGCGCGTGGCCCTGCGCCCCTATGAGGCGATTCGTGCCGACGTGATGGCGATGGTGGGCGGCGAGGCCAACGTGTTGTGGCCCGGCGTCACGCGGAGGTTTGCCCAGTCGAGCGGCACTTCCGACGGCCGCAGCAAATACGTGCCCATCACCGACCGCTCGCTGCGACTGATGCACTATCGCGGCACCACCGACGTCGTTGCCCGCTATCTGCAGCTGCACCCCGACAGCCGCCTCTTCTCCGCTCGCTCGTTCATCCTCGGCGGCTCGTTTGCCACGGCGCTGACCGGGCTGCCGCCGCGAGTGAAGGTGGGCGACCTCTCGGCGCATCTCATTGAGCGCATTCCGGCCTTGGTCAATCTGGTGCGCATCCCCTCGAAGCGCGTGGCCCTGCTCGAAGATTGGAGCCGCAAGCTGCCGCTGCTGGTAAAGCGCGCCGTGGAAGTCGACGTGAGCAACATCTCCGGGGTGCCATCGTGGTTTCTCACCGTGCTCAAGGAGACGATGCATCGCGCCGGAGTGAGCGAACTCCATGAGCTATGGCCCTCGCTCGAAGTGTTTTTCCACGGCGGCATAGCCTTTGGCCCCTATCGCGACGAATATGACGCCATTATCGACCCCACGCGCATGCGCTATATGGAGACCTACAACGCCTCCGAAGGCTTCTTTGCCCTGCAAGACGATCCGACCTCACACGCCATGTTGCTGCTGATGGACGTGGACACATTCTATGAGTTTGACCCCCTCGACGGCTCCGAGCCGTTGACCGTGGAGCAAGTGCGTCAGGGCGAAGTCTACGGCCTGATTATCACCGCAAGCAACGGCCTCTGGCGCTATCCCTTGGGCGACACCGTGCGCATCGAATCCACCCGGCCCCTGCGCATCACCATTGCCGGACGCACCAAATGCTTCATCAACGCCTTTGGCGAGGAGCTGATGGTCCATAATGCCGACGCCGCCCTGGCCGAAGCCTGCCGCGAACATGGCTGCACCGTGGCCGACTACACCGTGGCGCCGGTCTTCACCCAAGGCAACAACAAAGGTCGCCATCAATGGCTCGTGGAATTTGACACCGCCCCCGCAAATCTTGAAGCATTTACTGCCACACTCGACAGCCGCCTATGCCTGGAAAACAGCGACTATGCCGCCAAACGCTCAGGCGGAATCTTCCTGGCGCCGCCGCAGGTCACGTCGGCCCCGCACGGCCTCTTTCAACGCTGGCTTGCCTCCACGGGCAAACTGGGCGGACAGCGCAAAGTGCCCCGCCTGGCCAACGATCGCCATGTCATCGACCCGATGCTGAGAATGCTCAGCGGCGAATGAGGGCGCGCACCGCGGCCGCCACAGCGTAGATTATCACTTGAAGGAAAACGATGAATGCCGCTGTGGGCACGTCGATCACCGTGCTCAGCAGCAGTCCGCCCACCGACGAAATCACCGACACGACGATGGCGCCACGCATCATTGCGCCGTAGCGCCGCGTGAACAGCTCGGCCGTGAGTTGCGGCATGGTGAGCATCGACATCAGCAACATGATGCCCACGCACCGAATCATCAACACGATGCCCACGGCCACCATCACCGTCAAGGCCGTCGATAGCAGCTTGACGCGCAGCCCTATCACCGTGGCAAAATCGCGGTCGAACGACACGGCCACCACCTGACGATAGGCCCCGGCCATCAGCGCCACCAGTGCTACGGTGTAGAGGCCGAAAGCCCAGAGGCTGGCCGATGTGATGGTCAATATGTTGCCAAACAGAAACGAATTCAGCTCCGGCACGGTGCCCGGCGTAGCGAAAACGAAAAACACGCCCACGGCCATGCCCAGCGCCCACACCACGGCTATGGCCGAGTCTTCGCGCACACGGCCGCGCCACGAGAGCCACTGCACACCCAAGGCCGACCCCACGGCAAAAAAGGCCGCGGTGAGTATCGGCGACAGTCCGCAGAAATAGCCCAGGCCCAAGCCGCCGAAGCACGCGTGGGTGATGCCGCCGCAAATCGACACCATCCGCCGGGTGACGATGTAGGTGCCCAACACTCCCGCGCCAACGCTGAGAATCAACACCCCCAGCAGCGCGTTGCGGAAAAACTGATAGTCAAGCAGCTCCAACATAGGCGGTTAGTCCACGTCTTCCTCCACCTCGTCGTCATCCTCCTCCTCCGCTGTGGAGTCGGGAAACTTGCGGAAATATTCCTCCAGAATGTGGCGGATGTTGAAGTAATAGCCCGAGGGGTCTTTGTCGGTCTTCGGGCGCAGAGTGATGTAGTCAAACCATGGCGACACAAACTCCTGACTCTCGGCCACACGGCCCATCAGATTGAGAATGTCATACTCATGCTGAGCCTGCACCACATACCAGGCGTTGTCGGCATCCAGACCCGTGCCGGTGCTCACAATCGCCTCCAGCAGGTGGTTCATGCGAAACTGCCAGATGTTGGCAATGTTGTCTTTCTTCTTCTCGCGATAGGCGTAGATCAGAAAGTTGATTTGACGCAGGTCGAAGGGGTTGCATGCCAGCGACAGCTGCGCATACTTGATGATGGAGTCGCACTCTTGGCGAGTGTGTTGCGACTTGTAGTATAGCTCCTCCACCAAGCCCGTGTAGGGCGAATGGCGATAGGGGTTATAGTCTTCCTGAAACACCGAGCCAAGGTAGAGATGACGATATTGCTCATTGTTCATAATCGTCTCATTCTGCTGATACAGGCTCATCAGGTGAGGATAGTAATATTCCGAAGCCGGGTTGGTCACCGCGGCGCGTATTGCCTCCATGTCGGGCTTCACCGGCTCGCGAAATCCACACAAGCCGATGATGGCGGGCAGGGCCACCGCCAATAATTTGATCAGTCTAACTTTCATGTCTGCAAAAATACAAAAATATTTCGAAATCGGCAATTTGCCCGATTTAAACCCATGGCAAACGCATCAAAAATGCCATATGCAGTATGGGTAAGTGTCGGCGATGCATCGGAGATGCTGGTTATTTGTAACCCCGGCTTGCCTTAGGCTAGCCGGGGGCCCGCAGAGCCCTCACGAGCTACCTCGAAGAGGTTGTCACCAGTGTCGCTCTGGTGACATGCTCTCTGAGCAAGTTGCTGTGTATCAGTGTAGTGCTCCCCACCTAGCCTGCGGCAAGATGGGGTTTTAGGATAACCAGCATCTCCGATGCATCGCCGCACTTAGGCAGCCCATATATTCGCAACCACATCAAAAATTTTGAGTGATTAAGCATCGAAATATCCTACGCGTCAGGATACTCAAAATGCGACTTTTGACGCTCGTTTTCCGCGCCGCCTTAATGGCTTGATATATAAGCTGTTTTGCGTTAAGTCTGTGCTCCATTTGGCAATTTGGCGCATTTTCATTCGGCAATTTGGCGCATTTTCATTCGGCAATTTGGCCGGTTTTCATTCGGCAATTTGGCTGCCATTACAAAAACACACAGTAAAACCGTGCAAAAACACACAGCAAAACCGTGCAAAAACACACAGTAAAACCGTGCAAAAACACACAGTGAATTTGCATAATTCAAAATAAATGCCTAATTTTGTGGCATATGAAACGCTATAAATACCTACATAGAATTGCTGAGGATTTGCTCGATTTGAAGCTCAAAGCCTTCGGCGCTGTCCAGATTGTCGGGCCGAAGTGGTGTGGCAAAACAACCACTGCCGAGCAGCGTGCGGCGAGTGTCATCAAAATGCAAGACCCCGACCGCCGAGCCGGCTATCTGACCACGGCGCGCACCATGCCCTCGCTGTTGCTCAAAGGGGCTACGCCGCGTCTTATCGACGAATGGCAGGTGGCTCCGGTGATATGGGACGCCGTGCGCCATGCCGTTGACGAGCGTCATGCGCGCGGGCAGTTTATCTTGACCGGCTCCACTGTGATCAACAGCGACGAAATTATGCATAGCGGCACCGGGCGCATCTCCAAAGTGGCGATGGCTCCGATGAGTCTTTATGAGTCGTTGGAGTCAAACGGCAGTGTGTCGTTGCGCCGGCTGTTTGATGAGCCGGATTACGACATAGACGGACTCACTTCCGACCTCACCATCGACCGATTGATATTTGCAGCCTGTCGAGGCGGCTGGCCGGCTACGGTGGACCCCTCGCTGCCCGAAGATGTGAAACTTTCGATTGCGCAGGACTATGTGTCGGTGATTTGCAATGAGGATATCTCGCGGGTGGATGGCGTCAAGCGAAATCCATCGTTGGCGCGTCTGATTTTGCGCTCGTATGCGCGCAATGTCTGCACCTTGGCCAAGAAAAAGTCGATGCTCGCCGATGTGGCTCTTGAGATGGAGAGCACTTCGATGACCACGTTCGACGATTATGTTATGGCCTTTGAGCAACTTTTTGTGATAGACGACATCGAGGCATGGTCGCCGGCCATTCGGTCGAAATCGTCGATTCGCTGCGGCAAGAAACGCTGTTTTGTTGACCCATCCATAGCAGTGGCGGCGCTCGGCGCATCGCCGCGTAGCCTGGAATTGGATCTCAATACGTTTGGATTTATATTTGAATGTCTCTGTTTCCGCGACCTGAAAGTCTATTCGCAAGCCCTTGGCGGACATCTGTCATATTATCACGACCGCATGGAGCTGGAGGCTGATGCCGTGCTCCATCTGGCCGATGGCCGCTACGCGCTGATTGAGTGTAAGCTTGGTAGCCGCGATATCGACGACGGCGCCGCGCATCTGTTGGAAATTAAACGCTTGGTGAGGGCCACCAACGCTTTGCGTGAACCGGATTTGTTGATTGTGCTCACCGGCGGGGAGATGGCCTACACGCGCCCCGATGGCGTTAAGGTGATTCCCATTGGTTGCTTAAAGGATTAGCGGCGGAGTTGCCAGAAGGCGACGGCGGAGGCAGCGGCCACGTTGAGCGAGTCCACGCCATGGGCCATGGGTATGCGCACCACAAGGTCGGCCTCGGAGATGGCGCGCGGCGAGAGGCCGTCGCCCTCGGTGCCGAGCACCAGGGCCAGTCGCTCAATCTGCTGCAGGCGCGGGTCGGCCAGGCTCCATGAGTCGTCGCTCAGTGCCAGGGCGGCCACGGTGAAGCCGCAGCTGTGGAGTGTGGCGTAGCCGTCGGGCACCCACGTCCAGGGCACGTTGAACACCGTGCCCATCGACACTCTCACGGCGCGTCGGTTCAGCGGGTCGCAGGTGGTTGGTGTGAGGAGCACGCCGTCTACGCCCAGCGCGGCGGCCGAGCGGAAGATGGCGCCGATGTTGGTGGTGTCGGTCACGGAGTCGATCACGGCCAGTAGGCGGGCTCCGCGGCATATCTCTTCCACCGAGGGCAGGGCGCGGCGCTTCATGGCGCAGAGCACTCCGCGTGTGAGCTTATATCCGGTCAGGGCCGTGAGCATTTCGCGCTCGCCGGTGTAGACCGGCATCTGCGGATTGGCGGCGATGATGGCGGCGGCGTCGCCCTGAATGTGACGCCGCTCGCAAAGCAGCGCTTGCGGGCAGTAGCCTGCCGCAAGCGCTGAGTTAATCACTTTGGGACTCTCGGCAATGAAGAGCCCGTCGGAGCCTTGGCCGCGCAGCTGGGCCTCGGTGAGCGAGGCGAAGACTGCGAGCTCGGGGCTGTCTATTCCTGAAATTTCGATTATCACTTTTGCAGGGCAGCGATGGCTGCTGTGATGGTGGCAATGCGGGCTTGGGCCGAGGCTTGTTTGCGGCGTTCGGCTTCAACCACGGCGGCGGGGGCGCCGGCCACGAAGCGTTCGTTGGCGAGTTTCTTCTCCACGGAGGCGAGGAAGCCCTGTTCGTAGTCGAGGTCTTTGCGCAGCTTGGCCAGCTCGGCGTCGACGTCGATGGCGGCCTGCAAGGGGATGCAGAATTCCATGTTGTCGACCATGAAACCGGCGGCAGCGGGGTCTTTTTCGCTGACGGTGGCGACGGCCGTGAGGTTGGCCAGTTTCTGCACTGCGGCCACCTCCTCGGCGGGCAGGGAGCCAACCACTTGCAGCTCCAGCGCCACCTTCGGGGCAATCTGCTTGTGGGCACGCACGCCGCGCACACCGTTGACCACCTCTTTGGCGTGGGCCATCACTTGCAGCAGCTCTTGGGCCACGGGAGCGGTGGAGGGGAGTTGAGCATACATGATGCTCTCGCCTTCGGCGCGTTGGGCCAGGTGTTGCCAGAGCTCTTCGGTGATGAATGGCATGAACGGGTGGAGCAGACGCAGCAGCGAGTCGAAGTAGCCCAGCGTCGCCTCATAGGTGGCGGCGTCGATGGGTGAGCCATATTCGGGCTTCACCATTTCGAGATACCACGACGAGAATTCGTCCCAGAAGAGCTTGTACACGGCCATCAGCGCCTCGGAGATGCGGAATTTGCCTAGCAGGTCTTCCACCTCTGCGGCGGTGTGGCTCTGGCATCCGGCAAACCATTCGACGGCCACCTTGGCTGCAGCGGGCTGCGCGGCATCCGTGGCAACGTC
>CAZJWM010000067.1:0-12352 GCA_964549975.1 uncultured Bacteroides sp. | reverse complement strand
GCTTTTTCATACACCACAAATTTACGAAATCTTTCCCACCCACGCAACCCTCCCCCACCCCAACCCCTCGCAACCACCGCTGATTGCCGCTTTATTTTTTTGGTGTTTTAGGGGAAATTGTGTAATTTTGCAAATAGAAACCGCCGTTTCCGAAACTGCCGTTTCTATTCTAAACTCATTGACTATGAAATTCTACGACCGAAAAGAAGAGATTGCGTCGTTGCGCAAAATCCGCGAGAACGCAAAAGAGAACGCCCAATTCACCGTGGTCACCGGACGACGCCGAATTGGGAAAACAAGCCTCGTGCTCACTGCCTACAATGACATTCCCCTGCTCTATTTCTTTGTGGGCCGCAAATCAGAAAGTCTGCTGTGCGCGGAGTTTCGCCAAGAGGTTGAGTCAAAACTCAACATCAAAATGGGCGGCACGCCGGCCAACTTTGCCGAGATTTTCGACTTCCTGATGTCGCTGTCGAAGGAACGCAGTTTCACATTGTTCATCGACGAATTTCAAAACTTCGCCCGAGTCAACCCTGCCGTGTTCAGCGACATGCAGAAAATCTGGGACTTGGCCCATGCGTCTTCGAAAATCAACCTCATAGTCTGCGGCTCGGTCTACTCGATGATGACCAAAATTTTCCGCGACAAGAAAGAGCCACTCTATAATCGTCAAAACCGCTTTATGCAGATAAAGGCCTTCAAGCCATCGGTGCTGAAAGAGATATTGCACGATTATTTCCCCACTTACAGCAACGACGACCTGCTTGCGCTCTACGCATTCACCGGGGGCGTGGCAAAATATGTGCAACTCCTTGTGGAAGACCATGCCTTCACCGTTGATGCTATGATTCGCAGCATCATCAGCTCCGATTCTGTCTTCATCAACGAGGGGCGCTCCATCCTCATTGAGGAATTCGGCAAAGATTACGACACATATTTCTCTATCCTCTCGGCCATAGCATCGGGCCACACTCGCCGCTCGGAAATTGAGTCGCTCATTGGCAAGGAGATTGGCGGCTATCTGACACGACTTGAGGATGACTACGGTATAATCAAAAAGGAGATTCCCCTTGGCGCCAAACCGTTGACCAAAAATGCCGTCTACACCATCCACGACAATTTCTTCACCTTCTGGTTTCGATTTGTCTTCAAATACGGCCACATGCTTGAAATTGAAGCCTACGAACAGCTGCGCACGCTCATTCGCCGCGACTATGCCACCTTCTCCGGCAAGATGCTCGAACGTTATTTCTACGCCGCAGCGGCAGAGTCAGGCAAATACACCACGTTAGGCCGATGGTGGGATCGCAAAGGCGAAAACGAAATTGACCTGATTGCCGCCAACGAAATTGACAAGACCGCCGAAATCTACGAAATCAAACGTCAGCGGAAAAACATTAATTTCGCCGACCTCGACGAAAAAGTCAAGAGGATGCTCCCGCAAGTCGACGCCCTCAAAGACTACAGCATCACCACCCAAGGCCTCGACCTCACCGACATGTAGTCCCAGAGTTGAGCGATTTGATGGGGCGAGCGGGGTTGCCCACGGCGAGGGTGTGAGCGGGGATGTCGCGGGTGACGACGGAGCCGGCGCCGATGGTCACGCCGTCGCCAATTCTCACTCCGGGGCAGATGGTGACGTCACCGCAAATCCACACGTCGTCGCCGATGGTGACGGGCTCAGCCCATTGCACACCTGCGTTGCGTTCGGCCGGGTCCAGCGGATGGCAGGCGGTGTAGATGCTCACGTTGGGGCCTATGAAGGCGTTGCGGCCAATGGTGACGAGGGCTTCGTCGAGGATGGTGAGGTTGAAATTGGCAAAGAAGTTTTCGCCCACTGTGATGTTGCAGCCATAGTCGCAGCGAAACGGCTGATTCACGTGGACCCGCTCGCCACACCCGCCCAAAATCTCGCGCAGCAGTGCGCGCTGGGCGTCAATCTCCGTAGGGGGCAGCGCATTGAAGCGGGCCACCAACACTCGGGTCTGCATCAGCAGCTCCGAGAGGCGCGGATCCACGGCGTTGTATCGCTCGCCGGAGAGCATTTTGTGCCACTGGGGGAAGTCGGGTCGCTGCATAGGGAGAAGGGTTACATCTTGGAGGCGCGGTGATAGAGATAGGCCGCAATGATGGAATAGATGATGTTTGGAATCCACATGGCCACCATGGGCGAGGTGTAGCCGCTCACGGCAAAGGTCTGAGTGACTGTCATAAAGAGGATATACGTGAAACTCAGCGCCAGGCCTATGCCGATGTTCATGCCCATGCCACCCTTCACCTTTTTCGACGAGAGACTCAAGCCGATGATGGTGAGGATGAAGGCTGCGGCACACATGGCCCAGCGATAGTGGTATTCAATCTCAAATTGCTTGACCGACGACACGCCTCGACTGCGTTGGCGGTCGATGTAGGTCTTAAGCGCGGGGGTAGTGAGCGTCTCTTGGTCGTTTTTGCTTATGACGAAGTCGGCCGGCTCGATGGGTATCACCGTGTCGAGCGAGGTGCCCGAGCGGAGCGTCTCGCGAAATTCGCCAAAGTCGCGAATCACGTAGTTGCTCACCTGCCAGGTGTAGTTGCCTTTATATTGGATGGTGGTGGCGGTGAGGCGCGATTTCAGGCGTTTGCCCTCGAAGCTGTCGAGGCTGAAGCGCGTGCCGCGATTGTTCAGGGTGTTGAAGTCGCCGAGATAGGCCACCTCGCCGGGGGCCACCATCAGCTGCACGTTGGAGCTGGTGTTGACGCGTTTGTCTTTGACGTAGGTGTTGGTAAATTCGATGCGTTTGACGTTGGCCGGCGGGATGATGTAGGCGCTCAACACAAAGGAGGTCAAGGCAATCACGGCGGCCGAAATCAGATAGGGCACGGTGAGACGGCGGAAGCTCACACCGGCAGCCAACATGGCAATAATCTCGCTGTTGTCGGCCAACTTCGAGGTGAAGAAAATCACGGCGATGAAGGTGAACAGCGGCGCAAATTGGTTGGCGAAATAAGGCAAAAAGTTCAAGAAATAGTCAACCACCGTGGCATGCAGCGGCGCTTTGCTGAAGGCGTCGAGCTTCTCGTTGATATCAAACATCACGGTGATGGCCAATATCAGGGCTATGGCAAAGATGTAGGTGCCAAGAAATTTCTTGATGATGTAGAGGTCGAGGAGTTTCACAGTCGTCGGGTCACGTCAATGATTTTTTGGGCCTTCCACGCTGCGAAGTCGCCGGCCTGGATGTGTTCGCGGGCTTGGCGCACGAGGCTGAGATAGAAGGCGAGGTTGTGTATGGAGGCAATCTGCATGGCCAGAATCTCTTGAGCGTGGAAGAGATGGCGCAGATAGGCTTTGCTGTAGATGCGGTCCACTTCGGCCGCGCCATCCTCTTGGATGGGCGAGAAGTCGTTGGCCCACTTTTGGTTGCGCATGTTCATCACGCCATGGTCGGTGAAGAGCATGCCGTTGCGGCCGTTGCGCGTGGGCATCACGCAGTCCATCATATCCACGCCGCGGTCTATGGCTTCGAGGATGTTGGCGGGGGTGCCCACACCCATGAGATAGCGCGGACGATCGGCCGGCAGAATTTCGTTGACCACTTCAATCATCTCATACATCACTTCGGCAGGCTCGCCCACGGCCAAACCGCCGATGGCGTTGCCCTCGGCTCCGAGTTCGGCCACTTCCATGGCCGAGCGGCGGCGCAGGTCGGCAAACGTGCACCCCTGCACAATGGGGAAAAACGCCTGTCGGTGGCCGTAGAGCGGCTCTGTTTCGTTGAAGTGCTTCCAGCCGCGGCGCAGCCAGCGCAGAGTCAGGTCGAGCGACTTGGTGGCATACGAGCGCTCCGACGTGCCGGGAGGACATTCGTCCAAGGCCATCATGATGTCGGAGCCTATGACGCGCTGAATGTCCACCACCTTTTCGGGGGTGAACAGATGCTTCGAGCCGTCGATGTGAGAGCGGAAGTGGGCGCCCTCCTCGGTGAGCTTGCGATTGTCTGAAAGGGAAAACACTTGGAAGCCGCCGCTGTCGGTGAGAATCGGCCTGTCCCAACCGTTGAATTTGTGCAAGCCGCCGGCTTGACGCAAAATCTCCGTGCCGGGACGCAGATACAGATGATAGGTGTTGCCCAGGATAATCTCGGCTTTCACCTGCTGTCGCATCTCGGTCATGTGCACGGCCTTGATGGCACCAACGGTGCCCACCGGCATGAATATGGGGGTGTGAATCGTGCCGTGGTCGGTGGTAATCTCGCCGGCCCTGGCATTGGTGCCCGGCGCTGTGGCTTGAAGTTTGAAGTCCATAGTCAGAAGCTGTTACAATTGCAAAAACGCCGGAAACCACATGGAATCCGGCGCTTGCTTGGTGAGGGGGTGAACAGTGGGGGTCGAACCCACGACCTTCGGAACCACAATCCGACGCTCTAACCAACTGAGCTATGCTCACCATATTGGCTCATTTGCGAGTGCAAAGTTACGCAGTTTTTCTGAATCCACCAAATTATTCTGCCACTTTTTTCACAAAAATTGCAAAAAAGACTCGGCGGGGAGCAATCGTGTCGCCGATTGCTCTCCGCCGAGCGCTAAATTTCGTTTGTGGCTTCGACCGCTTAGCCGGGGAAGCCCGTCTTTCACCGAAAGCGCACTCATTTCACCGCCACCTTGGTCGTGGCCGCTGCGGTGCGCACAACGTAGATGCCGGGGGCGAGGTCCACTGTGGCCGCTTCGGAGCATGCGCCGCCACCGATGAGACGTCCATCGGTCGAATAGATGGCATAGGCTCCGTTGCCGCTGATGCGCAGCCCGCCGTTTGTGGCCTCAAAGTTCATCGGCTCCGCCGCGCGCACGCCCTCCAGCGCCGCCGGTATGAGTTCGTCGGACTCAACAAGCTGTGAGAACATGCGCCATCCGGCCGCCTCGCGATAGCGTTGCCCCGAGCCAGTGGGCACACGCAATTCGACGTTTGCGGCTGAAGCTGCTTCCATGGGCATGCTGCCCACACACGTGGGAGGTGTTGTGGCTTTGCTGTTTATATGTGCCAAGTTAGCTGCTGATTTGAAGCAGTTTTTGCCGACGCTCTCAAGAGAATAAGGCAGTGTCACTTCGGTTAAACCTGTCATCATAAATGCGCCTTCGTCAAGCTTTGTTAAGCCCTCTGGCAGCTCTACGGATTGCAAACTTATGCAATCGAGAAACGCCTCTTCGCCTATCGTGGTGACCGAGCTTGGGATGTTAACCTGCGTGAGCGATTCGCATAAGCGCAAGAAATACGTTGGAATGCTGTCAATACCCTCCGGAAGCTCCACTCTGGCGAGATATCTGTTGGTTGAGAATATGCTTTCCCCGGTTAGACGAGTGCACGACTGCGGCAAACTCACCTCATGCAGTAGTGCGCCGACAAAGGCTCTACCGGCTATGCCCAATAGACCATCGGGGAAATTTATCTCCTCAACGGTGGAATATTCGAAAGCAGACTCCCCAATATAGCGAATGGACGAAGGCAATACAACGCGTTTGAGCGACCTTGCCTCTTGGAAGCAGTAGTAGGGAATCTCTTCTACACCTTCAGGGATAATTAATGGGTCAACACTTAGGTTTAAGCAGCAGTAGAAAGCTCCGCTGCCAATGGATTTCACCGACGAGGGGATGTTGACCTCGCGCAAATACTTGTCGCGCCAAAAGGCATATTTGCCGATTTCAGTGATACCTTCGGGCAAAACTATCTTCTGAAATTTGGCGCACGTCTCATTGCCGTAGGCATCAAATTCCACCGCGCTGAACGCACTATTCGGAATAGCGTTGCCCTGAATCTGCGCCGCCGAAAGATCAACCATCACAAGTTTGCCTGAAAAAGACGCCTCACGCATGGTGATGAAATCGTCGTTACCTATCGGCCCCGTCACAGCAAGCGAATCAATCTGCAATAACTTTTCGCCAATGCAATCTGCCAACGTCCCCGGCTCAGCTGTCGTCGCAGTGAAGAATTCCGCCACTGCCCGGTTGCCACCGCCAATAGAAAAAGCAATAGCAATAGCCAATGCAATAGTCTTTGTGTTCATATTTATTTTGATTTAGAGGGAGACGGCTCAAGCCGCCTCCCAAGGTTAAAATTGTGTTTACTTAGTGAAGTTTTTGCTGTCAATAGCTGCGCCATCTTCGATGTAAGTCAGCGTGTAGACGCCGCTTTGAAGCGAGGAAATGTCAATTTTTATAGTCTGCTCTTCGGGCGTCACGGCTACGGTCATAACAGGTGAGCCTGTGGTTGACGAGGTTATAGCTATTGTAGCGCCATCTGAAGCCGGCGTCGACAAGTTTACGGTTACGCTTGACGAGTTAACGCTTAGCGACTCAATGGCAGACGACACTTCCAGCGAGATTGATGCCGTGGCCAATCCGCCATCTTCAGTCGATGCTAATGCCGTGAAGTCGTGCGACGTTTTTGTAGGCGAAACGGTGACCGACTCCTCCGTGCTGATAATTTCTCCGGTGGCGTCCACCCATTGAACATTGTCGTAGGATGATGCATCAGTCACGGTCAATGTTGTCGAATCATTGCCCGTGGTTGGAACAATTGTTGGCGGTTGAAGCAACTTGTATGGCGCCTCAATGATGAATGTTTCGCCGCCAATGATATTCCCATCTTCATCGCGCTGAATCAAGTCGTAGGTATACGATGTTTCTCGAAGTTCCGGCAATCTGAACGAAACTTTCATCGTGATTAATCCATATTCATTGCTATTCATAGAAATAGCCTTTACGCGACTGCTCGGAGAATTAAACTTAACTCGCGTCGTGGCCGTAGTGTCGGATGTGGTCAATATTGTAAGATCTTCACGTTGCATGCCGCCACGCTCCCATGCGGAATAAATCTGAGGACTCATCTTCATAACAACTCGTGCATGCGAATACAATAGGCTATCAGCAGACGTGCGTGGCACGAATTCCAATGAATAGTTGCAAGATGAACCTTCTACGTTACGCACATACACACATGTCTCCTTTGAAGTGTCCGAGCGCAAGATTACCGACACATTTTTTTGAGCTTGATCATTGCTCGCCTTAGCAAAAAAATATGACTTACCATCTATATATCCATCATCGTAGGAAATATGCATCAGCTTGCAAAAGAGGCAGAAGTGGATTCTCTCATCTGTGTTAAATTTCTCCTCCAGCAGCTGAGGCAGCGCCCATCGAAGCTTAACAATAGCTGAGTCACCAGGCGCAATCGCAGGAATAGGTATGGCTTCCAAGTGCCCACCTGTGGTGTATTTGCCATCCATCAATTCTGTGCCTTTCCAAACCCCGGAGGTGAATCCGGATGAAGCTAATGCCCAGTAGATGTGGGCCCATGTTTGGGTGCCGTCAAATTCCTTCTTTCCACGATTATAAATCCTAACATACACAAAGGCCAACTGGTGATCTTTTGAATATTCAGGGTTTTCATGAACAGCTATGCTGTCGTCTTGATTGCGCACCCAGATGGATGGACTTAGCCAAAATTTATCCGTCGTGTTGTTGGGTTCGCATCCCATATCCAATGGGTCATCTTTGATATAGATATCCACGGCGGGAGCCAAGTGGTTCATGGCCAAGTCTTCGCCAATTGACAGTGGCGTCGACAAATATTGCGGAGTTTCGTCGCGCGTGTCATTAGCCTTGGCATATGCGAAAGCCTCCTCCATGGTGACTCTTCCGTTGCTGTCAGCATCGGAGGTGATGGCCGTGCCCGTGTGGTTTGCTTCGTTGATTGCAGAGGTCCAGCGATAGACAAACTCATCATAAGGAATGGTAGAGCAGGCATAGGAATATTCGTCGCCGCGGCAAGCCGTTGAGACTACGCAATTCAGCGACTGCAAATCATCTATGAATCCGCCCGAAAAGCATTGGCCCAACACCACATTGACATTAACGTTGTTTGCCGAAAACGGGGCAAGCATCTCTGCCAGTTCGTAATCAAACAATTGCTCATACTTCCAGAGCCAAATATATGAAGCGGAAGCGTTGTCGGTGCTGCCACCATGGTCTATTACGTAGAACAGCAAGTGGTCATCCTCCTGCAGCTTTCCGGCCAACTCTGCCAAAACGCTTTTCACGTTTGCTTTGCTGGCGGCATAAGAAATCTCGTTCGCGCCATCAAAGTCGAGGTCTAACGACTGCGAAACCACCACACCCGACGTCGACAGCATATCCGCCTCCGGGTCGTCGCCATCAGCCATCAAAGCATAAACATTGCTCTTGGGGATCTGATATTTATTGACCAACGTCTGATAAAGAAAGGAGCAATCGTTCCAATATCGCTCATAGTTGGAATATTCGTTATAGCCGCCACTGAGAATCACGGCATACGTGCGCGATGCAACCTCATTATTATTTATGGCATTAGCAGACGCCACCTTCTTGACAACGGGCTTCGACTTGCTGTTGTCGCCATAGCGGTTTTTCACCGACAACGGAAGGAATGTGCTGTTTTTCGGTGGATGCTGGAGTTTCACCTTAGTTCTCGGCACGATGGAGTCAATCGGCGTCGTCTCATCCTGACGCTTAGCTATCTGGTAAAAGTAGCAATCGTGATTCCAGCCTTTGGTTGGCTCGGCATCCACGTAGATGTACCAATAGGCGGAAGTGCCGGTTTCAACACGCAGGTAGTAGTCAACATCTTGCCCCTGAAACATATTCTTAACCACAGTGAAAGCATCGTTAGCAGAAATCTCCACTGCACCTGCATTTGCCCCCGGACTGCCGAAAAGAGCGGCAGCCAAGAAAAGTAAAAATAGCCTGGTTTTCATAATGTTTAGTGTTAATTAAATGGTTTATGGTTTATAAGAATGTACCTGATGTATGCCGCAAATTTAATGCATACGTATGGGAAATGCAAATATTTTGCCAAGAAAAATAAAAAAATGTTTTTACCCGCGAATCGCCACCCGAAAACAGCCGATTAATCGACGAGTCATATCATTCTCATATCGGCCCAAAGATGCAGCAAAAAAAAAGACTCGGCGGGGAGCAATCGTGTCGCCGATTGCTCTCCGCCGAGCGCTAAATTTCGTTTGTGGCTTCGACCGCTTAGCCGGGGATGATTGCCTCGCTGGGGCAAACTTCAGCGCATGAGCCGCACTCGATGCAGGTGTCGGGATCGATGTGGTAGATGTCGCCTTCGGAGATGGCAGACACGGGGCATTGAGCAGCGCAAGTGCCGCAAGCAACGCATTTGTCAGTGATTACGTAAGCCATAATTGTTTAAGTTTGTTTGGTTTAGTTAATGTGGGGTTATTGTTTATTGCTTGCAAATGTAACGCTTTTTCTCGAAACTACAACCTTTTTTACTAAAAAATTTAGAACCTCAGCGTAGAATCAGCGATATATCAGCAAGTTGCTCAAAGCATCAGGAGATAGATTTCCGCGGTCTGCTCGGCGCGCAGCTGCATGTAGGAGCCAATCACCTCGCCTTTGTTTTCGTGGAGTTTGCTCACCATGGTGGGGATGTCGGGGGAGTCGATGCCAAGTTCGGCAAAGGTGGTGGGCATGCCAATGGAGCGCAAAAAGTCGCGCAGCGCAGCAATGCCCTCTTGGGCGGTGTCCCGGCCCCACACTCGCTGAGCATATTGCTGAATCTTGGCGGGATTATGCGCAGCCATATAGGTCATCCAGGCGGGAAACACCACGGCCAATCCGGCGCCGTGGGCCACGCCATAGAGCGCCGAAATCTCATGCTCCATGGCGTGAGAGGTCCAATCTTCGGCGCGACCTACGCCACACATGCCGTTGTGGGCCACCGTGCCGCTCCACATCACGTTGGCGCGCGCTTGATAGTCCGTGGGGTTGGCCACGGCCTTGGGGCCCTCTTCTATGATGGCCATCAGGGCGCCTTCGCAGATGCGGTCGGTGATGACGCAGTGGGGCGTGTTGGTGAAATATCGCTCCATGATGTGGGCCATCATGTCGGTGACGCCGCAGGCCGTCTGATAGGCCGGCAGGGTCTCGGTCAGCGCTGGATTGAGCACGGCAAAGCGCGGGCGCAACACGTTTGTGCGCAGCGAAATCTTGTGCATACCCTCGCGGCGAGTAATCACGGAGTTGCCCGACCCCTCGCTGCCGGCAGCGGCAATGGTCAGCACCACGCCCACGGGCATGGCCCGCTGCATCACGGCGCGGCCGCAATAGAAGTCCCAGAAGTCGCCGTCGTAGAGGGCGCCGCCGGCAATGGCTTTGGCCGTGTCGATGGCCGAGCCGCCGCCCACCGCCAGCAGAAAGTCGATGGCATGGGCATGCACCATCTCTATACCTTTATATACTAAGTCGTCCATCGGGTTGGGCTCCACGCCGCCAAGCTCTTCAAAGGCGATGCCTTCGGCGGCGAGCGACTGCTTCACTCTCTGGAGCAATCCGGAGCGCACCACGGAACCCTTTCCGTAGACCAACAATGCCTTGTGGGCGCCGGCCTCGCGAGCCAGCGCGCCGACGCGCTGCTCGGTGTCGGTGCCGAACACGTAGCGCGTGGGTGTACAGTAATCAAAATTTTCCATAAAAGTAGCGATTTATGCCCGCAAATCTACAAATTTTTTCCGAAACCACCACACCGCCTCTCGTGGGGCGCCACACAAATTCCCCGCGAATTATAGCCGAATTGTCGCAGAAAAAGCGTAAATTTGCAGTCAGAATAGAAAAAACTCCAAAATGTCACATAATATGCGACCCACACTCAACGCCGCCCTTATTCTCGAAGACGGCACCACTTTCCACGGAAAGTCATTTGGATATGAAGGCTCCACGGCCGGTGAGGTGGTGTTTAACACCGCCATGACAGGCTATCCCGAAAGCCTCACCGACCCTTCTTATGAGGGGCAAATTCTCGTCACCACCTACCCTATTCTCGGCAACTACGGTGTGCCCCCTCGTTGCGAAAAAGACGACGTGAGCGAATACTACGAGAGCGACCACATCCACGCCCGTGCCATCGTGGCCCAAGACTATAGCTTCGAACACTCCCACTGGCAGGCCGACCGCTCACTGGCTCAATGGCTCAAAGAGGAGAAAATCCCCGGCATCTTCGGCATCGACACTCGCGCCCTGACAAAGCTCCTGCGCGAAAAGGGCTCAATGCTGGGCAAAATCGTGGTGGAAGGCGCCCACGACGTGGAATTCTACGACCCCAACGTGGAAAACCTGGTGGCCAAAGTGAGCTGCAAATCCGTGGAAGAACACGGCTCCGGCGAGAAGACCGTGGTGTTGGTCGACTGTGGCACCAAGCACAACATCATCCGTTGCCTGGTGCGCCGCGGCGTGAAAGTGATTCGCGTGCCCTGGGACTACGATTTCAACACCATCAACTACGATGGCCTGTTCATCTCCAACGGCCCCGGCAACCCCGACATGGTGGACAAAACCGTGGAACATCTGCGCCAAGCGCTCACCGTGGGCAAACCCATTTGCGGCATCTGCATGGGCAACCAGCTGCTGAGCAAAGCCGCCGGCGCCCGCACATATAAACTCAAATACGGCCACCGCAGCCACAACCAACCCGTGCGCCGCGTGGGCACCGACACCTGCTACGTCACCTCGCAAAACCACGGTTTCGCCGTTGACAACGACTCGCTGCCCGCCGACTGGGAGCCCCTGTTCATCAACATGAACGACGGCACCAACGAAGGCATCCGCCACCGCACCCTACCCTACTTCTCGGCCCAATTCCACCCCGAAGCAAGCTCCGGCCCGAAAGACACCGAGTTTCTGTTCGACGAATTTATCAATCTCCTTTAATCACCCCAAAGCCAAGAGATGAACAATCCCGAAATTAAAAAGGTGTTGCTGCTCGGCAGCGGCGCCCTCAAAATAGGCGAGGCCGGCGAATTTGACTACTCCGGTTCGCAGGCACTCAAGGCCCTCAAAGAAGAGGGCATCACCACCGTGTTGATCAACCCCAACATCGCCACGGTGCAGACCTCTGAAGGCTTTGCCGACAAAATCTACTTCCTGCCGGTGACCCCACAATTCGTGGAGAAGGTGATCAAAAAAGAGCGCCCCGACGGCATCCTGCTCGCTTTTGGCGGCCAAACCGCCTTGAACTGCGGCGTGCAGCTCTATCAGAGCGGCGTGCTCGAAAAATATAATGTGCGCGTGCTCGGCACCCCCGTGCAAGCCATCATGGACACCGAAGACCGCGAGCTCTTCGTCAAGAAGCTCGACGAAATCGGCGTCAAAACCATCAAGAGCGAAGCCGTGGAGAGCGTGGCCGACGCCTGCAGCGCCGCCGCCAAGCTCGGCTACCCCGTGATTGTGCGCGCAGCCTACGCCCTTGGCGGCCTCGGCTCCGGATTCTGCGACAACGAGCAGGAGCTCATCACTCTGGTGGAAAAAGCCCTGTCGTTCT
>CAZJWM010000066.1:0-12520 GCA_964549975.1 uncultured Bacteroides sp. | reverse complement strand
AGGGCAGGTTTCAGAATGTTGGCGGCATCCATGGCTCCATCACTCTTGCCGGCGCCCACCAGAGTGTGGATTTCGTCGATGAAGAGGATTATTTCGCCATCGCTGCCGGTCACTTCGTTGACCACGGCTTTGAGTCGTTCCTCAAATTCGCCTTTATATTTGGCACCGGCCACCAGTGCGCCCATGTCCAAAGAGAAAATCTGCTTTGAGCGCAGGCTCTCGGGCACGTCGCCGCGCACAATGCGCTGCGCCAGGCCTTCGGCAATGGCGGTTTTGCCCACACCGGGTTCACCGATGAGCATCGGGTTGTTTTTGGTGCGTCGGCTCAAGATTTGGAGCACTCGACGAATCTCCTCGTCGCGGCCAATCACGGGGTCGAGCTTGCCGGCGCGGGCACGTTCGCAGAGGTTGACGGCATATTTCGAAAGCGACTGATAGGTGTCTTCAGCGCTTTGGCCGGTGGCCTTGCTGCCTTGGCGCAACTCTTGGATGGCGGCCATCAGATCGTGTTCGTTCAGGCCGGCATCTTTGAGCATTGTGGAAGCGGGCGATGCCACACGCAGCAGAGCAATGAGCAGCGCCTCGAGGGTGACGTATTGGTCGCCCATCTTTTGCGCCGTGTCCATGGCCTGTTGCATCACGTCGTTTGACTCGCGGCTCAGATAGGGTTCGCCACCGCTCACGCGAGGCAGGGCCTCGATGGCGCGGTCGACGTTTTGGAGCATCAACGGCAAATTGGCTCCAACCTTTTGAAATATAAACTTGACGAGTGACTCACCTTCAGTCACCACGCCCTTGAGCAGGTGGACAGGCTCGATGGACTGCTGCCCTGCCGCACGGGTCAGTGTCACGGCCTTTTGAATAGCCTCCTGCGACTTGATGGTAAAGTTGTTGAAATTCATAAGTCAGAGTGATTTTAGTTTCTACTGACTCAAGAACACAAAACCCGTGCCAAATGTTGCGCAGGTCTGACTAATTGTCAGTCGTCGGTGTAGTGGCGCAGCACTCGCCTATAGGATGTGAAGATTTTGGATTTCGACACAAAGCCCACGTAGCCGCCATGTTCGTCGACCACGGGCAAGTTCCATGCGCCGGTGTCGTCGAAGAGCTTCATCACGTGCTCCATGTTGTCGCCAATGGTAATTTTGGCAGATGGCATGCTCATGAATTTGCCCACGTGCATGCGGCGATAGAGGTCGGGACGGAACATGATATTGCGAATTTCGTCGAGCAACACCACGCCCAGCAGGCGCCCCTTGTCGTCGACCACGGGGAAGAGGTTGCGCGTGGATTTGGCAATGACGTCGCACATCTCTTTCAGACACATCTGCGGACGCACGGTCAGGAAGTCGGTCTCGACCACGGAGTCCATCTTCAGCAGGGTGAGCACAGCCTTGTCTTTCTGGTGGGTGAGCAGCTGGCCGCGCTGAGCCAGACGCATGGTGTAGATGCTGTAGGGCTCAAACA
This sequence comes from uncultured Bacteroides sp., assembly GCA_964549975.1. GTDB lineage: Bacteria > Bacteroidota > Bacteroidia > Bacteroidales > Muribaculaceae > UBA3263. The sequence continues at coordinate 11,053 of CAZJWM010000066.1, read as the reverse complement.
CTTTGATGGTGCCGTAGGAGATGGTGCTCACAATCAGCAGCGGCAGGAAGAGGTTGTAGCCGCCGGTGAGTTCGGCGGTGAGGAAGATGGCCATCAGCGGGGCGTGCATCACGGCGCTCATCACACCGGCCATGCCCATCAGGGCAAAGTTTTTGGTGGAGAGGTCGAAGGCAAAGATGTCGTTGATGGCGTAGGCAAAGACAAATCCGGCCAGACAGCCCACGTAGAGCGACGGGGCAAACGTGCCGCCCACACCGCCGCCGCCATTCGTGGCCGACGTGGCAAAGGCCTTGAGCAACACAATGGCCACCAAGAAGAGGCAGATAAACATCGGCGAAATCGACTCGGAATAGAACACCGAACTCTGCACCAGTCGCGAGGGGTCGCCGGCCAGAAGTTCAATAATGGAGTCGTAGCCTTCGCCATAGAGCGGCGGGAAGAGGAAGATGAGGCTGCTGAGAATCACGCCGCCCACGGTGGTCTTGACCCACGGGCGCTTCAGCGAGGAAAACATATTCTCCATCATGTTCATCACTCGCGTGAAATATAGGCTCACAAAGCCGCAGACCACGCCGAGCAAAATCACGTAGGGGATGCGCGTGGTGGCAAACTGCTCGCTCTGCAGGAAGAAGAATTCAAAGTTGTAGCCGGTGAAGGTGTAGGCCACTGTGGCTGCCGTGATTGAGGAAATGAGCAGCGGCATCACCGACACGGTGGTCAGGTCGAGCATCAACACCTCCAGGGTGAACAGCATACCGGCAATCGGGGCCTTGAAGATGCCGGCAATGCCGGCAGCAGCGCCGCAGCCCACGAGCATCATCAACACCCTGGGCGACATCCTGAACAAGCTGCCCAACTTCGAGCCGATGGCGGCGCCGGTGTAGACAATAGGGCCCTCGGCACCGACCGAACCGCCGCAACCGATGGTGATCGACGAGGCTATCAGCGAGCTATACATGTTGTGGGTTTTCAGTCTCGACTTGTTTGACGAAATGGCGTGAAGCACGCGGGTGACGCCGTGGCTGATGTTGTCGCGCACGATGTTGCGCACATACCATCCGGCCACCACGATGCCAATCACCGGATAGACCAAATACATATAGCTGCCGCCGGTGTCGTCGAGGCTGCCGGTGAGCGTGGAGGCTATCAGGTGGATCAACGCTTTGAGCAGCAGAGCGGCAAAGCCGCTGGCAAGGCCAACGATGAAGGCCAACACGAGCACAAACGTTCGCTCCTTGATGTGGCGCTGGCGCCAGCGGAGAAACTGCAGCATCAGGTCGTCGAAGCGCGAGGTCTGCACGGGATGTTCGGTGGAGGTTTCTGACATAGCTTGATAAGTACTAACGCATGAGAGGTTATTTGCCTTTGCCGCTGAGGACGGTCGACACGGTGTAGAGGATAATCTTCAGGTCGGTCAAAAGCGAAATATTTTCCATATAAATTAAATCAAAACGCAGGCGCAACACCATCTCACGGATTGAGGATGCATAGCCAAACTTCACGGAGCCCCACGAGGTGATGCCCGGGCGCACCTGATAGATCAGCGAATAGAGCGGCGTCACGTTCATGATTTGATCGGCAAAATATTGACGTTCGGGGCGCGGGCCCACCAACGACATATCGCCGCGAATCACGTTCCAAAATTGCGGCAGTTCGTCAAGACGATATTTGCGCATCACGCGGCCCAGCGACGTGGCGCGCGGATCGTCAACGTCGGCCAGCTGCGGCCGGCCCTGCTTTTCGGCGTCAACGTGCATGGAGCGAAATTTTAGGATGTTGAACTTGCGGCGTCGGCGCCCCACCCTCTCCTGCCGATAGATCACCGGCCCGGGCGAAGAGCACTTCACCGCAATGGCCAAGGAGAGCATCAGCGGCGAAAGCACCACTAAGGCCACGGCCGACAACACCACGTCGAACGTGCGCTTGATGTTGGCCGTCGATGCGCTGACGTTGGCATCGGTGAGATTGATCAGCGGCTCGCCCTGCACGTCGCCAATGCTGCGACTGGCATAAACAAGCTGATTGATGGTGGGCGACATCAACACGGTCACGGCCTCATGGGCCATGGCTTGAGTCAACACGTCGGCCATATGAGGCCCGGCGGCTACCTCCTGCGAGAGAATCAACACCGAGGCATTGTGGCTGCGTATGGCCTCATCCACCGACTCCGAATCGGGGTCGACGTAGGCCACCAACTTATAGCCGCCGGCTCGCGGACGCATGGCGCTGATGCGGTCGCCCAGGTGGTGAGCTTCGGCGTCGTTGCCCACAATCAGGGCGCGGCGCAGACGTCGACGGTTTGACGCGGAGTTGACGCAACGGGCCGTGACAATGACGCGCCCGGCATAGACGCAACACATCAGGCACGCGAACAACACGCCCACCTGCTCCAAGGCCAAATGGCGGTCTTGATACATGTCGTTGACCACCACTATGAAATAGGTCAACACGGCGCCAATGAACGTGGAGCAGAGCGTGGCGCTCAATTCCACGGTGCGCGAACGCGAGTCAACCACGTTGTAGTAGCCCGACAGCCAATAAACCCCGAGCATCAACAACGGCAGCAAAATCTGACCGCAAATCACCGGTGGCCATTGATAGAAATTGACCAACGAATAGGGCGGCATCACCATGATGGAGATGCGAAACACGTTGAAGAGCACCCATGCCACCGAGGTGGTGACATAGTCGGTGAGCACGTAGGTCAATCGCAGGCGCCAGGGTTTCATATATTCAAGACGGGGGACTATCTAATCACGGTGACACACCCCGAGGCCGTGAGCTTGATGATGGCTGAGGCTTGCGCGGGGGCTGAGTCACGCCCGGAGGTGCACACATAGTCCACTCCGGAAACTATTTCTTGAGAGATTTCGGCAAATGTGCGAGCCGTGGGCTCGCCGGAGAGATTGGCAGATGTGCTCACCAGCGGCTTGCGCAATTCGCGGCACAGGGCCGACGAAAAGGCTTCGTGGGTGATGCGCAGGGCCACGGTGCCATCCTCGGCCGGCAGATTTGCGGCCAATGGCGGCACCAGAGCATCGTCGTAGATCACGGTGAGCGGCTTGTCGGCCACCTCCACGAGCTGGTAAGCCACCTCGGGGGCACCGCCAACGTAGCGCTCTATCTGCGAAACGTCCGACAGCAGGCATATCATAGCCTTGCTGTCGGCACGTCGTTTGAGTTGATAAATTCGGCTCACAGCTTCTGCATTGGTGGCATCGCAACCTATACCCCACACGGTGTCGGTGGGATATAGGATGATGCCGCCTCGTCGGAGGGTGGCCAGTGCTTGCTGCAAGTCCTGACGGTCTATCATTGGGTGATTGCGAATCGATGGATTAATACTGGGTGCTGTAGCGCATCACCTGAGGCAGGAAGTCCTCAGTGTAGGTCACGTTGATGTCGGTGATGTTGCCTTCGGCATCGGTCACGGGGGTGTAGACGGGGTTCACAAAGCCCTTGTAGGGAGCGATGTTGAGCTTGGCATAGCGGCTGAGCACTTCGTTGTGGAGCTTGTGGTCAACTTTCACGCCGTATTTCTCCACCAACTGACGGCCGGCTTCGTAGTCACCGGTCGACTTGATGCGCTGAATTTCGGCAAGGAGTTGGCCAAAGATGTTGCGCAGAGCGGCATAGTCGTTAATCTTCACGTAGGTCTTGCCGGATTTCTTGACCAGTTCCACCACGTGGTTTTTCTTGCCATGCTCCAGCGCCCATGAGGCTATGATTTGGCGATTGCGCATGTGGGCTTCTTCGAGGTCTTTGCCGGGCTCGATGCGCACCATCTGAGTCATCAGACCGTTCATCATGTAGCGATAATATTCGGCCTTATATGCATCGGGATTGTCGAGCAGACCTAGTTCCAGCAGTTTGGGATCGGCCAGATAATAGAGGGCAAAGAGGTCGGCGCGAGCTTCTTCCAGGGTTGAGCCGTGGGCCTTGAGGGCATCGGGGTCCACTCCGGGGAGCAGTTGGCCGGAGGCGTGGCCCAGACACTCGTGGAGGTCGGTGTGGAGGTTGTCGGTGATGAAGCCATATTTCTTCATCAGGTCGCGCATCTGTTGGTCGATGACAAACTCTTCGGAGAAGCCGTTGCCTTCGGCGGCAATGTCGTAGGCCTCGGTGATGTTTTCGATGGTCACCGACTTGGAGCCATGGGCGGCACGAATCCAGTTGGCATTGGGCAGATTGATGCCGATGGGGGTGGAGGGATAGGAGTCGCCGGCGAGCACGGCAGCGGTGATCACTTTGGCGCTGACGCCCTTCACGGTCTTTTTGCGGAATTCGGCAGCCACGGGCGAATTGTCTTCAAACCATTGGGCATTGTCGGCAATGGTGTGGGTGCGCTCGCTGGCTTCGAGGTTCTTGAAGTTGACGATTGATTCATATTGGCCGCGCATGCCCAGGGGGTCGCCATAGCTTTCAATGAAGCCGTTGATGAAGTCGATGCGCGAGTCAACGTCTTTCACCCACATGATGGAATAGTCGTCGAAGGCCTTGAGCGAACCGGTCACGTAGAAATAGATGAGTTTTTCGATGACGGCCTTCTGGGTGTCGTTTTCGGCAATTTCGGCAGCCTTGCCCAGCATTTCGATGATGCGCGAAATCTCGGCGCTATACATGCCGTTGAGCTTGTAGGGCACCTCGGTGAGGCGGCCGTTGTCGTCGCGCACGAGCATTGAGTTCAGGCCATAGCTGATGGGGGTGGTGTCGTTGGGGTCTTTCACCTTGGCATAATAGGCTTCAACGTCGGCTTGGGTCACTCCGGGGCCGTAGAGGTTGCAAGCGGAGGTGGTGATCAGGTCAACGCCGTCGGCTTGGTTCACGCGCTTGGGCATGATGGTGGGGTCGAAAATCACGTCGAGCAGCTCCTTGGTGTCGGTCATGCCCAGCTTTGCCACTTCGGCTTCGAGCCATGAGCGCGAGAAGTTGGGGGTGAACTTGTCCATGCTGTAGTGGTGGTGAATGCCGTTGGCAAATTCCACTTGCTTCAGGTAGGTGAGGAAGCCTTGATAGTCGGCCGAGGTGGTGTCGCCGGTGTAGTTTTTGTAGACGCCTTCGAGCATATCGCGGATGGGGAGGTTCACTTTGCAGTTTTGATCCCAGATGATGTCACGTCCGGCCAGAGCGGCTTCGGTGAGATAATAGATCATCTTCTTTTGGTCGAGCGTGAGGTTTTCAAAACCGGGCACGGTGTAGCGGAGCACTTCGATGTCGGCAAAGCGATCCACCTTATAGTTCACATTGGGGTCGGCAGTGGCGTGCGCACTTTGTGCCGCAACGACTGCCGCAATAGCTGCTGTCATAAATTTCTTGTTCATTCTGTTGTGTCTCTTTACTCTATTTGTAAAATCAGGCCTTTGAGATATTCTCCCTCGGGGTGATAGATGTTGATCGGATGGTCGGCCGGCTGGGTCAGCTGATGGAGGATGCGCACCTTGCGTCCGGTTTGCGCAGCCGCGGTGAACACAGCCAAGCGAAATTGCTCGCGGCTCACGGCCTGCGAGCAGCTGAAGGTGAAGAGTATGCCGCCGGGGGCAATCTGCTCGATGGCGCGGGCGTTGAGTCGGCGATAGCCAATCAGGGCGTTGCGCAGGGCGCTGCGATGTTTGGCAAAGGCCGGCGGGTCGAGGATTATCAGGTCGTAGGCGCCGGGCTTGATGTCGGAGAGAAATTTGAAGGCATCTTCGGCATAGGCGGTGTGGCGCTCGTCGCCGGGGAAGTTCATCTCCACATTGGCGCGGGTGAGCTCCACGGCTTTGAGCGAGGAGTCGACCGAATGGACCATCTTGGCGCCGCCGCGCATGGCATAGACGGAGAAGCCGCCGGTGTAGCAAAACATGTTCAACACGTTGCGCCCTTTGGAATAGTGTTCCAGCAGCGAGCGGTTGTCGCGTTGGTCGACGAAGAATCCGGTCTTCTGCCCGCGAAGCCAGTCGATGTTGAATTGCAGACCATTTTCCAAGGCCACACTGCCGGAATATTCGCCGATGATGTAGGCGTTTTGGGGGTCGAGTTGAGCCTTGTAGGGGAGCGTGGTTTCCGACTTATAGTAGACGTTGGCCACGGGCAAACCGGGGGTCTCCACCAGCACCTCCGCAATGATGTTGCGGCAGAAGTGCATGCCGGGTGAGTGGGCTTGCACCACGGCGGTGTTGCCGTAGATGTCCACCACCAATCCGGGCAGGAAATCACCCTCGCCGTGCACCAGGCGGAAGGCGTTGTTGTCTTCTCTGATCAGTTGCAGGGATTTGCGCAACTCAAAGGCAGCGCTGATGCGTTCGGCAAAAAATTCGTGGTCGATTTCTCGACTTTCGCCAAAGCAAAGCATACGCACCACGATGCTGCCAATCTGATAGTGGCCGATGCCTATGAGGGTGCCGTCGGCAGAGTGAACCTCCACCACATCGCCCTCTTCAATTTTTTCGGGGTAAGACGCCACGGCCCCGGAGAATACCCAGGGGTGGAAACGTTTGAGCGACTCTTCTTTGCCGCGTTTCAGTTTTATTACGGGATAGCTCTTCATAAGCGCAAAATATCGTTGAGGTTAGCCCACACCATCAGCAGCAACAGAAAGCCCATGCCCAGATATTGGGCCACTTCCAGAAAGCGCATCGAGGGCTGACGGCGGGTGACGATTTCGTAGAGGAGAAACAACACGTGGCCGCCATCGAGCGCCGGAATGGGGATGATGTTCATAAATGCAAGGGCCACGGAGAGGAAGGCGGTGACCATCCAGAAGTTAAACCAGCTGCCGGAGGCGGAGAATAGATTGCCCAGCGAGCCGAAGCCGCCGATGCTCTCCACTCCGCGGCGTGAGAACAGGTGCTTCATGCTCCCAACGTAGTTGGCCATGGTGGTAGTGCCGATTTGCCAGCCTTTTGGCACGGATTGCAGCAGGGTGTATTCCACCATCTCCACGGGATAGATTTCCGTGATGGGCATCAGCTGGAAGCCGAGCATGCCATCTTCGGCAGCGGGGGTGATGGGCATGGTGACGGTGCGGCCGTCGCGCTCCACGGTGACGGTGGTCTGCTCGCCGGCATAGGCCATCAACGCGGGGTGCAATTCGGTGTAAGAGGGCACGATGCTGTCGCCAATGGCCACGATGTGGTCGCCCTCAATGAGTCCGGCTTCTTGCGCGGGGCGCCCCTTCTGAGTGGCTTTCACAAACACGGGCACGCGATAGGCAAAGAAGCCTTTGTCGTCGTTGAGGTCGAGGATAAATTCTTTGGGGATAGGGATGCTCACGGTGTCGCAGCCGTTGCGCAACACGGTCACCACCTTGGCTTCGGCCAGACGCAGCGCGGCGTCGGCTTCGGTGCCGTCAACTGTGCGGCCATCGGCCGTCAGGGGAATGTCGCCGTTGCGGAAGCCCACCTTTTGAGCCGATTCCACATAGTCCAAACCGGCGTAGGCATCGGTGAATTTCACGGTCTGTTCGCCCCAGCTGAAGGCTATACCTATATATATGGCCACGGCCATCAGGAAGTTGAACAACACGCCGCCAATCATCACCAGCAGGCGCTGCCATGCGGGTTTGGAGCGAAATTCCCAATCTTGCGGCGTCTGCTCCAAGTCTTTGGCGTCGTGAGTTTCGTCAATCATTCCGGCAATGGCGCAATAGCCGCCTAAGGGCAGCCAGCCGAGACCGTAGACTGTGCGACGCCAAGCGGAGATTTTCATCCCTTTGGCTTCGCGGTCGGTGCCCACGCGCCATGTGGCCAGAGCTTTGTCGGTGCCGTCTTTGGCTGTCCAAGTGCCAAACTGCAGGGTGCCGCTGGCGGGGTTGTATTTGAGTATCGAGAAGTAGGGGTTGAAAAACAGGTAGAATTTTTCAACTCTGATTTTGAAGATACGAGCAAACGTATAGTGGCCAAGCTCATGCACCAGCACCAGCAGCGACAGAGCCGCCACCAACTGAAGAGCTTTCAAGAGGAATATTGTCATGTATATTTATGGGTGTCTTTTGGAGGATTATTTAATGAATGAGGCAGCCACGGCGCGAGCCTGTGTGTTTGATTCCACATAGTCGGCGAGCGTGGGGGCAGCGATGAAGTCGGTGTGGTCCACCGTGTTGACTATCACGCGATAGATGTCTTGAAACGCTATGCGACCTTGGCGGAAGGCTTCGTTGGCAATTTCGTTGGCGGCATTGACCACGCAGGCGGTGTTGCCGCCGCGTTCGAGCGAAAATTTTGCCAAGGTGATGCAAGGAAATTTCTCTTCATCGGGTTCAAAGAATGTGAGTTCGCGCATGTCGGCAAGCGTCAGGGGGCGTTCGCCGGTGGGGCGACGCTGCGCGCCAAAGAGGGCGTAGCTGATGGGCAGGTGCATGTCGGGGATGCCCAGCTGGGCCTTCACGGCGCCGTCGGTGAATTCCACCATCGAGTGGACTATCGACTGCGGATGCACCACGGGCACAATCTGATGCGGCTCAACGCCAAAGAGCCAACGGGCCTCAATGATTTCAAAGGCTTTGTTGAGCATCGTGGCGGAGTCGATGGTGATTTTGTCGCCCATCGACCAATTAGGGTGACGCAGGGCGTCGGCAGGCGTGACGTGCTCCAGTTGCTCCTTGGTGAAATTGCGGAACGGGCCGCCGGAGGCGGTGATTATCAGTCGGCTAACGGTGGCTGCCGGTTCGCCTTGCAGACACTGATAGATGGCGGAGTGCTCGGAATCGACGGGTATCACTCGCGAGGTGGAGTCGGCCAACATGCTGCAAATCAGTTCGCCGGCCACCACGAGTGTCTCCTTGTTGGCCAGAGCTATATCTTTGCCGGAACGGATGGCCTGAATGGTGGGCTGCAAACCGCTGTAGCCCACGGTGGCAGTCACCACCATATCCACGTCGTCGGTGGTCATGGCCTCGGCCACAGCAGCATCGCCGGCAGCCGTGGCAATACCCAGCGGCTGAAGCTCTTGGCGCAGTTGCGCATACTTGCTTTCGTCGGCAATGATGGCGCGCTTGGGCTTAAATTGGCGGGCCTGCTCTATGAGCTGATCCACTTTCGACCCGGCCACCAAAGTTGCCGTTTCAAAATTTTCGGGATTACGTTTTATTATGTCGAGAGTCTGCCGACCGATTGAGCCGGTAGACCCCAAAATTGCTATCTTCTTCCGTGTAGTGTCCATTCTTGAGGATTTACTTGCTGCAAAGTTAATCATTTCCCACCACATAAACAACCCCCCAATCCATCGCGCCGCAAATATGCCGAAAACTGCCTGATTTTCCCCGCAAAGCAGGCAAAATAGATGATAATGAGAGGATATCCGAAAAAAATTGAACTTTTTCTGCCTAAAATTGTTGCATTATAAAAGTTTATTCGTATCTTTGCAGCGTCGAAAGCCGCAATGCAGGCTTAGACATTCCCCAAATCCCCCCTTATATTTGACTTTTTCGACAGAAAAGTGCTCGACAAAGCACTGCGTATTTGTGGTACGTATATTTCAGAGAAGCACAGGATTTTAGGATATTGCAGTGCTCCGAAGTTCCACTTTTTTGCCCCCCTTTATTAGAATAATTGATTGATTTCCTCCATACACATCAAACGTAAATGGACAACTACAAGTTTTCGCAACTCAATGAGATGAGCCTCGATGAGCTCAAAACGATAGCTCAGGGTCTGAGTATGTCGGGTTATGACACCCTCGACCACGAAGGTTTAGCTTATGCGATTATCGACGAGCAAGCCATCAATAGCTCTGCCAATGTGGCTGAACCTCAGCCCAAAAAGCGCGGCCGCAAACCCAAGCCCCCGAAGTCGGCCAGCGCTGCCTCTTCAGCTAAAATCAAAGCCGCTCAAGCCGCGGCCGAGGAAAATGCCGCCGATGCAGCAGACAATTCCACTCCTAACCCCAAAGATGAAATAAAGGCTTCACGCTCGCGCAAAACAAAAGCACAACCCGAGGCTGCCGCCCCGGTGGCCGATGCCGAATCAGCCACCCCGACGGCCCGGGAAGACGCAGCCCCGAAAAAACGCGGCCGCAAACCCAAAACTCAAGCTCTGGAGATGCCTCCGCTGCCCGAGCCCTCGCTGTTTAATGAAGGCATTGCCCCCGCTGCCGAACCCGCACAACCCGCCCCGGCAGCCGAAGTGCAACCCCAAGCTCCCGCACCGGAACAACCTGCCGCTCCCGCTCCCAAGAAACGCGATTTCCGCCCCAGCGCCGACTCGCCCCTGGCCGAATTCTTCCCTGCAGGCAACGGCCGCCATCAAGGCAAACAATTCACCCCGCGCAACAAGCAGCAGAAGCAACAGGCTCAGCCCCAACAGCAGGCACCGCAAGCTCAGCCCCAACCGGCGCAGAGCCCCATGGAGGAACCATCCGTCGACATCAGCGCTTCAACCATCACCCTGAGCGAACCCGGAGTGCAAACGCCCCCCACTCAGCCCCAAAGCAAAAAGAAATTCAAAGCCGAAAAGCTCGCCCAACAAGGCGCACTGCCCGCAGGCGCCGACCCCATGAAGCAACGCGAATTTCTCGCCGCTAAATTCGACGGCACAATCCAAGCCACCGGCGTGCTCGAAATCGAATCGGCCGGCCATGGATTTCTCCGCTCGAGCGACTTCAACTATATGTCATCGCCCGACGATGTGCTCGTCACCGCTCAACAGATTAAACAATACGGTCTGAAAACCGGCGACGTGGTCGACGGCCTGGTGCGCCCGCCCCACGAAGGTGAAAAATATTACCCCCTGACCGACATCCACATGGTCAACGGTCGCGACCCGCGTTTCCTGCGCGATCGCCAAAACTTTGAGCACCTCACCCCGCTCTTCCCCGAAGAAAAATTCAACCTCTGCGGCAACCCCCGCACCACCAACCTCTCCACACGCGTGGTGGACATGTTTGCCCCCATCGGCAAAGGCCAACGCGCTCTGATTGTGGCTCCGCCCAAAACCGGTAAAACAATCCTGCTGAAAGACATCGCCAACGCCATCTCCGAAAACCATCCCGAGACCTACATCATGATTCTGCTGATTGATGAACGCCCCGAGGAGGTGACCGACATGATGCGCACCGTCAACGCCGAAGTCATTGCATC
>CAZJWM010000065.1:0-12540 GCA_964549975.1 uncultured Bacteroides sp. | reverse complement strand
CCGCTTGCCGAGAAGATTTCATCTTTCAGTTTCTTCGATTACTCACAGATGGAAGCCCTCCATCTATCTGAAGATGAACGCAAAATCTTCCTCGATTGTCTTGCTCGAATCAAAGAGGAAACTATGCACCCCGTCGATAATCATTCGGCAGCATTGATTTCGGTGCATATTCAAGTGCTTCTCGAATATCTCCATCGCTTCTACGACCGCCAATTCATCACCCGTCACAAGGTGAATTCTGAGATAGTCGCCAATTTTGAAAAGCAGCTAAAGGAATACTATGATAGTGACAGCTGCAAGAACGGCATCCCCGGAGTGGCCTACTTCGCCGACAAAGCTAACCTGTCGGCAGGATATTTCGGCGATTTGATAAAGAAAGAGACCGGCAATACTCCAAAAGATTTGATTTCATTGTACATCATCAATGTGGCCAAACACCGGTTGGCATCGACCGACGAAGATGTAGCAATCATTGCCTACGACCTCGGTTTTGAATATCCCGCCCACTTCTCCAGAATGTTTAAGCGCATCGCAGGTCAAAGTCCGAGTCAGTTCCGCTCAGACATCGTCCGGACGCAATAAGCATCATTTATCGCGTGGGGTGGGGGATACGAAAAAGGGAGCGCCACCATGCCGAGACATGATGGCGCAACTGAGAACTGAAAACTAAAAGACTTTCAATTTTCAATTATCAATTTTCAATTAATACCTTGTGGCCGCCGACGATGTAGATGCCGGGGCGGGTGATGGAGCGGAGGCGACGGCCTTGGAGGTCGTAGATGTCGTGGCGCTCGCTGTCAGCGGCGGCGGTGACGGCGGAGATGGAGCTGTCTACGTCGATGTAGCTGACGGTCACGGTGGTGTTGGCTGCAACGTAGCCGAGGCCGTCGTTGCCTTCAATTTTCACGACTTTCATGCCGTCGATGGCACGGGCGCTGAGCGAGTAGTCGGAGCCGGCTTTCACCAGCGAGGATGTGGAGTAGAGTTCGTTGCCGGTGGCAAGGTCTACGCCCACGACGTTGACGGTGAAATAGGGCTGAACGAAGTATTCGTAGATCAGATAGGGCTGACCGCCGTCGGTCCAACCGGCGAGAGTGCCGTCGGTGTTGCCGTCCCAATAGTAAGAGTCGGTGGCGTTTTTGATGCGCCAGCCGCTAACGGATTCGTCGTAGGTGAAGAGGAATGCGCCGCCGTTGGAGGTGCCTTCCACGAGGTTGCCGCACGTGCCGGAGGTCACCTTGGGGATGTAAGTGCCGTAGGCGAGGTTCATGATGCGCTTGTAGGTGCCGGCGGTGCCCACGTTGACGATTTGCCAGATGTAGTTGGCACCGGCTTCGGCAATCGACGATGAGCCGATGATTTTGCCGGCGGTGGTGGCATAGCGATAGACGTTGCGACCGTTGCCGCGGGGGTCGTTGTCGTAGAGCACGTAGCTCTTGCCGCCCTCAATGGCGCTGACGGCGTCGCCCAGGGCGAGTATGCCGCTTGTGGCTTCGGTGGTGCAGCTCACGGCCACGGTGATATCCTCGGCGAGGGTGATGGTTTGCTCCTCGGCCAACGAGGTTTCGTAGAATTCCACTTCGGGGGCGGCGAGCTTATAGCTTTCGCCTACCTTGCCGACATATTCCACGCGGGCCACGATGCCGCCGATTTGGTCGCGGCAGTCGTAGGTCACCGACACGGCGGTGCGTTCATAGACCACGTTGAAGGTGGTGCCGTCGGCGGTGATAGATTTCATCTCGTGGTTTTTGATGACGGGGTAGCTCGAACCGGCTTCCTCGCCCTCTTTGATGCTGCGGGTGAAGGTGCCCAGGGAGTTGCCTTGAGTGTCGGTGCAGTTGTAGGTGTAGACAGTGACGGGATAGACGTCCCAGGCGGCGCCCATCACGCGGGGAGCGTCGGCCGAGGAGTCGTAGTTGCTGCCGGCGTGAACTTCGGCCACGGCGGGCATGGGCCAGAGCGACTTGTCGGCGATGCTCACGGAGAAGCCTTCGGCGTCGGAGAAGCGGTGGATGGTGATGGCGGCAGCCGTAGAGCCGAGGCTCACGGAGCAGCCTGCGCGGTCGGCATAGGAGCCGAGTGCGCCGATGAATTTGCCGGTGGCGGCATTGCTCAGGGTGACGGTTTGAGAGTTGTCGGCGTTGACGGTGACCGTCTCAACTTTCCAGGCGTTGGCGGCCCAAGTGTCTGAGCTGTGGCCCAACACAGCGGTGCCTTCGTCGGAGAGGGTTTCGCCCACGAAGCCGTCTACGATGTTGGCGATGCAGTATGTGGCGCCCTGCGTCAGCTCATCGAAGCGGGGAAACGTGGCAGCAGATGAGTCGTCGCCTCCTTCAACGGATAGAGTCCACAGGCCGCCGTTGCCGTCGGCGGGGTTGCTCCAAAGGTTGATTGAATAGTTTTGGCCGGGGCCGGCAAGGTTGAGATAGTTAGAGGCGGATGCGTCGGGCTTGAAGGAATAGTAGTGTGAGCCGTCGGTGTTGTCGCCCACGTAGTTGATCACGAAACCATAGTTGATGGCGGTGTCGTCGTAGTCCCAGCGGCCTGTGTTGTTGTCGGCGGTGGGGGTGGCGTTTACCGAGCCGTTGGGCTTGGCTTTACACACAAGAGCATAGTGGCCGGGGTTGGCGGGGTCTTGGCGAAACTGCCAAAACTGATAGTCGTAGTTGTCGGCGCCCTCCTCAGCGACGGTGTTGCTCCAAAGGCGGTTGGCCTGAGCGTTGCCGGTGCCGATTTTCGATGACGATGCGGTGAGCAGTTCCAAGCACCATCCGGCGCGAGCGTCGGTGGCCTTGGTGACCATGCGATACCACTTTGAGCTGTCGGGCATCGGGGTTTCGGTGTCGGTGGTGGCGGTGACATAGTGCTTGCCGTAGTTGAAGCCGCGGAGGTCGAGCAGCTGTGTGTCGAGGTTGAAGCGGGTCACGAAGTCGTCGAAGTCCATGTTGGCGCGCTTGGTCCAACCGGCTTCGGCCACGGCAATCAGACGGGGCAGTGCGAGATATTCGAGATATTCGCGGTCGCTGACCCATTCACACCAGAAGGTGCCCTGCACGCCCAGACAGAGGCTCTGCTTGGAGGTAGCCACAGATGAGAAGGGCACGTGGTTGTAGGTGCTCTCGGCGGTGTCGCTGCCGGAGCCTGCGCCGGGGTAGGGGTCGGAGGTGGATTGCTTGCGGTTGATGTAGTAGGGGCCGTAGGCGGTGTAGACTGCGGGCAGACCGAGGTTGACGGCGGTGTTGACGCCTTCGTTCACGGGGTTCCAGCTGTAGACTGTGGCACCGCTCTCTTTCATGCGGGTGAGGTCGGAGCCGGAGGCGGTGACAGACTCATTCCACACGGCCAGTTTGCGACCGGCAGCGGCCACGTGGTCGCTGAGTTCCTTGGTGAAGTAGCTCTGCAGGGCGCGATAGCTCGACAGACCGAGTTGGCTGTAGAGGGCCTTACATTCGGCGTTGGATTCCCAAGCCGAAGAGGGGCACTCGTCGCCACCGATGTGGATGGTGGTGGAGGGGAACACTTCCATCACCTCGTCGAGGATGTCCATGGCAAACTGCACGGCCTTCTCGTTGCCGATGTTGAGCACATCGGTGGAGATGCCGCCGTCGCTCCACACGGTGTGGGCGCCTTCGGGCGAGCAGCTAAATTCGGGATAAGCGGCCATCACGGCAGCGCAGTGGCCGGGAAATTCCACTTCGGGGATCACTTCGATATGGCGTTCGGCGGCGTAGGCCACGATTTCGCGCATATCCTCCCAGGTGTAGATATAGGGGCCGTAGGGCTGGTTGATCCAGTAGGCCGAGGCCGAGGTCATGTCGGTGAAACGGCGGTTTGGGGCGGTGGCGGCGATGGTGTTGAGTTTGGGATATTTCTTCGACTCAAAGCGCCAGCCCTGGTCGTCGGTCAGGTGCCAGTGGAAAGCATTCATCTTATAATAAGACATCACGTCGAGCATACGCTTGATTTCGTCGACGGTCCAGAAGTTGCGCGAGCAGTCGAGCATGAAGCCGCGATAGCCGTAGACGGGTTGGTCGGTGATGTCCACCACGGGCAATTCGTAGGAGCCTGCGGCGGGAATTTCAGCCATGACGTTGGCCGGGAGCATCTTCTTGATGCTCTGGAAGGCGTAGAAGAGGCCTTGAGCGGTGGCGGCTTTGACGGTGACGCCGGTGGCAGTGACGTTCAAGCCATAGCCCTCGGTGGGATATTGGCTGTCGGCGCCGACGGTGATGAATCCGGTGCCGTCGGAGCTGACGGTGGTGGCGATGCCGGTGGCATACTGCAAAGCCTGCGCAAAGCGGGTCACCTCTTGAGTCATCTCGTCGGTGAGACCGCTAACGCCAATGGTGATTGACTGCGGGAGCGTGAGCGTGCCGCTGCCAATGGTCATGGCATTGGGCTTGGGGGTGATGTTCACCACGCTCACTTCGGCGTGAGCCGCCATGGAGGCGGCTCCCACCAGAAGCAGTGAAAGTAATGACTTAAATTTCATTGGTTCTTATTAGGTAGTTGGATTAGTGTGAGTTTACTTGACAAGAATCTTCTGGCCGCCCACAATGTAGATGCCGGGACGGGAGATGGCCTGCAGGCGACGGCCTTGCAGGTCGTAGATGCCCTGAGCGGCGGCCGCGCCGTCGGCGGTGATTTCACGCAGGGAGGTGGCGTCGACGTAGACCACGGTGATCACCTTGTTGGAGGTGATGAAGTCGAGGCCTTCGGCACCGGTGACCGACTTGATGGCATATCCGGGATAGCCTGCCATGAAGTTGTAGGCGGAGCCGGGGGTCACTGTGGCGTGGCGTGTGCGCAGCACGGTGCCATCTTCGGTCTGTTCGGTGACGTCGATGGAGAAGAGCAGCGCTGCGGTGTAGCTATAGAAGTGGTAGGGGTGACCGCCGGAGCTCCAGCCCACCATGCGATAGCCGGTGGAGCTGTCTTCGCCGTCCCAATAGAGGTCGCTGGCGGGGTTCTTCATGTGCCAGGCTTGTTCGGAGGCGTTGTAGGTGGCCAGGAATGCGCAACCGGTGGAGTTCAGTGCGCCGAGGTCGCTGGTCTGCACTGCGGGGATGAAGAGACCGCTCTGCATGTTTTGGAATTTCCAGCCGTCGCCGCTCTTGACGCTGCGCCAGATGAAGTTGGGGCCAACGCCGGAGATGGTGTTGGAGCCGTAGACGCGGTTTGAGTCGTCGGCATAGCGGAAGGCGTGGCGATCGGAGTGAGCGTCGTAGATGAGCAGGGTGGCGCCGTCGGTGAGTTCGGTGAGGGCTTCGGCAGCAGCGCTGACGCCAATCACGGCCTCGGTGGAGAACACTGCGGTGGCTTCAGCGTCGGCAGTGGGGGTGATTGATGTGCCTTCGGCGGGAGTTTGGCTGCTGAGGGTGCAATAGTCCATGGCCATGGCGGGCATCACAAAGGCTGCGCCAACGGGCATGGCCAGGATGGTGTCGCCGAGCGAGTAGCCGTCGGTGGTGGAGCGGTGCACGGTCAGCGAGTAGGAGCTGCGACGATAGGTGGCGCGGATGGTGGTGCCGTCGGTGGTGTGACTTTCGGCGGTGTAGTTGGTGATGGCGGGCATGGCGGGCTCGGTGCCGACGGCAGCGGCCACGGCGTAGGTGCCAAGCGAGGCGCCTTCGGTGTCGGTGGCCTCAACGGTGTAGACGGTCATCTGCTGCAGGGCCCATGCGGTGCCCTGTTCGGGCATGGCGTTGGGGGCGGTGGTGGAGCCGGAGCTGATGGTGGCGGGATTGACCAGCGATTCGGCCGACAGAGGATAGAGATTGTTGCCGGCGATGCTCAGGGTGTAGGTGTCGTCGCCGTTGCTAATGATTTTCACTTCGGCGCCGGTGGTGCCCATGAGCACGGGATAGCCGGCGTTGCCGGTGAAGAATCCGGTGCCGGAGGTGGAGGAAGCGGCCGAGGAGCTGACGCCGCTGAGATAGCGACCGGTGGATGCGTTGCGCAGGGTTAGGGTCTGGACGTTGAGAGCGGAGTCTTCGGTGGATGTTTCAACGCTCCAGCAAGCGGAGGCGTCGATGGCGGCAACGGCGGGATAGTCGCCGCCATTGTCGGCAATGCTCAGCTGCGAGTCGGGCTGATAGAAGGCGTAGGTGGCGCCACGGGTCAGGAAGGTGAATGCGGGGTTGACGGTGGAGTCATCGCCTTCGCCGCCTTCGAGCGAGAAGAGCCAGAGGCCGCCGTTGCCGTCGTCGGGGGTTGCCCAGTTGTTGACGGTGAGGTTGGCACCCACTTGGCCGCAGTTGATAAACCAGGTGGAGCCGGAGTTGGAGCGGATGCTATAGTATTTGCTGCCTGACTGTTCGCCGTAGTATTCGCCGAGCACAAAGTCGTAGTGTTTAGTGGTGGCGTCGTAGCTCCAGTGGGCGGAGGTGGTGGAACCGCTCATGGCGGGGCTCACTGAGCCGTTGGGCTGAGCCTTGCAGACCATTGCAAAGCGGTCGGCATTCGAGGGGTCGGCTTCGAATGTCCAATATTGCCAGTCGTAGGCCTCGTCGTCGGAGCCCACTTGGGTGTTGGTCCAGAGTTGGCCCACGGTGGCGCTGTTGGAGCTGATCAGGGGCGAACCCTCGCGCACGAGCTCAATGCAGCGGTCTTTGCGGTTGGAGTCGGCCGAGGCCATGGTCACCAGACGATAGTAGGCGCCGGCGGTGGGATAAACCACTTCAACGTCGGTGGAGGTGTTGTCCACGTAGTGTTTGCCGTAGGTGTAGCCGCGGAGGTCGAGCAGCTTGGTGTCGGCGTTGAAACGCTGTTTGAAGCTGGTGAAGTCCTTCTTGGATTGGGGCGACCAACCGGTTTCGGCCACGGCAATCATGCGCGGCAGGGAGTTGTATTCGAGGTGTTCGTTTTCGCTGATATATTCTGTCCAGAGGTTGCACTGCACGCCATAATAATAGGGCAACAGCGAGGCGTCGGAGGTGGTGGAGGGCTGAACGTTGTAGATGGTCTCCAGGGTGATGGGGCCGCCCATTGATTTGGGTTCGGAGGAGCCGCTCCATTGCGAATAGTCGATATAATAGTGGTAGGTGGAACACCACACCGAGCGCAGGCCCAGCTTGGCGGCCTGATAGGAGGGGCCTTCGGAGGCGGTGCCGCCGAGCCAGTCGTAGATCATCACGTCGGCCTCTTGCATCAGTTTGGTGTCGGCACCGTCGGCGGTGAGGGCTTCGTTCCAGCAGATGAGGCGACGGCCGTGAGGCTTCACGTAGTCGGCCAACTGCTTGGTGAGCCACGACTGCAGGGCGCGGTCGGAGGTCAGACCCAGCGCGGCTTTGAAGTTCTGGCAGTCGGTGGAGTTGGCCCAAGCGGTGGTGGGACATTCATCGCCGCCGATGTGGATATATTCGTAGGGGAAAATCTCCATGAGTTCGTCCATCACGTCTTTGCAGAACTGGATGACGGCGGGGTTGCTCACGTCGAGGATGTCGGTGCTCACACCGGGCCAATAGCGCAAGGGGTGGTCGCCCGAGGGGGTGCAGCTAAATTCGGGATAGGCGGCGATGGCGGCCTGCATGTGGCCGGGCATATCCACTTCGGGAATCACCTCAATGTGGCGCTCTTTGGCGTAGGCCACCACCTCTTTCATGTCGTCGACGGAGAAGTAGTAGGGGCCGTAGGGCTTGTTGATGTAATATTCATATCCCTCTTTGAAGTTCCACCAGTAGGCGTTGGGCGCGGTGGCGGCCACGGAGATCAGTCGGGGATATTTGGGCACTTCAAAGCGCCAGCCTTGGTCGTCGGTCAGGTGCCAGTGGAAGCGGTTCATCTTGTAGTATGACATCACGTCGAGCATGCGCTTGATTTCGTCGACGGAGAAGAAGTGGCGCGCACAGTCGAGCTCGTAGCCGCGGTGCACGTAGCGCGGAGCGTCGTTGATGGTCATCACCGGCAGCGTGTAGGTGCCTTCGGCGTAGATTTCTGCCATGACGTTGGCGGGGAGCACCTTCTTGATGGTCTGAAATGCGTAGTAGACGCCGGCGTCGGTCGAGGCCTTGATGGTGATGCCCGTGCTCTTGACCAGCAGGATGTAGCCTTCGTCGGCCAACGAGGAGTTGAGCTCCACTTGGATGAAACCGCCGGTGCCCTCCGTGATGGTGGAGGTGATGCCCGTGGAGGTTTTTAGCGACTTGGCAAACTTGCTGATTTCAGCCACTTGGTCGGTTGACAACTCGGAGCTGTAGGTGATGGTCAGCTCCTGCGGGAGGGTCACTTCACCCGTGCCCTGCACTATGGCCTTGGGCGTGGGGGTGAGGTTGACAAAGTCGGTAGCGGCATACATGGGGCCCACGCATGCTGCCATTCCCAGAAGAAAGGATAATAACTTTACCTTCATGGAATTAGTGAATTTGATTTAGCGATAAAATTAAAATTTTCCGTAAAGTTACGAAATTTCTTGCGAGAATTGGCTATTTTTCGCAGATAATTTGTAATTTAGCGGCGAAAATGGAATTCACTACGTCTCAAATTGTAGCTCTGGCGGTGTCGGTGGTGGCACTGTTCATCTCCGGTTTTGTGTCAGGCAGCGAGATTGCTTGTTTCTCGCTCACCCCGGCTCAACTCGACCACGCCGATGAGGAGAAACCTCGCTCCACCGACGCCATCCGCCGGCTCTTGGCCAAGCCCGAAAGGCTCTTGGCCACCATCTTGATTGCCAACAATGTGGTCAACATCACCATTGTGGTGCTCTGCAACTTTGCCCTCGGGCCGCTCTTCAACGGCATGCCCGACTGGGCCAGCTTCGTGCTGCAAACCGTGATACTCACCTTCTTGATTCTGCTCTTCGGCGAGATCGTGCCCAAACTCTATGCGCAGACCACCCCGATGACGTGGATGCGCGTGGCCGCTCCGGTGTTGAGCGCCATGATTCGGCTGCTCTACTATCCGGCCTCGCTGCTGGTGAGGAGTTCGGCCATAGTGCACCGCGTGGTGGAGAAACGTCCGCAAAACATCTCTGCCGACGAGCTTAGCCAAGCCCTGGAACTGACCGACGTGGCCCGACGCGACGACCGCGAAATGCTCCAAGAAATTTTGCGTTTCGGCGACACCACCGCCTCGGAGATTATGACGCCGCGAGTGGACATCACCGACCTGAGCATCGCCGACACGTTTGACACGGTGATGCAGACCGTGCTCGACAGCGGCTACGCCCGCATCCCCGTCTATGGCAAAAGCCAAGACGACATCCGCGGCGTGCTCTACGCCCGCGACCTGCTCCCCTACGTGGAAAATCGCAATGCCGACTTCCGCTGGCAGTCGCTGCTGCGCGAGGCCTACTTCGTGCCCGAATCGCGCATGATCGACGACCTGCTCGAAGATTTCCGCCGCCGCAAGGTGCACATGGCCATTGTGGTGGATGAATTTGGCGGCACGCAAGGTATTGTCACCCTGGAGGATGTGCTCGAGGAGATTGTGGGCGACATCTCCGACGAATATGACCAAGACGAGAAAACCTATCGCCGACTGCCCGACGACACCTACATCTTCGAGGGCAAAACCGTGTTGGGCGACTTCTTCCGCATCACCGGACAAGACGAGGAGCTCTACGACGCCGTGACCGCCGACTGCGAAACGCTGGCCGGAATGCTTCTGGCCATCAAAGGCGACTTCCCCAAGGAGAAGGAGAGCCTCGTCTATGGCCGCTGCCGTTTCTTGATTCTGGAAATTGCCAACCATCGCATCACCAGCGTGCGCGTGAAGGTGATGCCCGAAATGCAGCAACAGGCGTGAGAGGTTTCTTCACACTGACTTTGGCGGCCACGCTTGCGGCCTCTACGCTCACGGGCTGCCGACGCTCTGCGCCCGTGGCCATTCCGCGTCCCACGGCCTATCCGCGCATCGAGCTCTATCCGCCGACGTATCACTCGGTGGATTGCAACGGCGTGGCCCTGGCGGTGAACGATTCGGCCGTGGTCGACGCCCCGGAACCCGGGTGGCTCAACCTGCAATATCCGCGCTATGGCATCACCGTGGCCCTGACGCTCACCCGCTCCACACGGCTCGACGAGGTGATGGCCAACCGCCGCGAACGGATGGCGCGCAACGTGGGCGACGCCTACGTGACCGTGACGGAACTGCCGCGAGCCGTGGTGCTGAAATCGCCCGAGGTGACGCTCACACCGCTGCAACTGTTGGCCACTGATTCCGCCACTTACGTGCTCTCCGGAGTGGCGATGACGCCCGGCAACGTTAACCCCGATTCGGTGGCCCCGGCCGTGGAGGCCGTGGAAACCGACCTAATCTATCTGCTGCAACATCTATGAAAATCCACATTGCCCCGATTGAAACGAAAGCGCGCGAGGCCGTTCGCTCGCTCATCGACGCCCACGTCGGCGCAGAAGTGGAACTGACCCACGACGCCCATGGCGCACCGCTATTGATTGGTTCGCCGCTGCACATCTCCATAAGCCATAGTCGCCGATTTGCCGCCATAGCCCTCGACGCCGACCAACGCATAGGCATCGACGTGGAAGAAGCACGCCCGGAGCAACTCGCGCGCGTGAGCTCGCGATTCGTCAGACAAGACGACTGCCCCCTGCCGCTACTCACCCTCTGGACCATCAAAGAGGCCGTCTACAAAGCCGCCGGCATCCCCGGCTTGTCGCTTCTCGACATCCGCGCAGTCTCCCCAACTCTGGCCGACCTACCGGCCCACGCCCGGAGCTTCGCCATCCAAACCACAGCGACGCCGCACTACACCCTCACCACCGCGCAGCCCCTCTCAACCCGGTAGTGACACTTATGCCTGCTTCCACTCCTCAATGGTGCGCGTGGCCGTTGAGAAACTGATGCCTAACTTCACTATCTCTCGGCCGTCGGCAAGATATGGCGTTGCATAGCCTTTCCCCTCAATCTGCTGCAATGCCGCGTCGGCCGATGCATCTATCTTTATTTCAACAATGTAGATATACTTCGGTGTGGTAATCACCACGTCGGCTGCGCCTTTTGAACTACGCAATTCGGCATACACCTCATTGTTGAGCATGTGGAAGAAAAAGAAGAATATGCGGTGATAAAACGCCTCCGTTTTCTCGGCATCGGCAAGAATCTCCTTGTCTCCGCGCATAAACGGTATCGACGCAAGCATCGACTGAAACAGCTGCATCGCCTTGTCGATTTCACCATTTCGTAAAGCGGCAGATGCGCGCGATGTTACACTGCTAACGTCTATCGATTCGACATCGGCATACAGTGGCAGCAAGTTCTCCATAAGTCCGACGCGCACTTCGCTGTTTGGCACGCCCAAAATAAATACCGAAGCATCCTCATCATAGCCCTTAATGGTCACATAACCTGCTTGATAGAGCAACGGGATAGGCCCGGTTTGCATTTCAAGCGGCGTTTCGAACTTTGCAGGAGAGACAGGTTCGAGATTGTCTAACATTTCAACATCGAATCTGCCGTCGCGCTTATATTTTTTGAGCATCTCTACGAGTGCTCTCGGTGTGCCACTCGCAAACCAATAGCTGCCAAGCTTGTTTGACTTAAAGGCATTCAGCAGGCTGAACGGGTTGAATACGCCCTCAGAGTTTTCGCTAAAGTGATAGCCATCATATCGGTCTTTTAACTTGACCAACACCTCTTCTTCGCTGCACGACAATTTGTTGGCCATCTTTTCAATGCCATACTTGAAGTTGTCGAGCAATTCTTGTTGGGTTATGCCGCAAAGCGAGGCATATTCGTCACTCCTTGATATAATCTCCAAGTTATTCAATTCGCTAAAGATGCTCAACTGCGAAAACATTGAAATGCCGGTCAGGAACACAAAGTGGAGATTTGCATCGCAGGCTTTCAGTGGCGAATAAAATTCGCGCAACAACCTACGCACCTTCTCTCGCATCTCATCGTCGTGCATCACGTCCAATATCGGCGCGTCATACTCGTCGATAAGCACCACAGCCTTCTGCCCAACCTGAGCACTTGCCCGATCAATCAGACTTGCCATTCGGCTGCTCAGCGTAGTGGTCGCTTCATCCTTGCCATAAATGGCCTCATACTTCCTGAGTTGATATGAAATGCCTTCTTCGATTTTGCTCAGCTCTTCGTTCTTAACAACACTGAGGTCAAATCGAAAAACCGGATATTTTATCCAGTCCTTTTCAAGACGCTCCATCGCCAAACCGGCGAACAACTCTTTGCGCCCCTCAAAATAATATTGAAGGGTGCTGCTCAGCAGCGACTTGCCGAAGCGGCGCGGGCGACTGAGAAAAACGTACTTACTGCGGCTTGTAAGCCTGTAGATAAGCTCTGTCTTATCAACATACAACGCATTCAATCTGCGGATTTCGCTGAAATCTTGTATGCCGACCGGATAATATGGTTCTGATAACATGGCACTTTCGCTTTTATGACATTTCAACCCACAAAATAACAAATTATTTTCCAATTTTCCTAACAATCTCCAAACTTAATTTTTCGACCCGGGCCCTGATTGCCTGTCGTTTTGCCGCTGCCGCTAAGTTGAATTTATTGGGGACACTCGCAAATGTCCGTGGCTGCGCCTATCCGAAAAGCACCATGACTCGG
>CAZJWM010000064.1:0-12543 GCA_964549975.1 uncultured Bacteroides sp. | reverse complement strand
AGGCACGCACAATGAAAATATCTCGTGTGTCACGCCACACACCCACCGATAAATAATGCCAAAGAGAAAGCGCCCACTGACGTAAGCGTTCAATCAAGCATAGGGTGTTGGTAATGAGTTTCATTTGAGTTTGGTTATTCAGGCTTGTTCACCACAAAGTTACACATATTTTGCGAAAAAAAGCAAAATATGAGCAACTTTTTTCGCGAGGCCTACAGATACGAAGCGCGCCCCTCGGTTGCGAAGGGCGCGCTTGCTTGAATTTGCGATTTGGGGATTAGAGAGCTACTTTGGCAGTGGCGGTTTGGCCGTCGCCGTAGATTGCGTTTACAATCACGGCAGAACCGGCTTCAACGGGCACTGTGAAAGTGCTGCTTGCGGGAGAGAGGATGCGGCGGCCAAGCATGTCGTAGACATTGATGGCAGCGGGTTCACCTGCAACGTTCACCGTGCGATTACTGACGGAAATACCCTGAGCGTTGGCAGCAGAGATTTCGCTGAGTGCAGATTCGGAGTCGGTGAAAGCAATCTTCACAACGTCGTCTTTTGCGGTGTTGATGCTGATGGATGATTCGGTGGAAGATGCGGGGGTAACCTTTTCGCCGTTAACGTAGACGGTGGCCTTGTTGATGTCGGCGCAGTTAACCACGAGGGGTTGACCGGCGTTGGAGGTAATGGTGGCCACGGTGGGCTTGTTGTCTTCCCAAGCCACGTCGACGGTGAAGTTGCCAACGGCCTTCAGACCGGAAACGCTACCCTTCTTCCAAGCGGAGGGAAGTGCGGGGAGCAGGCTGATTTCGCCGCTGTTGCTTTGCATGAGCATTTCTGCGATACCTGCGCAAGCGCCGAAGTTGCCGTCGATCTGGAAGGGAGCGTGAGAGTCGAAGAGGTTGTAGAACACGCCCGAACCGCCATTGGCGTGACTCAGTGCGTTGTTGAGAATTGTGCGAGCGTGGTCGCCCTGCTGAGCGCGAGCCCAGAGGTTGATTTTCCAACCCATCGACCAACCGGTGGCGCCGTCGCCGCGGAGTGTCATGGAGTTGACAGCAGCGTTGAATTCGTCGGTGCCGGGAGTCACTTGCGAGAAGGGATACATGCACATCAGGTGTGACATGTGGCGGTGGCCGTTTTCACCTACGGTGTAGGCGCTGTATTTCCATTCGCGGAGGATGGTTTGACCTTTGGCCAGACCGTTGCAGGGGTTGCCCCATGTGCCGGTGTAGGTTTCGGTGTTCAGACCCTTGTCGAGTTTAGAATAGCGGTCGAGCAGTTTGTTGTAGTCGTCGGTGCTGATGCCGGATGCTTCCTGACCGAGCACTGCGATTGCATCGATGGTGTTGCTGAAGAGCTCGGCAACGAGCTGCTGAGCGTGAGCCACACCATTTTCATAGGGTCCTTGCTCGGGCGACCATTCGTTGGGGGCTTCGTAGGTGCCATCGCTGGCAAGAATCAGACGGTCAATCCAGAAGTAGGTAGCAGAGAGCATTGCGGGGAACACCTTTTGGAGATATTCCTTGTCGAGGGTGTAGCGATAGTGTTGCCACAGGTGAGTGCAATACCAAGCGTTGGCAATCACATAGTAGGAAGCGAACTTCGTGCCGCCACCGAAGATGTTGTTTTCGGTGAAGCAGGTCCAACCGCGAGATTGACCGGCGATGTCTTTGGCATAGCCTTGCCATTCGGAGTGGTTCATAGCCATGTTCCAGATGTAGTTGAGGAAAGGCATGTGCATTTCGCTGAGGTTGGTGGGCTCGGCGGGCCAGTAGTTCATCTGCACGTTGATGTTGGCGTGGATGTCGGCGTTCCAAGCGGGATTGCTCATGTTGCTCCAGATGCCTTGCAGGTTGGAGGGCACGTCAACGCCGCGCGAGGAGGAGATTTCCAGGTAACGGCCGTAAGCGAAGTAGAGGCGTTCGAGCATCAGAGCGTCGGCGCCGTTGCCGCTGTTGTAGTTGTCGATAAGGGTGTTGGTGGGAACGGTGTTCTTGGTGCCGTCGAGTTGGAAGTTAACGCGTGAGAAGAAGCTCTGGAAGTCGGCCAGATGTTCGGCGTAGAGATCATCCCAGCTCTTTGCTGCAGCTGCGCTTACGCGGTTTTGGATGGTTTCGGCCAGGCCGTCGGTGTTGCTCACGTAGGTTGAGCTATAGGCATCGAAGTCGGTGCCGCCACCGAGAATCACAAGCACTTCGTCGGCGCCGCGCACTTCAATGCCGTCGGCGGTGGTGGTCATTGTGCCACCGGTGGGGATCACTTTGAAGCGAGCGTTGTAGCTAACGGTTTCGAGCGAACCGCTGAAGGTGCCTTCGCCGTTGGCATAGGTGGTTGTGGAAGTCACGCTGCCGGGAGCCATGGTGAAGCGGAGGCTGATTTTACCGGCAGCGGAGGCGGTGTAGTGAGCGGCAACAACGCGAGCGGGGTTGCTGGCGATGTATTCGCGGGTGTAGGTCACGCCGTTGCAATCCTTAAATGAGGTTTTGCCGGTGGCGGTGGTGAGGTCGAGTTGACGATAGTAGTCGGATGCTTGATTGTCCGAGGTATAGCCAAACACTCCGGAGAGGTCTTCAGCATAAACCGAACCGAAGTTTTGGTAGATGCCGTAGCCGCTGCCGCCCGAGGTGAGGTCGGTGGAGCGACCGGTCCAAAGTGTCTTTTCGTTGAATTGGATTTCATCTTTGTAGACACCGCCAAAGAGGCTTGCGCCGAATTGGCCGTCGCCGATGGGCAGTGAATATTCCATCCAGTTGGAGTAGCCTTGGCCGCCGCTGTAGAGCTGCGCGGTGGTGGCGGGTTCGGTGTACCAGAGGGTCAGATCGTGTTCGGGAGTATAGCCGGAGATGCCTTCAGTGTTGTAGTCGGCATAGATCATATCCTTTTCGTTGACAAACTGCAGGGGGTTGTTCACGTCGCCTGCCGACCAGAAACCAATTTGGTTGCCCTGTTCGGTGCCGCCCCATTGGTTAAGGCGGTTGTTGGTAGTGGTGATGCCGTTGCCAACGATTTCCCATGCGGGAGCATAGGTGGAGTTTGTGGTTTCAACCATTGAGAACCCTGCGGAATATGGATTCTTGATGAGGTAGAGGCGAGCATTGTTGCCGGTACCGGTCACGCAAGCATAGTGGCCATCCTTGTTGACGAGTTGGAAATTGGTGGCGGTGCCGACCACTTTCCAGAGCTTGTTGTTGGTGGGTTCGGCTGTGCCGAGTGTGCAAGCTTTGCCGGTGCCGTTGGATTCAACCACGTTGCCGCTGTTGGCAAACTGGATGAAATACCATTCCTCGGCGTCGTCAGTGGAGAACACGGGATAAACCGAGCTGGTGGCGAGGAAGTTGAGCATGTTGTTGCTATCGCCTGAGGTCCATTCGCCGAGCGACTTTCCTGCGCCGGTGCCACCCCACTGGTTCATGTGGGTTGATTCGCCATATCGGCCAATTTCATAGCAACCGTTAGCATCGTTTGCGTAGAGATAGAGCTTCACAGCTTCAGAGGCCGAAACGGCGGCAAAATATGTGCCGCTCATGCCCACATAGTTGCCGGCTTTGCTCTTCATAATGAAGGAATCGGCTGTGCCAATCAGTTGCCACTTTTGTGCATCGGTGTCAGCCTTTGTTTGGGTAACGAGTGTTTTGCCTGAGCCCTGGTCGGCGAGAGTCGCGCTACCGGTCACAAACTGCACTTGATACCACACAGGTTCTGCTTCAGTGGAGAACACAGGGGTCGTGCGAGCCGAGAGCCCTGCCACCACTAAACACAGCATCATGATAAAAATACTAAATCTTAGTTTCATGGGGTGGATTAGTAAGTGATAATTAAAAAGTTTATAAAGTTATTTCTATTCGCAAAGTTAAGCAATTTTTCGGAGAATTCAAAATTGCGGGCGATGACGGCCAAAATTAAAGGACACCCTCGCGGATGTCCTTCGATTTTGAGCTATGTTTATGTTGGTTTTAGAAGCGGAATCCCATGGAGAGCACCAGACGATTGTGCACATCGGTGAGTTCGCCGTAGGGGGCGTAGGCGGCATTGTCGGCCAAGAGGTATCCACCATTGTAGTTGGGGAAGTCGGAGAATGCTTGCCAAGAGGATTTGCGCACGTTGTGAACGTAGGCCAGGTCAATGGCAAAAGCGCCGGAGCGGTAGCCGAGGCCACAGGTGTAGTATTGGTTGGTGTTCTGCATCTCAAACATCGGCTGAGTGGAGTTGTTGGAGAGGAACATGTAGTTGTCGCCGTTGCGCACGCCGGTCTTTGTCGGTGCTGTGGCGTAGCTGTAGCCCAGGCGGACGCTGAACTTCGGGCTAACGCGATATTCGGCACCAACGCGCACGGTGTGCTGGCCTTGATAATATTGCTTGATGTCAGACGACACATCTTCGAGTTTGCCCCAGTCGTCGCTGACGCTCATCGAGGAATAGTCTTTATATTCGTAGTCACCGCTGATGATGAATCGGCCGTCAATCACGCCCGCAGCTGATGCAATCAAGCGCCAAGGCGTGCGAACCTTCTGTTTCCAGCAATATTCGCCGAGTGTGGCGTAGGAGTCATCTTCGGGCGAACCGTAAAGGTCGGCTGTGATGTTATAATCAGACCACGCGTTCGACACATAGTCGAGCCTATACCATGTGGGGGTTTGAACGGCCAAACCCACGCGAAATTCGTTGATGGGTTTTAGGATGACGCCGAAGTTCATGTTGAAGCCGGTGCCGCTCAGATGCTGATAGTTCTCCAGTCCGAATTTGGAGTAGTCACCGCGAACGAGCGAGGTGCGGCTGTCGTCGGCCGGCACGATCGGGTTGTCGATATATTCGCTGTAATACGACGTGAGCGTTTGCGAAATGTCGGTGATTCCGAAACCGATACCCCAATACACCGTGTTGAGCACGTTGCCACCGAAGTTGATGTTGTATTGATCGGTATGGCCTTCGCGACGAGTTTGGATGGTGGCGTCGGTCACGGAATTGGCATCGGTCAATCCGTAGTAGCTGCCGCCCGAGGGATTAATCAGATAGGTGTTGTAGGCCAGAACGGAGAGGTCCGGCGCACCGGAGTTGATGTTATATCCGTTGGTGAAGTTGGCCACGTAGTTGGTTAGCGACGTGCCGATTGAGGGGAAGGAGCCTTGGTAGATCTGCTCGTAGTTGTTGTTGCGAGTATAGGTCACGCCAAAGTTGAAGAACGGCATCGTCTCGCTGCCGGTGCTGAATGCGCCGATGTAGCCGAAGTTGTTGCAGGCGGCGCGGGTTTGTGTGCTGGTGGGCTTGTAGGCACCGCTGTTGAGCGTGGTGCGTTGGAAGTCCACATCGAGAGTTGCACCGATTTCACTGCTGCGATACACGCCAATGCCGGCAGGGTTGTTTGCCAGGGTGGAGAGGTCGCCGCCGAGGGCCCCGAAGGCACCCGCCATACTCATGTAGCGGGCTGTGCCTCGGAGTTCGGATTGCGACACCTCGAAGGCGTCGACAGCACTTTGTGCATAGATTATTGAGGGCATGCCAACCATGATGGTCGACAAAAGTAGTTTGTTCATTGTTATGAGAATGTAATTACGAGTGGTCTGAGTTTAGCAATCTGATTAGTGGCGTCCGCCGCGTGAACCGCCACCACCGCCGGTGCTGCGAGAACCGCCGCCGCTTGTGCCGCGGCTACCGCCGGTGCTGCCACCGCTGCTGCGCATTGAGGAACCGCTGCTGCTGCCGCTGCTAACACGCGAAGGCGATGAGGAGTTGTTTGAGGAGCGTACACCGGTGCTGCGCGAGGAGCTGCTGCTGCCGCCCATGGTTGAGCGAGAAGAGCTGCCGGAGGTGCCGCGCACGCCGCCATTGTTGGTGTTGCGAGTGGCATTTGAGGGGTTGTAGCTGCCGCCGCCATACGAACCGGTTGAACCGGAGATTTGGCGATTGGTCGTTCCGGTAGGACGAACGCTTGTGCCGGTGCCGTTGGTCATGCGAGTGCCGCTTGTGGAACGAGTGCTGCCGGTGGGGCGAACACTTGTGCCGCTACCAAGGCGAGTGCCGTTGGTGTTGCCGGTGGGGCGAGCGCTCTGGGTGCGTCCGGTGAAGCTGCGATTGCCGTTCATCTCCGCGCCGCGCAGGCTGGTGCCGGCTGTGGGGCGAACATTATTGCCCATCATGCGAGTAGAGCGATTATTGGCAACGCCGGGACGACCGCCTGCCAAGTTGGCCGTGGGGCGAGCCGTTGAACGCCATGCGCCGAAGTTAGAGGGGCGAACAGGTTGGTGTGCCCAGCCGTTGTGGCCGTGGCCCCAGTCAAAGCCCATGTGGTGGTGAGGAGGATTCCAGCCCCATGTGGGCGACCATCCCCAGGAGAGGCCCCAGGAGAAGCCCCATCCGTCCCAACCGCAGCTGAGACTCCATGCGGGAGCGAAGCCCCAGCTCCAGCTCCACGAAGGGCCGTAACCCCAAGCGTAGTTCCAACGCCACCAGGGATTGTAATAAGCCGGAGCCGTTGCCCACGACCAAGCCGATGAGTAGTAATAGGGGCTCCAATAGTTGTCCCACGGGTCGGTGTTGTCAACGTAGATGTTGATGGTTGCGGGCGAGGAGCAGTTGGCGTCGGCGAGTTCATCGTCGGCGTAGTTGTAGTAGTACTGCAGGTCGGCGTCATCCGAGCCGGTCACGATGTCGGAGTTGTAGAAACGCTCCAAGCGACGGGTGTATTGGAAGTTTTCGCCGAGGGAGTCCACGGTCGAGGCGTTGCTCACGGGTTTGTAGTTGCCGCGACGATTATATTCGTCGACGTTGCGGGTGCTATTGCTAACCACCACGTAGGTGTCGCTGCCGGGCAGGGCTGTGATGTTTGTGGCGCTGCCGGATGTGGCGCGTGTGGTCTGTGTCGACTGTGTGGTCTGCGTGGTTGTGGCAGCCTTCGATTTGGAGGCATCGTAGTAGATGTCGTCATCGTAGTAGCCCTGAGCCACTGCTGAAGTGCCGACCCCCATGGTCAGCATCATTGTCATCAAGAAGGGGTTGATGTAGTGTTTCATATCAGTTGTCCTTTCTCTAATTAATGGGGTTGATATTTCTTGCTGTTTTGTTGGTTTGACATTTTTCCCTGCTAAGGGTTTAATATCACATGGAGCAAAGATACGATGAAAAAATGACAATCTGACGAAAAAAAGTAAAAAAATCCAACAAATTTGCATTTTTGCCCTATCAGGCGAACACTGACACAGAAGTCAGCATCCCCGAAAAGGGTGACTTTCCGGGGATGCATCGCTTAGCGTGACTGTGGGATAGGCCTCAATTCCGCCGCTCCAACGGCCATGGTGAAGCCCCAATAGATGAAGCCTATGGATGTGAGCAAGGCTATGTTAGCCACATTGGCCATGTAGCCCTCCTCCACAAACATGAAGCCGATGAGCAGGAGCAGTATGGCATTGACGGCGCGTAGCCAGCGGTGGGTGTGTCGCGGTTGCCAAGCCAGGCCTGCCAATTGCGCCACGCCCCAGTAGATGAAGACCAGCGCAAGGAAGTATGGGAAGATCGCTTCGGCCACAAACAGATTGCGCACCAGCACGAAGCCGGCAAACATGTCGACAACACCGCCGGCCAGCCACCAGCCCCTACCCTTGGAACGTGTGGCCGATGCGCTGACGCAGAGTTGGACTACGCCCACGGCCACGAGCATCCAGCCAAACAGTGTGGTGGCCACATAGTATCCGGCAAAGGGATAGAGCCAGTAGGCAAATCCCGCCACCACGAAGATGATGCCCACCACCAGGAGCACCCACCATGCGCGGGTGGCTCCCCAATAGTTTTGTAAGGTATTCATACACAAAAAAAAGAAGATAGTTTGTTGTGGAGAGTGTGTTATTCAAGTCACACACTACAACAAACTATCTCCTCAATAAGTTCTGACGCGCTCAGGCTTTTTCCTCTTCGGGGAGCTCATCGGCAGGGCCGTGAGGCAACGTCTTGTGCAGCCACAGGAAGCCTATGATGCCGCTGAGAATCGAGCCTACCACGATGCCGAGTTTGGCATGGCTCAGCAGGGCAGCCTGTTCGGGCGAAGCAAAACTCAGGGTGGCTATGAAGATCGACACGGTGAAACCGATGCCGCCAAGCATCGCCACGGAGGCCATCTCGTTCCAGTTGCTATTGTCGGGCATTGGGGCAATGCGCAGTTTCACGCTCAGCCATGAGAAACCGAGTATACCAAGGAATTTGCCGATAACCAAACCACAAATCACCGCCAACGAAACTCCACTAAACACGCTCATCGGCTCAACGTCGAGCAGGAAGATTCCGGCATTGGCGAAAGCGAAGAGCGGCAGGATGAAGTAGTTCACCGTGGGATGAAGCGAGTCTTCGAGGTCTTGCAGCGGCGAAATCACCTTATCGGAAGCCGATTCCACCTCCTTGAGCCAGTTCATCTGGTCTTTGCTTAGGATGGTGCGCGAATTGAGAGTGTCGTCATCGTCGGCATTGAAGTGGGAGATGGCGCGACGAATCTGCTTGATATATTTCTTAGGTTCAAACACCGGAGTGGCGGGCACGCTGAAAGCCACCAACACACCTGCAATGGTGGGGTGAATGCCCGAGTGGAGGAAGAGATACCACACGAGGCCGCCTACACCTATATAGAATATTTTGCTCTGGATGCCGCCGCGACCACCGAAGAAGAGCACCACCAAGAGCAGTGCGGCCACTCCGAGATAGGCCACTTCGATGTGTGTGGAATAGCAGGTGGCAATCACGATGATGCCGCCGATGTCGTCTACCACAGCCAGGGTGGTGAGGAATATCTTCAGCGACACCGGCACACGCTTGCCCAGCATGGCAAGCACGCCGAGCGAGAAAGCGATATCCGTGGCCATGGGTATGGCGGCGCCGCCGTGGAAGTCGGTGCCCTTGGAGAGGTAGCTGAAAATCATAACCGGCACAATCATACCACCGCAAGCGGCAATGATGGGCAGCAGTGCCTGACGTATCGACGAGAGTTCGCCAACGAGCACCTCACGCTTGATTTCCAAACCGATGCTAAAGAAGAAAATGGCCATCAGGGCGTCGTTGATAAACGCCAAAACCGACATGGGATGACCTCCGTGGCTAAAGAGGTTGAATGAGCCTATCTGGAGTCTCACCTCCTGTTGCCAGAAGGCGTTGTAATAGCCGCTGATAGCCGGAACGTTGGCCACCACGAGTGCGAGTATGGTGGCTGCAATGAGTATGTTACCACCGGTGGCATGGTGGCGAATAGCTTGGCGAGCAGCGTAATACACCCGGTGAGGGTATTTCATCAACTGCTGTGTAGTTTCAATTGTTGTCATGTTAGTGTTTTTGTAGAACTATTAGTCAGTGTTTGTATATGAAATGTGGCCATGTGTCTGCACCGCGGCAGTCGTTTGGCGGGTGCAAAGATACGTCAATTTGTGCAATTATGCCACACATTCTATAAAAACTTAACCAACAATTTTGTTTGCTCAATTAAAAAACGTAAATTTGCACATCATGACATCAAGCGCACTCGTCACCGGCCCTGTGCTGATTTTCTTCATTGTGCTGGTCATAATCCTTATGGCCCCGCTGTTGCTTAATCGGCTAAAAATCCCGCACATAATCGGCATGATTGTGGCGGGTGTGATTGTGGGCCCTTACGGTCTGCACGTGCTCGACAACGATGCCAGCTTCAAGATTTTCGGCCAGGTGGGCCTGCTCTACTTGATGTTTCTTGCCGGCATTGAGATTGACATGCTCAACCTCAAGCGCAACCTCAACCGCGGCCTGGTGTTCGGCCTGCTCACATTCTTCATCCCGTTGATTCTCGGCATAGTGGCGTCGATGACGCTGCTTGGGTGCGACGCTGTCACGTCGGTGCTGCTCGCCTCGATGTATGCCTCACACACGTTGATAGCCTATCCCGTGGCCACCCGTTTCGGCATCACCAAAACTCCGGTGGTATTGATAGCCATTGTGGGCACCATCGTGGCCGTGATCGGCGCACTGTTGGCACTGGCGCTATCCATCAACGTGGTCCACACCGGCGAATTCAGCCTGCTTCAACTCGCATGGCTGCTATGCAAACTGGCTGTCTACTGCGCTGCGGTGAACTATGGCTATCAATGGCTCACTCGCATATTCTTCCGCCACTTTACCGACCGGGTCACGCAATATGTATATGTGTTGGCGCTGGTGTTTCTGGCCGCGTGGGCTGCTCAAGCCATCGGCTTGGAGTCAGTGCTCGGGGCATTCTTGGCCGGACTGGTGTTGAACCAATTCGTGCCAAACACATCGCCGCTGATGAGCCGCATTGAGTTTGTGGGCAACGCACTGTTTATCCCCTACTTCCTCATCGGCGTGGGTATGATGATTGACCTGCGAGTGGTGTTCAACTCCACCACCCTGCTGATTGCAGCAAATATGCTCGCCGTGGCACTCATCAGCAAATGGATTGCCGCACTGATTGCGCAGAAGATGTTTCGCATGACTGCCGACGACCGCGGTGTGCTCTTCGGCCTCACCACGGCACACACGGCCGTGGCCCTCGCCGTAGTGACCATTGGCCATGAGATGGGCCTGATGACCGAACAGATGCTCAATGGCACAATCCTGCTGATTCTCATCACGTGTGCCATTGCTCCGATGGCCACTTCAGGTGCCGCCGGACGCATCAAACTGCGAATGCTCCAAGACGAAGAGGGCGCTGCCGACGACTCCGTGTGGTCGAGCAGCACGCCCAACACTCTCGTCCCCGTTGACAATCCCGTCACCTCAATGGCGCTGATGGATTTGGCGCTGATGATTCACCCTTCGGAGCGTCAGGGAAGCACAATGTTTGCCGTGAATGTTCGCACCGACAACACCACAGCCGCGCGCAACAACTGCCGCGCCTCACTCGATTTGGCCATGAACGCCGCCGCCTCGGTCGACGTGCCCATCACCGCCATTGAACGCTTTGACTCCGATGTGGTGAGCGGCCTGCTGAACATCATTAACGAAAGAGACATCACCTGCGTGGTGATGGGCCTCCACCGCAAAGTGTCGATCATCGACTCCTTCTTCGGCGCAAAACTTGAGCGACTGGTGCGGGAAACCCCCAAGATGGTGTTGGTGAACCGCACGTTCAACCCCATCAACACTCTGCGTCGAGTAGTGGTAGTGGTTCCTCGCAAAGCCGAATATGAAAGCGGTTTTGCCGCATGGGTCACCACCACCGGCCGCATTGCTCGCTCGCTCGGTAGCCGCATAATCTACCTCTGTGCACCGCAAACTCGCGCCATCATAGCCGGAGTGCTTCGCCACGAACGTCTGGAGGTGCGCTCAGAGTTCCGCAACATGGAGGAATGGGATGACTTTGTGCTCCTGTCGAACCGCATCACCGATGACGACCTGCTCTGCGTGGTAACCGCGCGTCCCGGTTCGCTGAGCCACAGCCCCGACACGGCCGAGATGCCCACCTTCCTGCAAAACTATTTCAGCCGTTCAAACATGCTCATCATCTATCCGGAGCAATCCAACGGCAAAAACCGCGACGTGATGTCGTTTATCGACCCCACCGGCGCCGACGTCGACACTCAGCCGTCAATCTTCCGCAGAGTGGCCGCCCGTCTGTCGGCCTACCGACGTCGCAATCGTCCGCAACGCACCTCCTCGCCCGACCTCTAATGGCTATGCACGACATCTGGAACCCGTGGCACGGGTGCGTGAAAGTGAGCGAGGGCTGCCGCCACTGCTACATGTATTTTCTCGATTCAAAACGTGGCGGCGACGGCCGACGAATCTACCGCACGCAAACCGGTTTCAACTACCCTCTGCAACGCAACCGCGACGGCTCCTACAAGGTGAAAAGCGGCGAACTGATTCGCGTGTGTATGGCTTCCGACTTCTTTTTAGACGAAGCAGACCAATGGCGCGACGAAGCGTGGCAAATGATGCGCGTTCGCTCCGATGTGAAATTCTTTCTTCTCACCAAGCGCCCCGAGCGTGTGCGCCAATGTCTGCCAAAGAATTGGACAGAAGATGGCTGGGAGAACGTGTGGCTTAACGTCACGTGCGAAAACCAGGAGCAGGCCGACTTCCGCATGCCCCTACTACTCGAACTCCCCTTTCGCCACAAAGGGGTGATGACCGCGCCGCTGATCGGGCCGGTCAACCTTGAGCCATGGCTTGCCACAGGGCAGGTGATGCAGGTGATTGCCGGCGGCGAGAACTACGACGGAGCCCGCCCGTGTTACTTTGAGTGGGCCCAATCGCTCTCGGAACAATGTCGGCGCCACGACGTGAAATTCTGCTTCATAGAAACCGGCACCACCTTCGTGAAAGACGGTCGCACATATCGCATCCCGTCGAAGACCGTGCAGAGCCATCAGGCACTCCTCTCCGGACTGAGCCACGGCGGCAGGCCCATGAACATAACCTTGCGAAACGGCTTCGGCGAAATCCTCACCGAGGAGCAACTCTATCGCCCCGTGTTCGACGGGCCGAATTGCTCGCGTTGCGGCTCACGCCCCATCTGCAACGGCTGTTGCCACTGCGGAAAATGCCGTCGCTAAAGGTGATTTGCATATCTCAAAATAAATTACTAAATTT
>CAZJWM010000063.1:0-12554 GCA_964549975.1 uncultured Bacteroides sp. | reverse complement strand
ACGAAGACGAACTGCTGCAAGTGGAACTCACCGACGGCGAAAGCGAAATCATCCTGGCCAACCGCAACGGTCGCGCCATCCGCTTCGACGAACAGCGCGTGCGTGAAATGGGCCGTATGTCCACCGGTGTGCGCGGCATGACCCTCGACGACGACAACGACGAAGTGGTGGGCATGATTTGCATGAAGCAGGATTCCACCAAAAACATCATGGTGCTCTCCGAAAACGGCTACGGCAAACGCTCCGACCTCGACGACTACCGCATCACCAACCGCGGCGGCAAGGGCGTGAAGACCATCAACGTCACCGAAAAGACCGGCAAACTCGTGGCCATCAACAGCGTTGACGACGACAACGACCTGGTGATCATCAACCGCAGCGGCATCACCCTGCGCCTCCACGTGAGCGACATCCGCGTGATGGGACGTAACACCCAGGGCGTGCGCGTGATCAACCTCGACAAGCGCGGTGACACCATTGCCAGCGTCTGCGCCGTTGAAACCGATCCCGAAGAGCCCACCGACAACGATGCTCTCGAAGGTGCCGACACCACTGACGAACAACAACCCCAAGAATAAAAATAACTCTCAATAAACCTACACATTATTTTAATTCCTTCACATTATGAAGAAACTGATGATTCTGGCTCTTAGCCTTAGCTCGGTGGGCGGCATGTTCGCTCAGGAGCAAGCTCTCAAAGAAGCCGACCGCGCCATGAAGGTGGAAGTGATCGACCACCAGAAGGTTCGCGCACTTATCAAACCGGCCATGACTGACCCCTCCACAAAGGACAACGCTCAGACATGGTATCTGGCAGGTAAGAACGAATTGGGCACATGGGCTGATTCCTACGAAGCCTTGCGTCGCGGCGAGAACGCCAACAAGGCCTCCATGTCGACAGCCCTCATCAACGGCTACAACTACTTCATGACCGCTCTGCCTCTCGACACCGTGGTCGATGCCAAAGGCAAAGTCAAGACCAAATGGTCGAAAGACATCGTGAAAGCTCTCGCTGAAAACCACGAGAACTTCTACACCGCCGGTGCCTTCCTCTATGAAGAGAAAGATCCCGCCGGAGCCTACAACGCATGGGAAATCTACACCTCGCTGCCCTATGCCTCATTCATGGGCAAAATGGCTCCCGCAGCTCCCGGCGACTCCATCGAAGCTGAAAACTACTACAACATGGGCATGTTTGCCTACATGGCCGAAAACTTCCCCAACGCCCTGACTTCGTTTAAGAAAGCCATCGCCAAAGGCTATCCCACCGCCGACGCCTACAACAACGCTCTGGCCGTGGCCAGCCAGCTCGGCAACACCGACGAAGTGCTCGCTCTGGCTCAAGGCGCCTACAACCAATATGGCTCCGAGAACCCCGCCTACCTGGGCATGATGGTTAACGCCTACATCGAACGTGGCGAACGCGACAAAGCCATGCAGAAACTGCAAGACGGCATCACCGCAAACCCCACCGACTACAACCTCTACTACACCAAGGGCATCATGATCGAAAGCTCGGTCAACGATGACACCCCCGCCGAAGAAGCCGACAAGGCCAACGACGAAGCCTATGCCTGCTACGCCAAAGCCATCGAGCTGAAGCCCGACGACGCTCTGTCGCAGTATCAGTATGGTCGTATCACCGCCAACAAGGCCTACAAGATCAGCGACAACGCCAGCACCCTCTCCAACAAGGACTACAATCAGGTGCGCGACGAGCAAATCATCCCCCTCTTCCGTCAAGCCGTAGAACACCTCGAAAAGGCCTACAGCATCGACGCTGAAGCTGCCCACAACGCTCTGCCCATCCTGCGCAACCTCTACTACAACCTGCAAGACGAAACCAACCTCAAGCGCATCGAAAGCTTGATGTAATCCCTTGCGGTTACACCCGATAAAAACGGCTGCTTTTCTTCGGAAAAGTGGCCGTTTTTTCGTAACTTTGCGGTAAAGTAAAACCTCAACCCAACACATTGAATATATGAACCGCGAAATAGACCTTAGCGTCAGCAACTACGGCACAACCCGCCCTCTGGACTACGACATGGCTCTGCTCCCCTGGGGCGCCACCGAGCCGCATAACCTCCATCTGCCATATCTCACAGACTGCATTCTCTCTCACGACATTGCCGTTGATGCCGCCGAAGAAGCCCTGAAGCGCTACGGGCTGCGCGCCATGGTGATGCCGCCGGTGACCCTCGGCTCGCAAAATCCCGGTCAGCGCGACCTGAAATTTTGCGTTCATGCCCGCTACGAAACGCAAAAAGCCGTGCTCACAGACATCGTGGCTTCGCTCTGCAATCAAGGGATTCGCCGCGTGCTGATAGTCAACGGCCATGGCGGCAACAACTTCAAAAACATGATTCGCGACCTGGCCGTGGATATGCCGCAGATGCTCATCGCCACCGCCGAATGGTTTAAGGCCGCCAACCCCAAAGAATATTTCGACCGTCCAGACGACCACGCCGACGAGCTGGAGACCTCCGTGATGATGCACTATCATCCCGAGCTGGTGCGCTTAGAGGAAGCCGGAAGCGGCGAAAATCGTGGCTTTGCTGCCGAGACTCTGCGCAGCGGTATGGCCTGGCTGCCGCGCAACTGGGCCAAAGTGAGCCACGACACCGGCATCGGCTCCCCGGCCTTGGCCACGGCCGAAAAGGGTGGGCGATTTGCCGCAGTCTGCGCCTCTCGCTTTGCCACCCTGATTCACGACCTCTGTCAAGACGACCTTTATCAACCTTGGTGAGCATATTTTTGGCTCGATTCAGCCAAGAATACAGCAAAAAATGCTAACTTTGCAGATAAAATCAAAAAACCGACTCAAATATGTTTGAAAATCTTAGCGAAAGACTTGAACGAAGCTTCAAAATATTGAAAGGTGAAGGAAAGATCACCGAGATTAACGTGGCCGAAACCATGCGCGACGTGCGTCGCGCGCTGCTCGACGCCGACGTTAACTTCAAAGTGGCCAAGCAATTCACCGACACCGTAAAGCAAAAAGCCATCGGCCAAAACGTGCTCACAGCCGTTCGCCCCAAAGAGCAAATGGTGAAGATTGTCCACGACGAACTGACCCAACTGATGGGCGGCGACGCAGCCAAATTCGACGTGAGCGGCAATCCGGCCGTGGTGTTGATGAGCGGACTTCAAGGTTCCGGTAAGACCACATTCTCGGGCAAGTTGGCCCGCAAATATAAGAGCGAAGCCGGCAAACGTCCGCTGCTGGTGGCCTGCGACGTGTATCGTCCAGCCGCCATCGAGCAGTTGCGCGTGTTGGGTGAGCAAATCGACGTGCCCGTCTACTCCGAGCCCGACAGCAAAAATCCCGTGCAAATTGCCCTGAACGGCATTGCCCACGCTCGCGCCAACCACTTCGACCTGGTGATTGTCGACACCGCCGGTCGTCTGGCCGTTGACAAGGAGATGATGGATGAAATTGAGGCTATCAAGAAAGCCATCAACCCCAAAGAGACGCTCTTTGTGGTTGACTCCATGACCGGTCAAGACGCCGTGAACACCGCCAAGGAGTTTAACGATCGTCTGGACTTCGACGGCGTGGTGCTGACCAAGCTCGACGGCGACACCCGCGGCGGTGCAGCCCTGTCGATTCGCACCGTGGTCAACAAGCCCATCAAGTTTGTGGGCCGCGGCGAAAAGCTCGATGCCATCGACGTGTTTCACCCGGCTCGTATGGCCGACCGCATCTTGGGCATGGGCGACATCGTGTCGCTCGTGGAGAAGGCGCAACAAGAGTTTGACGAAAAGCGCGCCCAAGAGCTCGAAGCTAAGATTCGCAAAAACAAATTCGACTTCAACGACTTCCTCGATCAGATCAGCCGCATCGAAAAGATGGGTTCGCTGAAAGATGTTGCCTCGATGATTCCCGGCTTGGGCAAAGCCCTGAAAGACGTGGAAATCAAAGACGACGCCTTCAAGAGCATCAAAGCCATCATCGGCTCGATGACCCCCGAAGAACGTTCCAACCCCGACATCATCAAGGGCTCACGCCGTCAGCGCATTGCCCGCGGCTCCGGCACCGAACTCGCCGAGGTGAACCGTCTGCTCAAGCAGTTTGAGCAAACCCGCAGCATGATGAAGGCCGCCACCTCGTTTAAGAACCCCATGCAGATGATGAAAGCCGCTCGCGCTGCCCAAAAGCAGATGCAGATGCGCGGCCGCTAAAAATGTTACACTAACCCCTCAAACAAGATATTACCAATATTATGACAATTATCGACGGCAAGGCGGTGGCCGACACCATCAAAGCCGAAATTGCGCAAGAAGTGGCCCAACGCGTGGCTCGCGGCGAACGCCGCCCCCACCTGGCCGCAGTGTTGGTGGGTCACGACGGTGGCTCCGAAACCTACGTGGCCCACAAAGTGAGCGCCTGCGAAAAGTGTGGATTTGAGTCCACGCTGATTCGCCGTGAGGCCGACATCACCGAGCAGGAACTCCTGGAGATTGTGGCTCAACTCAATGCCGACCCCGAAATCGACGGCTACATTGTGCAACTTCCGCTGCCCAAACACATCGACGAACAACGCGTGATTGAAGCCATCGACCCGAGCAAAGACGTCGACGGATTTCATCCCATCAACGTGGGTCGCATGTCAATCGGCTTGCCCTGCTTTGTGAGCGCCACCCCCGCCGGCATCATGGAGCTGCTGCGCCGCTATGGCGTGGAGACTCGCGGCAAACACTGCGTGGTGTTGGGCCGAAGCAACATCGTGGGCAAACCCGTGGCCACACTGATGATGCAGAAATCCAACCCCGGCAACGCCACCGTCACCGTGTGTCACTCGGCCACCCCCGACATCAAGCAGCAGTGTCTGCAAGCCGACATCATCATTGCCGCCCTGGGTCAACCGGGATTTGTCACCGCCGACATGGTGAAACCCGGAGCCGTGATCATCGACGTGGGCACCACCCGAGTGCCCGATGCCACAAAGAAGAGCGGCTTCCGCCTCAGTGGCGACGTTGATTTCCCGAATGTGTCGGAAAAATGCTCATACATCACTCCGGTGCCCGGAGGCGTTGGTCCGATGACCATCTGTTCGCTAATGCGCAACACGCTGAAGGCTGCCTACGACAATATGTATAAGAAGAACTAACACGCTGAAAGATGCTCTACGGCCTGTGGTATGTGGTGAGCGCGATTGCAACGGCGCTGTTTCCGACTCAACAACAAGCGGAACTACTCTTTGCAGGAGATGCTATGCAACATACCGGCCAAATTGAAGCAGCACGGCGAAGCGGCGGTGCGACGTATGACTACTCGGAGTGTTTCACCCAAGTGGCCCCCTACGTCAAAGCGGCCGACTTCGCCGTTGTCAATTTGGAAGCGCCTCTGGGCGGAAAGCCATACGCCGGCTATCCCTGCTTCAGCGCCCCCGACGAATATGCCCAAGCGCTCATCGACGCCGGCTTCGACATGATGCTCACCGCCAACAATCACACACTTGACCGCCGCGACGCCGGACTGCATCGCACGCTCAAAGTGCTCGACCAAATGAAGGTGATGCATCTTGGCACCTACCACGACCGTGTGGACCACGACACTCTCACGCCGAAGATTGTCAACGTGAAAGGTTTCAAAATAGCTTTTCTCAACTACACCTACGGCACCAACGGCTTCACCGCCTCAGGCACGGCTCGCGTGAACTATATCAACCACGAGCAGATGCGGAAAGACGTGGCCGACTCTCGGCGCAAAGGTGCGGAAATCGTGGCCGTGTGTATCCACTGGGGCGAAGAATACCATCTGCTGCCCAACGCCGCGCAGCGCAAAGAGGCGGAATTTCTCAGCTCATTGGATGTGGACATGATCATCGGCGGCCATCCCCACGTGATTCAGCCCATGGAGATGCGCACCAACCACTCCGGGCGGCCGATGTTGCTGGTCTATTCGCTGGGCAACTTCATATCCAATATGAAGACCACCGACACTCGTGGCGGAGCCATGGTGAAAGTGACCCTCCGACGCGATGCCACAGGCCGAGCCTCAGTGGCCGATGCCAGATATTCGATGGTGTTTACCACTCCGGGCAACTACAAGCTGGTGCCCGCCGACAAGAGCAACGACTCACGCGCCACAGCCTTCCGCCAGAGCGCAGAGTCGATTTTCAGGAAATACAACGTGAACGTGACGTGCGACAGCACATTTAATTATACTAACAACTAACTTGCGTCTGAAACGATTGAACAGAAATCAACCATATACCATGTTTAAGATTGTAGACAAAGAACACTTTTCGGCCAATGTGGTGCGCCTCGAGGTTGAGGCGCCGCTGATAGCCAAGGCCCGCCGAGCAGGTCACTTTGTGATAGTGATTGCCGATGAAAAGGGCGAACGAATTCCTCTGACAATAGCAGACTCCAACGTGGCCAAAGGCACCATCACATTGGTGATTCAAGCCGTGGGCGAGTCCACAAAGAAGATATGCGCCATGGAGCCGGGCGAGAGTCTCGCCGACGTGGTGGGCCCGCTGGGACGAGCCACACACATTCCGAGCGGACACACCGTGGTGTGTTGCGGCGGCGGAGTGGGGGTGGCGCCCCTGTTGCCCATCATCAAGGCGATGAAGCAAGCCGGCAATAAGGTTATCTCCGTGCTGGCTGCGCGCACCAAAGAGCTCATCATTCTGGAAGAGCAAGTGCGAGAACATTCCGACGAACTCATCATCATGACCGACGACGGCTCCTACGGCCAAAAAGGTCTGGTGACCAACGGCGTGGAGTCGGTGCTCCAACGTGAAAAGGTTGACGACGTGGTGACCATCGGGCCCGCTGTGATGATGAAATTCGTGAGCTTGCTCACTGCCAAGTACAACGTGCCCACAGTGGCGTCGCTCAACACCATCATGGTCGACGGCACGGGCATGTGTGGCGCCTGCCGCGTGAGCGTCGACGGCAAAACCCGATTCGTGTGCATCGACGGCCCGGAATTTGACGCCCACAAAGTGGATTTCGATGAAATGATAATGCGTTTACGCTCCTATTCTAATAAGTAAAAGCATGGACAACAACACCATATCACCCCGCGACGCCGCATGGCGCGAAGAGCTTCGTCAGTCGATGAACGCACGTGAGCGTGGGGAAATCGCCAGAGTGAAAATGCCGGAATTGGCTCCCGACTATCGCATCACCACCCTCACCGAAGAGGTGAACCATGGCTTGGATCGCCAACAAGCCATGACCGAGGCCAAGCGCTGCCTCGACTGCCCGAATCCGCAATGCGTGACCGGTTGCCCCGTGGGCATCAACATCCCCGGATTTATCAAAAATCTGGAGCGCGGCAACGTGGATCAAGCCTTGGCGGTGCTCAACGAAACGAGCGCGCTGCCCGCAGTGTGTGGCCGTGTGTGCCCGCAAGAGAAGCAGTGTGAAAGCCGCTGCATCTACAACAAGATGAAGAAACAGCCCGTGGCCATAGGCTATCTCGAGCGCTTTGCCGCCGACCACGGCACACCCTCTGCTGCCGAGAAGCCGCAGAGCAACGGCATCCGTGTGGCCGTGTGCGGCTCCGGCCCTGCCGGACTCTCCTTTGCCGGCGACATGGCCAAACGGGGATTTGAAGTCACCGTGTTTGAAGCGCTCCACGAAATTGGCGGCGTACTGAAATATGGCATTCCCGAATTTCGTCTGCCCAACGCCGTGGTCAACCGCGAAATAGAATCGCTGCGCCGCCTGGGCGTGGACTTCCACAAAGACACCATCGTGGGTAAAACCATCAGCTACGACGACCTCCACGACATGGGATTCCGCGGCATATTCGTGGCCTCCGGAGCAGGCCTGCCCAAGTTTATGGGCATCCCCGGCGAGAACTTCAACAATGTGCTCTCATCCAACGAATATCTCACTCGCATCAACCTGATGCATGCCGGACAAGAAGGGTGGGCCACCCCCGTGCACCGCGGCAAAACGGTGGCCGTGATTGGCGGCGGCAACACCGCCATGGACTCCTGTCGCACGGCCCGACGCATGGGTGCCGAAAAGGTCTACGTGGTCTATCGCCGCAGCGAGGCAGAGATGCCGGCGCGAGTGGAGGAGGTGAAACACGCCAAAGA
Source organism: uncultured Bacteroides sp. (assembly GCA_964549975.1). Classification (GTDB taxonomy): domain Bacteria; phylum Bacteroidota; class Bacteroidia; order Bacteroidales; family Muribaculaceae; genus UBA3263. Next base: position 4,488 of record CAZJWM010000063.1, on the reverse strand, counting down.
AGAGGGCGTGGAATTCCTCACGCTCCACAACCCGATTGAATATCTCAGCGACGAAAGCGGCGCAGTGCGCGCCATGCGCCTGCAACACATGCAGCTGGGCGAGCCTGACGAAAGTGGCCGCCGCAGCCCCATGGCCATCGAAGGCGACGTGGTGGAGTTGCCGGTCGACATGGTGATTGTGAGCGTGGGCGTGTCGCCCAACCCCATTATCCCCAACAGCATTGAGGGGCTGGAAGTGTCGCGTCGCGGCACCATAGTGGTGGGCGACGACACCCTGCAATCGTCGATTGCAGACCTCTATGCCGGCGGCGACATAGTGCGCGGCGGCGCCACAGTGATTCTCGCCATGGGCGACGGCCGCAAAGCGGCTGCCTCAATGGCTTCAGCTCTCCTCAAATAAATCCATACCCCAAAATGAGCAAAACAATCAAACTGCAACTTGGCGAACTGACGGCTGAAATCGCCACCCTCGGCGCCGAGCTGCAAAGCCTCAAAAAAGGCGACACAGAATATATCTGGCAAGGCGACCCTACATATTGGAGCGGCCGCTCGCCCGTGTTGTTTCCCATCACCGGCCGAGTGTGGCAAAACCACTATCGCCACGAAGGTCAGACCTACGAATTGGGCATCCACGGCTTTGCCCGCACAATGGAATTTGCCGTTGTGGAGCAAACAAAGAGCAAGGTGACCATGGGAATTAAAGCCGACGACAACACGGCCGTCAACTATCCCTTCAACTTCTTCCTCTTTATCACCTACGAACTGAGCGGATCGTCGCTGAGCGTCACCTGGTTTGTGCGCAACGAAGGAGCCGACACCATGCACTTCCAAATCGGCGCACACCCGGCGCTTAACCTGCCGGCCTTCGATGCCGAGCAGAAGGTGCACGGCTATCTGGGATTTGACGCCGACGAGGAGATGCACTATCTCATCCCGGTGGAGGGGGGATGCGTCAAGCCCGACGAACCTCACGCCATGCCCTTGGATGCGGAACGCACCCTGCCGCTGACAGCGTCGACCTTCGACATCGACACCTACGTGATCGACGCCGCCAAAGTCCACTCCTGCACGCTCTTCACAGCCGAGCGCGTGCCTCACGTGAGCGTTGAATTCAGCATGCCAATTTTGGCCCTGTGGGCGCCCACAATCAAGCACCCCGACTGCCCCTTCGTGTGCATAGAGCCATGGTGTGGCAGCTGCGACACCGTGGGCTACGACGGAGAGTTTGCCCAACGCCGCATCATGCAGCATCTGGAGCCCGGCGAACACTTCCTCAACACCTACAAAATACGAATTGCCTAAACTTTTGTCGAAACAATCAAAAAGTTTATAATTTTTATTTGTTTTATCCAAAAATAAAGCATAAATTTGCCCGTAAGAATAAACCCCTCAAACAAACATATACATCACAATGAAGAAACATAACTTCTACGCAGGACCCTCCGTGTTGAGTGAATACACCATCAAGAACACGGCCGACGCAATCATCAACTTTGCCGATATGGGCCTGTCGCTGCTGGAGATTTCCCACCGCAGCAAACAATTTACTGCAGTCATTACCGAAGCTTCTCAACTTGTGAAAGAACTTCTCGAAGTGCCCGAAGGCTACAGCGTGCTGTGGCTCGGCGGCGGCGCCAGCATGCAATTCTGCATGGTGCCCTTCAACCTGCTGAGCAAGAAAGCCGCCTACCTCGAAACCGGTGTGTGGGCAAGCAATGCCATCAAAGAAGCTCGCCTCTTTGGCGATGTCGACATCGTGGCATCCAGCAAAGACGCCAACTTCACATTCATTCCCCGCAACTTCGAAATCCCCTCTGACGCCGACTATTTCCACTTCACCACCAACAACACCATCTACGGCACAGAGCTGCGTGAAGACCCCACATCGCCCATCCCCCTGGTGGCCGATATGAGCTCCGACATCTTCTCACGCCCCATCGACGTGAGCAAATATAACCTCATCTACGCAGGTGCACAAAAGAACCTGGCTCCCGCCGGCGTTACCCTGGTCATCGTCAAAGAAGACGCTCTGGGCCACGTGGACCGCGCAATCCCCACCATGCTCGACTATCGCACCCACGTGAAAAAGGAGTCGATGTTCAACACCCCGCCCGTGCTTCCCATCTTCTCCGCACTGCAAACCCTGCGCTACTACAAGCAGATGGGTGGCATCAAGGAACTCGAAAAGCGCGACCTGGCCAAGGCAGCCAAACTCTACGACGCCATCGACGCCAGCCGCCTCTTCACCGGCACTGTTCAGCCCGACTCTCGCTCAATCATGAACGTCTGCTTCGTGATGGCTCCCGAATATAAAGAACTCGAACAAGAATTCATCGACTTTGCCGGCACCAAAGGCATCGTCGGCATCAAGGGCCACCGCAGCGTAGGCGGTTTCCGCGCTTCGCTCTACAACGCTCTGCCCATGGAAAGCGTTGACGCCCTGATTGCTTGCATGAAGGAATTTGAAGCCAAACACTAAATCCCCCTCAGCATTATGAAAATTCTCGTTGCCACTGAGAAGCCTTTTGCAGCCGTGGCTGTGGAGGGCATTCGCAAAGAGATTGAAGCCGCAGGCCACACCCTGCAACTGCTCGAGAAATACGCCGACAAACAGCAACTGCTCGCTGCAGTGGCCGATGCCGATGCCGTGATTATCCGCTCCGACAAAATCGACGCCGAAGTGCTCGATGCTGCCGCCAAGCTGAAAATCGTGGTGCGCGCCGGTGCCGGATACGACAACGTTGACCTGGCTGCCGCCACCGCCCACAACGTGGTGGTGGAGAACACTCCCGGTCAAAACTCCAACGCCGTGGCCGAACTGGTGTTTGGTATGCTGGTGATGGCCGTGCGCAACATGTATGCCGGCACCTCCGGCACCGAGCTCAAAGGCAAAAAGCTCGGCATCCAAGCCTTCGGACAAGTGGGCCGCAACGTGGCCCGCATCGCCAAAGGCTTTGGCATGGAGGTGACTGCACTCGATCCCTATTGCCCCGACCAAGTGATCAGCGAAGCCGGTGTGACCCCGCTCCACGACATCAAGGCGCTCTATAGCGAAAACCAAGTGGTGTCGATCCACATTCCCGCCACCGCCGAAACCCGTGGCTCGATTGGCCGCGACCTGATCACACTGCTTCCCAAAGGCGGCGTGCTGGTCAACACCGCTCGCAAGGAGGTGATCGACGAAGCAGGCCTGAAAGAAGCGCTGACCGAGCGCACCGACCTGAAGTATGTGGCCGACGTTCGCCCCGACAACGCCGACGAACTGCTGGCCGCATTCCCCGACCGCGTGTTCTTCACCCCGAAAAAAATGGGCGCACAAACCGCCGAAGCCAACATCAACGCCGGCATTGCCGCCGCACGTCAGATTGTGGCCTTCTTCCGCGACGGCGACACACGATTCCAAGTTAACAAGTAAACAAAAAAACAATCAAACCATAAACCCGCTGCTGACGATGAGCCTCTCCTCAATGACCGTGGAGAGGACTCATCGCACAGAGCAAAACACTTACCTTATTTAAAATACGATGGATATTAACAAAATCTTGAGTGATCTGGAGGCTAAACACCCCGGAGAAAAAGAGTATCTACAGGCCGTGAAAGAGGTGCTTCTCTGTGTGGCCGACGTCTACAACGAGCACCCCGAATTTGAAAAGGCCAAAATCATTGAACGCATGGTGGAGCCCGACCGCATCATCACCTTCCGCGTCACATGGATCGACGACAAGGGCGAAGTGCAGACCAACCTCGGCTATCGCGTTCAGTTCAACAAAGCCATTGGCCCATACAAGGGCGGCATCCGTTTTCACGCTTCGGTCAACTTGTCGATTCTCAAGTTCCTCGGCTTTGAACAAACATTCAAAAATGCGCTCACCACACTGCCCATGGGCGGTGCAAAGGGCGGTAGCGACTTCTCGCCCCGCGGCAAGAGCGACCGCGAGATCATGCGTTTCTGCCAAGCCTTCATTCTGGAGCTTTGGAAGAACCTCGGTCCCGACCGCGACGTGCCCGCCGGCGATATCGGCGTAGGCGGCCGCGAAGTGGGCTACATGTATGGCATGTATAAGAAACTCGTCGACGAACACACCGGCACGTTCACAGGCAAAGGCCTGGAATTTGGCGGCAGTCTCGTCCGTCCGGAAGCCACCGGCTTCGGCGCCCTCTATTTCGTGGAGCGCATGATGGCCATGAAGGGCGACAGCATCAAGGGCAAAACCGTGGGCATCTCCGGCTTCGGCAACGTGGCTTGGGGCGCTGCCACCAAAGCCGTGCAGCTGGGCGCCAAAGTGGTGACCATCTCCGGCCCCGACGGCTACATCTACGACCCCGAAGGCCTCTCCGGCGAGAAGATTGACTACATGCTTGAACTGCGCGCCAGCGGCGACGACATCGTTGAACCCTATGCCACCCGTTTCCCCGGCTCGAAATTCTTTGCCGGCAAGAAACCTTGGGAGCAAAAGCTCGACATCGCACTGCCCTGCGCCACACAAA
>CAZJWM010000062.1:0-12780 GCA_964549975.1 uncultured Bacteroides sp. | reverse complement strand
GCCTGGGCATCAACTTCTCCACCCAAACCCGCACCATCGACCGCTGGCTCCAAGCATAACCAACCCACAAACCCACTCCGCCCATGTTATCTGAACCCTACTACCCCATAGGTATCCAAGACTTTGAGAAACTGCGCAAACTGAATGCCGTCTACGTGGATAAGACCGACCTTATCTATAAGATGGTTCGTATCTCAACCTCCGTGTTTCTCAGCCGCCCGCGCCGCTTTGGCAAGTCGCTGCTGAGCAGCACCCTTCAATATTATTTTGAGGGGCGCAAGGATCTGTTTGAGGGGCTGGCCGTCGAGGGGCTGGAGACGGAGTGGACCGCCTATCCGGTGCTCCGCTTCGACTTGAGCTATCCGCGCAACATTGACCCCGAGGATTTGCCGCGAGCTCTGGCGCTGAAGATTGCCGAATATGAGGAGATCTACGGGAAAGAAGACAGCGAAGTGAAGTTGGGCGAAAAATTTCGCGGACTGATTATGCGCGCCTACAAAAAGACGGGGCGTCCGGTGGTGGTGTTGCTCGACGAATACGATGCGCCGATGCTTGACTATCTTGGTGATGATGAGAAAATCGCCGCCGTGCGCAACACCATTCGCGATTTTTACTCGCCGCTGAAAGATTGCGACCGCTATTTGCGGTTCGTGTTTATCACGGGCATCTCGATGTTTTCGCAGTTGAGTATTTTCAGCGAATTGAACAATCTGGAAAACATCTCGAGGGCACGAGAATATCACAGCATTTGCGGCATCACGGAGACGGAGCTGAAGGAGAATTTCCAATTCGGCATCGGCAAATTGGCCGAGACTCAGGGCTGCACCCGCGAGGAGATTGTGGCCAAACTGAAGGACACTTACGACGGCTACCACTTCTGCGGCAACTCCGAGGGGATGTTCAATCCCTTCAGCCTGCTTAACGCCTTCAAAAAGAATGAGTTCGACAGCTACTGGTTTGCCAGCGGCACCCCGCGTTTCCTCATCGAAATGCTCGGCAAATACAAGCAGGAAGGCCTGTTTGAAATCGAAATGCTCGAATCGAATCAAGCCGTCACCCCCGCCAAATTCGAAACCCCGCTGGAGATGCAAACGGGCCCCGTGCCATTGCTCTATCAGGCCGGCTATCTCACCATCAAAAGCTACGACCCCGAAGAGGGGATTTTCACTCTGGGCATCCCCAACAGCGAAGTGCGCGTCGGCTTGATGCAAAATCTGCTGCCGCTCTACGCCAAAGTGGATGCTGCCGACGTAGACAGCGCCGTCACCCGTGCCTCTGCCGCGCTGCGCCGCGGCGAGCCCGACCGCGCCATGGAGCTGTTCCAGTCCACCTTGGCCTCCATCCCGTTTATGCGCGGCGACAAAGCCATACTCGAAGACGCCGAGAAGACTGAAGCGTTCTACCATCGCATCTTCTTTTTCTTCTTCCGCATGCTCCACAATCAGGTGAATGCCGAAATTCGCAGTGCCAAAGGTGCCGCCGACATCGTCATCCAAACGCCCAAATACATCTACATCGCCGAAATCAAAATCGACTCCACCCCCGAAGCCGCCCTGCAGCAGATTGACGACAAAGGCTACGCCACCCCATTCCTCACCGATGGCCGCCAAATCATCCGCCTGGGCATCAACTTCTCCACCCAAACCCGCACCATCGACCGCTGGCTCCACTCCTAACCACCGGCTTGAAAAAAAATTAAGCCGCAGCTCTGAGCAGAGTGTGGAGTGATTACTTCTGCCCGGGCAGCATGATATCAACTTCGTCAGCGGTCAAATATTGAGTATGCTCCGCGAGACACTGCTTTAGTTTGGAGTAGTGGTCTTGACCAATTCGATTGACAAACCCATTTTTGCCAATTAGGTAAAGAAATGCCAGAGCCATTTCCGGATGAAATTTCTTTACGATGTTAGCCACCTGTTTCAGATTTGCAACTTTAAGTCTGTATGGTTCGCCCTTTTGCGCGGAAATCAACACTTTAGCACTTGAAGGGTTGTAGAACACTTTAATCACCTTTTCCGAAATAGTTCCGCGCTGACGATAATATCTACTAAGCAAGTGAAGCGCAGCGTATTCCGCGACATTTCCCTGCCTATATTGGGGTGACTCCAATGCTCTGACTGCATCGCTGTTCAACGGATTAGCCAACAGCGGCATAAAACGGTAGTATCCATCTGTGGTGCCGTCATATTGCAAAAAGTCGACAATTGAAATGTGTACTATCTTAATGCCTTGTTTTCGTGAACGTTGCGTCAACTCTTTCCATAAGGCTTTTTCTGCCTTTAGAAATACGGGGCTATTTACATCTTTTTGTCGGCGGATGGCGCAGTAAACGGCCAGCCACCGATTGAGCAACTCGAAATCGCTGCTCTGCGATATACTTTTCAGCAACTCTTGAGCTTGCTCCTGAAGCACCTCAAGGTCTATCTCAGCAACGTGTGAAATCAGCAAGCGACATTGCTCCTCTGTCAGCGTGCGTATGGCGAATAGAGCTTGCCTTATGGCCTGCTCGTGATGCAGATGCTTGTGCTCGAAATCGCGTATTTGTTGCCGACATTGAGCTTCTTCCGACAACGCATCATGGAGATAAATCATGGTGCGTTTGCGGTCAATGGTTAACGAAGAAAACGGCACAGTTTCAGTAACCCATTTTGCTCGCAGTTCATGTTCGGCGCTAACAAAATATTTATAGTATTTCACTGTGAGATGCAATCTGCCGGAGGCCTCGGTGGCCTCTTCAGCGGCAGCATCAAAGGCAAAAATGTTGTAGTTGTTGTCGCCCCATGCATCGACCTGACGCATGAGAGGATCGTCAGATGCCACGCTGTCGAATAGCCAGCAAATATACTTCCCTGCGGCCCTATAGTCCTTGTCGCGTTCGAGAATCACGTGATGAAAAATTGGAGAAAGTTGCACCTCAAAAACCACTGTCTTGTCTTTGAAGTCGGCTCGGATATCCGGTTTGCGCCAATTGTGGCCAACCTTCTTCAGCACCTCTTCAACTGCCACATTCTCCACATCAGGCTCATTTTGCAGTGCGCCGCTAACGATGGATTTGACTCTACGATGCTCTTTGCCCTCTGTGCGGCCATTGAAAATCATGGCTTTGAGCTGCTCGGCTGAATATTGTACCCCATTGTAATAGTCACATTCGCTATTAGCCACGACATGGCGAAAGTGAAAGCGCTCACCGCTTCCATCCTTGTTTCCGCATATTTTTATAGGCTGCTTGCAGCACCCACAGAGAAATGTCTTGCCTTTACTGATATTTTCTTCGTCGGTAAGCTTGTTGCGAAGCAATGAGAACAAGACCAGCGGCACGTGTCGATATTCGGGGTTGTATTCGCAGTCAAAAAACTTTTCCGAAATTCGCTGAATCATCTCGCCATTCAGGTTGTCAAAATAGGAATATATAGTTGGTTCGTTTGTCATATGCAGGAAGTTTACCACGAAGTTACTCAATTTCTATCTAAAATGCAAAACTCAGATTTCTCGCGCATGTTGGAAATTTGTTTGTTAGTTCACGAAAAATCGACTAAAAATAAAGATGTTACAAAGTGTGCAAAAATCTCTCACACTTTGTAACATCGCCTAATTCAGGGCGAAAATGTAGCATTTTGTCCAAACTGACGGGCTGTTTGTCGCAAAATGCGAACTTTAAGCCAATTTGCGCCGACAATTTGCCAAAAGTGCCGAAAAACACGTTTTATGTTATAAAACATATTTCTTGTTTTGTGAGAAATAAGGCCGTATCTTTGCATCGTTGAATTATTCAAGACGTATCTTTTTCATTTAACTAAATAGGCTTAGACATAACGAATAACAGCATTTAAGTACTACCGTAAAATCCCACGGAAGCGCCGCGTTGCGACAACGCGGCGCTTCCAATTTATATATATTCAACGCGGCGCAGACGCGATGGCGGGGCCAGGTAGCCGCTAACGGCGAAGGTGGTGTAGCGCCGCAGCGGGCAATAGCAGCGCACGGCTATCGGCGCATTTATCGGGCCGTTGACTTCGAGCGACACCACCCGCTGAGCCACGCCGCCCGATTCGGCCAACATCTCCAGAGTGAGCCGCGCCAACTCGGAGTCGACCACCCACGCCAGCCGCCCGCTGTGGGCCGCCACGTCGAGCCGCCTTCGCCATTGCACCGACATCGCCCCGGCCTCCTCACGGCTGAGCGCCAGCACGCGGTGGGCCGCGTCGATGGCCAAACTGCCGCAGAAGCTATCTACGGCCACGTCGGTGCGCCGATAGCAGCGACCTTTAGAGGTAATCACCATCACGGAGCCGGCGCTGTCGGCCACCCAGAGCTCGCGCTGCTGCGGCTCCCAAGCCAGAGCCACCGCCTCGTGGGGGCACTCCACTGGCTCCAGACGTGCCGCCGAGAGGCGGAAGAGTCGACCGCGAGTGGCGGCGTAAGCCCATTGGGTGGATAGCGCCACGGCGTCGGGGCGATCAATGCCCACGCCGTCGTGGAGCAACTGCGAGGCCACAGTGGAGAGCGTGCGGTCCACCGACAGCGCATAGACGCCGTCGGTGGCCCAAAGCACCAGATGCTGCCGACCATAGTTCCAGCCCCCGCTGCTCCCCACTGCGGGGTGCAACCGCATAGCCCGACCGCGACACACCTCCGTGACACTCACCGGCGAAAATGGCGCGTCGGCCCTACTCGCCACGAGCGAATGTGGATAGGCCACCACTCGCGGAGTGCAGTCGGGCGAGTTCCACGGGCGGCTCTGCCAGTCGGGCGTAAAGGCTTGGAAATCGGGATTTATCCACATGGCATACCTGCCGCAGCGGCTCGCCGTGAGCGCCACGCTGAAGGCGCGATTGGCCACTTGCATGGTCAACTGCGTGGCTGCGGCATCGGCCACAACTATCAATGGCGGAAAGGTCAACGGCGTGGGCGCACTCACCACCATCGCGGCAGCCCCGGCGGAGGTGACGGAGCTCTGCGGGGCCACAGACGAGTCCATCGTCAGGGCCAGACAGTAGGGCAATGGCGGCGCGGCCTGCAGGGCTCGCACATCGGCCAGAAAGAGTGCCGTGCCGGAGCGATGAGCCACGGCGGCGGTAAGCCCGTGAGGATGAGAGAGCGATGCCTCAGCCGCCGTGAGCGTGGTCACTGTGCCGCGTTCACCTGCCGCCGGGATTGCAAGATCGATGGTCTTGCCGGCCAAATCCGACGGCGAGGAATAAGTGGCCACACACTGCGCCTCGCTCCAAAATCGAGCCACTGCCTCGCTCAACAATGTCGACGAAATCCGCTCCGCCCCGGGCATACGCATGGTCAAAACCCCGGAGGCCATCGACGCCGTGGAGGCCGCGCCATCAACGCTGAAATCTATCTCCGGCGACACAAAAATCTGCAACTGCGCCATGCGTTCGCGCCAGAATGCGGAAACTTCGCCGGTGATGCGCAGGGCGAACCGCCCACGCCACTGCGTGGCCACAAGTTGCGTGGCGCCACACTCTCGCCACTGCCCGTCGGAGTCTTGCGTAACCGTGGCAGTGACGGCGTCGGTCAACTGAAATCCGCCGGGCAACCCCAACCATTGGGGCACGCCCTCGAGCAGTGTCTGCCCTTGCGAGTCGCAAATTCGCCAACACACCAGCGAGGGCTGCACCCTCTGCCCTTGCGCCGCGGCCGCGGCCTGAATTGCCGCACGAGTGGTGCGCAAATTCGCGGCAATTGCCGCCAGATCGGGGGCATCGGTCACTGCACCTGACGAGCGTGGATAGTTGCCCGTGAGCGTCAGCGCCGCCACGGCATGATTCAGCGTCACGGTCTCCTCCGCTGAAAAACTCAAGCTAACGCACGTGGGCACGGCCCCACGCAGTTGCCAAAGGCCGTCAGCGTCAACGGTCAACAATTCACGGCCATGAGTGGTGAAGGCCACGGCCTCGCCGTCGGCCGTGTGAAGCAGCGTGAGCAACGGCGCGCCAAGGCTTCCAAGCTCGCGGCCGTCGTAACTCAGCGTCTGGCCGTCGGAGTCGACAAGCAGATATTGGTCGGCAGAAAGCTCGTAGGCAGCATAGCCGTCGCCCACCGACTTCGGGCGGCCCACCGGCACCAACGCCCCGGAGCCATCCTCACGCAAATTTGCAGCATAATTATCCGACGCGAAACCTTTAGTCGTCGGAAGGTCAATCTTGATATCCATGCCGCAAATTTACCCTCCCCGCGGTTCAACCCCGGGCACTTTTCCGCCGAACCCCCTAAAAACAAGCCTCTTACAACACACCTCACCTCTCGCGTTCGGATTTTTTGAGAAAAAAATTTGGCAGAGTCGCATTAAATGCGTAACTTTGCACTCGAAATAAACGCGGCGGGATAGCTCAGTTGGTTAGAGCGTCGGATTCATAACCCGGAGGTCCCGAGTTCAATTCTCGGTCCCGCTACTGAAAGCAAAAGTGTTGCTCACCATTCAGGCGAGCAACACTTTTGCTTTATGCGTCTTTGAGTCTGTTATTCGATATTGAAGGCCGTGGAGCTCGGGCTTATCGTCGTGTAGTTTGGCAGCAGGTACTTCAGAAACCCGTCTTCCACCTCTTTGTTGGGGAAGCCGAGTTTGTAGGTGTTGAATCGGGGATTGTAGCCTTTGATGGTGAGGTAGCCGCTCTGGTAGATGACCGGAACGGGATCTGACGACTGCGGGTCGGTGCTCTCAATCACGTCGGCATCGCACTCCCTTGTGGCCACTTCCTCCAGATTGGAGTGATGTTTTTTGAGCAGATGAACGAGATAAGAGGGCGTGCCCGTGGCAAACCAGTAGTTGCGGAATTCGCAGTCATCAAATGCATTAAGCAGACTAAAGGGATTGTAGACGCCGGGGGAGTTTTTGCTAAAATGATAGCCATCGTAGCGCGAACGCAACTCCTCGCGGGCCTGCTCAACGGTCATGCCGTTCTTATCGGCAATGCGCTTAACGTATGCCATCAGTTTGGTGTCGATATCCTCGTCGGTGATGCCGCAGATTGTGGCATAGCTCTCGTTTAAGGATACATCTCTCAAGTTGTTGATACCGCTGAATACGCTAACTTTGCTGAACTTGGTGACACCCGTGAGCAATCCAAAGCGGATATACTCATCAAGGGCTTTCAGCGCACCGTAAAATTCCTTCAACGTAGAGCGACGTGCCTCCTGAAGAGGCTCATTGTCGAGTTCCTCAAGAATCGGCTTGTCATATTCGTCTACGAGTATCACCACGAGTTGGCCTGTTTGTTGGTAGGCGCGCGTGATGATGCCGCGGAAACGTGTGCCGAACGTGTTTTCCGACGGGTCACTGCCATATACCTTTTCCCAGTCGCGTAGCGTGACGTTTAAGATAGCATCCAAACTCGCCGGGTCACCTTTTTTGATGATATTCAAATCGAGGTGGAGCACAGGATGCTTTGTCCACGTCTTTTCCAACTTCTCAATGGCAAGCCCTTCAAACAGCTCCTGTTTCCCCTGAAAGTAGGCTTTAAGAGTGGATATGAGCATGCTTTTGCCGAAGCGGCGCGGGCGCGACAAGAAGTTATACTTGCTTGTATTGGCCAACTTATAGACCAGATCGGTCTTATCCACATAGAGGTACCCCTCCTTGCGGATATTCTGAAAAGTTTGGATGCCAATGGGCAGATTCTGCAATGTTTCCATCTCGTTTGCTTAATTGATTAGTGCAAAGATGCTAAAAGTTTTCCACAAAACCAATTAATCTGCGAGAAAAAAAGTGCGCGGGGCGAGCCTGATGGCACGCCCCGCGGCTGATGTTCGTTGAGATGGATGGCTTACATGATGCCGCGTTCGCGGAGCTTGCATTGCCAAGCCCAGGCGCTGCGCATGGTGTCGGCCAGAGGGGTGTCGGCCTTCCAGCCGAGCACTTCGTTGGCGTGGGAGGGGTTGCCCCACACCTTTTCGATGTCGCCGGCGCGACGGCCTACAATTTTGTAGGGGACTTTCACACCGGTGGCCGATTCGAAGGTGTTGATGAGTTCGAGCACGCTCACGCCGTTGCCGGTACCGAGGTTGAAGATTTCAATCTTTTCGGCTTCGGGGTTTTCGAGCATGCGATCCATGGCTTTGACGTGGGCCTTGGCCAGGTCAACCACGTTGATGAAGTCGCGGATGCAGGAGCCGTCGGGGGTGGGATAGTCGTTGCCAAACACGCTGAGCTCTTTGCGGATGCCCATGGCGGTTTGGGTGATGTAGGGGATCAGGTTCTGGGGCACGCCGTTGGGGAGTTCGCCGATTTCAGCGGTGGGGTGAGCACCAACGGGGTTGAAGTAGCGCAGAATCACTGATTTGAAGTTTGCGCCGGCGTTGATCACGTCGGTGATGATTTCTTCGGAGATCTGCTTGGTGTTGCCGTAGGGCGAGGTGGCCTTCTTGATGGGAGCCTGTTCGGTGACGGGGTTTTCGTCGGGTTCGCCATAGACGGTGCATGAGCTGGAGAATACGATGCCTTTCACGCCGAATTCAGCCATGCAGTCGAGCAGGTTCATCAGGGTGTTGAGGTTGTTGCGATAGTAGAGCACGGGCTTCTGCATGCTTTCGCCCACGGCCTTGGAGGCGGCAAAGTTGATGATGCCTTTGATGCCGGGGTTGTCGGCGAAGAGTTTGCGCAGGGCAGCCATGTCGGTGCAGTCGGCTTCAACGAAGGCGGGACGAATGCCGCTGATGCGTTCAATGCCGTCGAGCACGTCGCGGTTAGAGTTCGAAAGGTTGTCGATGATCACCACCGAATAGCCGGCGGCTTGGAGTTCGACCACGGTGTGCGAGCCGATGTAGCCGGTGCCACCTGTCACAAGAATTGTACCTTTGTTCATGAGATGATTGGGTATGGTTTATTTTGTTGTTTTATGAGTTGTTTCGTTAGATGGAGAGGCGACGCAGGGTTTCCAGCAGGGAGCGGTTGATGGGTTTGTCGTCTTTGATGGCGCGGGCGAAGGGCACGTAGACGATTTGGTCGTTGACAATACCGATCATCACGTTGCGCTGGTCGTCGAGCAGGGCGTCGATTGCGGCAGCGCCCATGCGGCTGGCCAGGATGCGGTCGGCAGCCGTGGGCGAACCGCCGCGCTGCAGGTGGCCGAGGATGGTGACGCGCACGTCGTAGTTGGGATATTCGTTTTTGACGCGTTCAGCCAGAGCCATGGCGCCGCCGGTGATGGGGCTTTCGGCCACAAGCACGATGGAGGAGTTTTTGCTCTTGCGGAAGCCGTTTTCAATGAGTTCGGCGAGCTGGTCGACTTCGGTGGAGATTTCGGGGATGATGGCAGCCTCGGCGCCGGTGGCTATGGCGCCGTTCAGCGCGAGGAAACCGGCATCGCGGCCCATCACTTCGATGAAGAAGAGGCGCTCGTGCGAGGTGGCCGTGTCGCGAATTTTGTCCACACACTCCATGATGGTGTTCAGGGCGGTGTCGTAGCCGATGGTGCGGTCGGTGCCAAAGAGGTCGTTGTCGATGGTGCCGGGCAGACCGATGCAGGGGAAGTTGAATTCGTTGGCGAAGATGCGGGCACCGGTCAGGGAGCCGTCGCCGCCAATCACCACGAGGGCGTCGATTTCGTGGCGACGCAGGTTTTCGTAGGCTGTCTGACGTCCTTCAGGGGTTTGAAATTCGGGGCAGCGGGCCGTCTTGAGGATGGTGCCGCCGGCCTGAATGATATTGCTGACGTTTTGGGTGTGAAAGTCCACTATCTCGTCGGTGATCAGGCCTTTATATCCACGATAGATGCCTTTCACCTTGAATCCGTTGTAGATAGCTGAACGGGTGACGGCACGGATGGCCGCGTTCATTCCGGGGGCGTCACCGCCGGAGGTGAGTATACCCACACATTTGATGTCTGCCATATTAGTTTACAGTTTGATATATCAAAATTGGTGAAACGCCGGGGCGAACGGGTTCGCTTCCGACACTGCAAAAGTACAAAAAAAACGCGCAACAATCCACAACTGTTTGTTCGAAAATCGCCGAAAAGGGGCCTTTTCTTTGCCGTTTTAGGTTTTTTTTGTAACTTTGCCCACGAAAACCAACTAAACAGAACGTAAAATCCAACCACAAAAAACCGAATATTAGGATAATGGACTTTAATGGGTCTCTTCAAGATATACTTGCGGCGGAGAGCCGTGCAGTGGCCAACATCCCTCTGACTGAGGCCTACCAAGCCGTTATCGACTTGATACATCGTCAGGTGTGCGAGCGTGGTGGTAAAGTTGTGACCTCGGGTATGGGAAAGGCAGGTCACATTGCCGCCAACCTCGCATCGACGTTTGCTTCTACCGGCATTCCGGCCGTGAGCATTCATCCCACCGAGGCTCAGCATGGCGACTTGGGCGTGATTCAGCCCAACGACATGCTGGTGTTGGTGTCCAATTCCGGCCAAACAGTTGAGATTTTGCAGTTGCTTCAAGTGGCCCGGGTGCTCTACCCTCAGATTCCCGTGGTGGCCATCACCGGCGACGAGACCTCGCCTCTGGCCCGCGACGAAAAGGTAGTGACCCTCTTCACCGGCAACCCCGCTGAAATCGGCCCATTCGGGTTGACCCCCACCACGTCGATCACCACCATGACCGTGATTTGCCACCTGCTGGTGGTGGGCATGATGCACCGTACCGGCTTCTCTCGCGAACAATACGCCGTGCGCCACCAAGGCGGTGCCCTCGGCGCCAAGCTCCGCGAAATGACAAAATAATCGCCACCCCACCAAAAAACCGACGCAACGATGAAGCAATACAACCCCACAACCCCTGAGTTTGACGCGCCCGTGCGCGTGGCCGTGGTCTCCACCCAGTGGAACAGCCACATCACCTCACGCCTCGTAGCCGGAGCCATCGACACTCTGCGCGCCGCCGGAGTGGAATACAGCGAATATCAGGTGCCCGGCGCCATTGAGCTCACCCACGCCGCCAGCCAGCTGGCCGACCTGGAGGCCTTCGACGCCATCATCGTGTTTGGTTGCGTGATCCAGGGCGACACACCCCACTTCGACTACGTCTGCCAAAGCGTCACTCAGGGCGTCACCGCCCTCAACACCGACGGCCAAGTGCCCGTGATTTTCGGCGTGCTCACCGTGCTCAACGAGCAGCAGGCCCTCGACCGCTGCGGCGGCCCCGCCGGCCACAAGGGCATCGAAGCTGCGCAAACAGCGCTGACCATGGTGGCCTTCGACCGCTCACTCCTCTAAGCGTCGGCCCTACCCCGCTCTTTTAATTGAAAATCTGAAACAGCAGCTCGCGCAGCAAGTCGTATTCATCGGCGCGCGAGCCGATGCCTTTTGCGCGCGTGTCAAATCGACGGCAGGCACTGATGGCGTTGATGATTTGCCGCGCATTGAAGTTGGCCAACCCGTTGCGATAGTCGGCAAGCCCCTTGGGAAAACGCACCCCGGTGACCTTCATCAACACATCCTCCGAGGTGTAGTTCGGAGTGTAGCGACACACCAGCAACTTGGCAAAGAAATTGAAAATCGTGGCACAAGTCACCACCGACGGATTGTGCTTCGGGTCGCGGGCAAAGTATTCCACACACTTGTTGGCCGCGGCCACATCGCGGCGCGCAATGGCCGACGTCAACTCAAAATTGTTGAACTCCTTGCTCACGCCAATGAGCTTCTCCACGGCCGACGGCGTCACCGTGGCGCCGCGCGGCAGAGCCACAGTGAGCTTCTCCACCTCGCGGGCAATGCGGCTCAGGTCGGTGCCCACAAAGTCGCGCATCATCTCCAGCGCCTTCGGCTCAATGCCCATTCCGGCCGCAGAAATCATGCCATTGATTTTCGGAGCCACCTGACTCTCGTAGAGCTTCTTCGTCTCCATCACCACGGCCCCGGCCTTCTCGGCAGCCTTGGTGAACGTCTTGCTCTTGATGAGCTCGCCACGCGAAGCAATGACAAACACCGTGGTGGGCGTCGGGTTCTCCACATAGTGGGTCAAAGCCTCCAGATAATTGGCCCTAACGCTCTGCACCTCCTTGAGAATCACCACCTGACGCTCCGCCATCATCGGATAGCGCGTGCACGCGTCGGCCACCACCGCCGGCTCCGTCTCCGTGGCGTAAAGCACCGTGAGATTGAAGTCGCGTTCATCCTCGGCAATAAGTGCCTCAAAACGCGGCAGCAACTGGTCAATATAATAGCCCTCGGTGCCATGCAGCAGATACACCTTTTCAGGCTTGCCGGCACGGAGCGACTTGGCGATATCTTCAAAAGTTTGTGATGCCATTTCTTCCTAAATTTTGCGTAAAATTACAAAAAACTTTTGACACACAAGCCATCCCCCACCCAAATTCTCCGCGACAACCCCATCCTACAACAGCGTCCCCTCGTCAGATTCACTCTCCCTTATTCGCCAACAATCTGCCACGCACCACCATTTTAGTACGGTTTTAGTTCGATTCGCTTCATTGCACAACTACCCACACCCCATTTTTTTTGCCGCCCTCTCGCTTCAATATACCACACTTTTGTAGCTCTGCAATATCTCGTTCAAGAGTGCGTTTTTTAACCGCCAACGTTTCCGCCAAAGCGTCAATTGTTATGGCTGGATTCTCCTTAATAGCATCCATTATAACACACTGTTTTTCAGTATATTGAATGTCAAATTCTTTTCCGCCATCTTTTCCGCCATCTTTTCCGCCATTGCCCGACTGTTCGCCATCTGTAGTGCCATTCAAACTAATCTCCACGAATTTTTCTCTGGGAATGTTTACGGTCATGCCGCCTTGCTCAATCTCAAATGTCGGTGGGGTTAGACCATCAGCCTTAAATCCGTTGACAATCTTCTCAATGCCTC
>CAZJWM010000061.1:0-12845 GCA_964549975.1 uncultured Bacteroides sp. | reverse complement strand
CGCTTTCCATGCTACGCAAAAACCCCCGAGGGGGAGCGACGCGCGTCGATCCTGCTCGGGGGAGGGTTGGTACACTCATTTAGTTAGATTCTGCGAATCTTGTTTCCAAATATGAAAATTCCGTGAGTGGGGTTATCGACGCGGCGGCCTTGCAGGTCGTACACGATGTGCTCGGTCGCGGTGTCTGCGTCGATTTCGTTAATGCTCGTGGCCTCACCGGCCACGGTGTAAGTGCCGTCGTCATCGTCGGCATCAGAGAGATCTATCTCCACGCTGCTCAGGGGTTTGTCGCCCGCATCTGCGGCAGCGATGGTGAGTATGGGGGTGTTGGCGGCAAGGGTTGCGCCGTTGGAGAGTTTGTTGAGGGTGATGGTGGAGTTGCCTGTCAATGTGGGGGCATAGACAACGTCGGCCGTGGCTACGAGTTTGGAGGCCAGGGGCGAACCGGTGAAGTTGGAGGCCACGGTGAAGTTGGAGGCCACGGTGGCGGCAGCGGCAATGGCGAAGTTGACGGTCGAAGCATTGGAGGTCACGAAGATGGGGGTGCCTGCAGGATAGCTTTCGCCGGCAGCGGCCTTGTGGATGGTGAGGGTGGCGCCGTTGAGGGAGCCAACGTAGCAGTTAGCTCCGGCGGGGATGGTCACGGCCACGGGGAAGGCCACGGCAGCCACGCCGTTGGTGAGGGCCACGGGCAGTTCGGTCACGTCTTCGAGGCTCACACCGGCCAGATATTGGGTGTTGCCGTTGCCATAGCTGAGGGTGTATTTGCTGAATTCGCCGTCGTAGGCGCTGACGGTGAACTTGGCGGGGTTGTTGGCGTTGAGCTTGTCGGCGGTGCAGAATTCACCGGCACCAACGGCGGCACCGAGATATGCGTAGCCGTTGACATAGTCGGCCAGTTGGTTTTCGCCATACCACATGATTGACTTAGCGTTTTTGGCGCTTTCGAGGCTTAGGCCACCGGCTGCGGTGAGGTAGCCGCCGCTTTGGCCGATGACGCGGAAGTAGCTGCCTGACTTGGGCATGTTAAGTGTGAAGATGCGCTCACTGTCGGGGGTGTTGAGGATTTGGAGGTAAAGTTCGGCCACGTCGGTGAGGGGAGTTGAGGCAGTGAGGGCGGTAAATTCGGAGAGATTGTCGGCAAAGGTGCTGCCGGAATATTGGCCCAGACCGGGACCGAGCACGCGGCCGCCGAAGAGGTTGAGGTTGTTGATGTAGTCGCTGACCTCTTTGAAGATGGAGGCTTGCTGCTCTGAGGTCACTTCGGCAAACTTCCAGTTGGTGTTAGCGTTGCTTGCGAAGTTGGCGTCGGCGTAGACCTGGATTTCGTAGGTGCGGTTGTTGTGCACGTAGTCGGAGCCGTTGTGAATCAGGAATTTCGAGCCGTCAGTGGAGTTGGCGGTGAATTCAAAGGTGCCGGCAGTGTTGGTCATCACCACGCGACGATTCTGATTTTCGAGGATATCCGGGCCGAAATAGAGGCCGGCAAAGGGATTGTAGAGGGTGATCTTCAGGGCGTCGGCCGACGAACCGCTGAGGCCCACTTTCCATACAAACATAGGGCCTACAGCAGTGTGACGGGTGGAAGTTATTGCATTGTAGGTTGTGCTGAAAGCTGACGAGCTGCCCATGTAGTAGCCACCGATATTGGTGCCCATGTCGTAGCCACAGTTTTGGATGGTGAAGAGTTTGCCGTCAAAGCGGTCGTAGATGGCATTTACCACGGCTTTCTTGAAGGCCTCAACGATGTTCTTCATCTGAGATTCGGCTGCGGTGACGGCAGCATCGGTCGATGCGGTGATGGCATCGATTTGAGCAGTGTAGGAGCCGGTGTCAACGCTCACACCAAACGACTTGGCGGTGGCGTCGGAGATTTGGTCCTTGTAGGTGTTCTTGAGCTGAGCCAGACTTTCGGCGGGGGTCAGCGAGATGCGATAGAGTCGGAAATAGAGGCCATAGCCGTTGGCATCGTTGTAGTAGGAGTCGGCGTTAATGTCGTAGTATGACGGACGGCTGCTATATTGACCAAAGGAACCATCTTCGGCCTTAATGGCCAGGGCGAGAGAGGGGAAGTTGGAGTTGAAATCGGTCATGATGCCGAAATAGGCGCCGTTGTCATTGCTCAACGAGGGATATTTGGAGTCGAGCGTGGTGAATTTGATGAAGTCAAACAGCTGATAACGGCCATTGTTGGTGGGAGAGGTGACGGTCATGGGAGTAGTGGCCGAGTTCTCAAAGTTGAGGTAGCGGCCGTTTTGGGTGATGTAGAAAGCACCTTTGTGGGTGTCTTCGTTATAGGCACTTGCAGTGTGATGGCAAGTGGTTGAGCTCTTGGTGAACACCCAGTGAGTGGAGGTGTCGGAGAGGATCAGGTCGGTGACGGTTTTGGTGCCAGGTTTCGTGAAGAATACCTGACCGGCGCTGTAGAGCGTCAACACGCGAGAGCCTGTGGGGTGGCAAAACTCGATGGCGTAGGTGCCACCGTCGACGATGTCTTTAGCGCGTGTCACCAGAGTGGCGGTGTAGGCGCTTGCGTGCATGACTGCCGCAAAAGCGAGAAGTGTAGTAAGAATTTTTTTCATACGTGAAAAGTGTAAATGAAATGTTTTGATGTAATGGATTGGAATAACCCGTTTTTTAAGTTTTAGTGTGAAAAAGATGTTGCAAAGTTAAAGAAAAATTTCAATATTAAGCACCACCAAAATTAGTTAAAGTATATTTAATCACTATTATTCAACAGATTGTGTGTTAATTTGTGAAATTATTTGTCACAGAATTAGCAAATTTTTGCAAGTGCTAACAAGCAATTTTAGCACTTTTGGAGCTCTCAGGCACGAAATTCGTGGAAGTATCAACCAAAAATCAGCCCGATTTCAGGGGCATGTGGAAGTTTCGCCCAACAAATGCGGCTCCGACGGCGGCTCCGACGCCTCGTATGCGCTTAACCTGACACACTGCGCGCCGCCGCGCCTCCCGGACGTGGGGGCTCGCGAGTGCGAAGGGTGCGGAAGTTGGTCAAAACATCCACAGTTTGACGGGCGTATGGAAATTTTGTTTAACTTTGCGTTAACATATATACACACACCTGAAATGAAGAACTCAGCAAGACATCTAATAGCAGCCGCCATGCTGCTCGGCATGGGCGGCGGCAGCGCCTCGGCACAATACTACGCCATAGCCGACCGCATGGTCGACATGATCACACCCGCCCTGTTTGGCGGCTTCAACTATCACGGCATAGTGGAGGTCTCCGCCATAAAAGGCGTAGGCGAAAACAACGCCGACTTCGTGGGGATTTCCACCTCGCAGGGCGTGAACTATGCCGACTGGTTCTTCCTGGGCGTGGGCATCGGTGTTGACGCACTGTTTGCCCACACAGACAGCTACTACAACAGCCGCGGCGGCGAATCCGTCACCAAAAGCGGCTGCGTGGTGCCGCTCTTCACCGACCTGCGCTTCAACCTCGGCACGGGCAGCCGCGTGAGCTACTATCTCGGCGCCAAAATCGGCTGCTCATTCCTGATGGGCAACAACGACATACACGTGAATCAGGGCTACATCACCTCCGACGAATGCTTCTACCTGAAGCCGTCGCTGGGCGTGCGCATCCCCACGGGCACCTCCGGCCGCAACGCCTTCACCATTGCCGCAAGCTACCAACTAATCACCCCCGGCTACAATCGCTTCGACTACGACGGCGAACGCTCAATCTCGCTCAACGGCTTCGGCGTCACCCTCGGCTACGAATGGTAGGTCGTCGGCGAAATTCTTCTGAAAGGCGTCAATCTCCCGGCGGAGCTGGCGCTCAACAGTGGTGCGCATATACTCACGGAAAATCGTGAGGTCGTGGGCCTCGCGAGTGGCCACGAGTGCCTTGATATACTGCTCTTTCTCATCGCTGGGAATGCGCGAGGGAACCAGAGAAAACTCAAATTGCAGCCAGTTCATCAGCAGACGCGACATTCGGCCGTTGCCGTCGGCCCAAGGGTGGATGGTCACGAGATTATAGTGGGCATCAAAACTCAAATCATAGAGCTCGTCAATCGACATCTGAGCCGCGTGGCGTCGGGCATCATTAATCTGAGTGCACAGCTCCTTCAATCGAATCGGCACTTTGTTGTAACTCATATATGATCGGCCACCCACTCCGGCCGACACATTCAACAGACGCAAGTCGCCCGCCTGCGACGAAAAGTCGCCGAGCATCGTGTGATAGACCGTTCCGGTGTTTTTCATCGTCAAAGCCGACAGCTCCTTCAGACGGTCAACCGTGACGTCTTCGTGATTGCGTGCAAACTGCAAACAGCGCTCGTAGGCTGCCTTCAAATCAAGATTCATATGCTGCTCAATCAGGCTCTTACCGCTGATGGAGATGCCGTTGTCAAACATAATCTGATTTTCAAGCTCCGTGATCGTAGACCCCTCAATGGCCGTTGAGTGGGTGATGATGGAGTATAGGTAAAACTTGCCGTAGTCCAACTGCTGGTCCACGCCAAGCCGACGGTATCGTCCTACCAGGTCTTGCAATTTGCTGCTCATAGTCATAATTTTTTGGCAAATATAGCGATTTTCTCCCTACCCGCAATAATTTTTTTGTCGTTTTGCAGCGCTCGCGGGGCGCCGACGGAGGAGATGGCGGTGGATTCAAAAAAAATTCGTACCTTTGTGCTGAATATTCACAACCAACTTATTTTCATCCATAAATTTATGGCACAACAAGACGACGTGTTTAAGAAAATCGTGAGCCACGCCAAGGAATACGGCTTCGTGTTCCCCTCAAGCGAAATCTACGACGGCCTCTCCGCCGTGTACGACTACGGCCAAAACGGCGTTGAGCTCAAAAACAATATCAAGCGCTATTGGTGGGACGCCATGACGCTGCTCCACGAAAACATCGTGGGCATCGACTCCGCAATCTTCATGCACCCGACCATCTGGAAGGCCTCCGGCCACGTTGATGCTTTCAACGACCCGTTGATCGACAACCGCGACAGCAAAAAGCGCTACCGCGCCGACGTGCTCATCGAAGAGGACATTGCCAAACTCGACGACAAAATCGAGAAAGAGGTGGCCAAAGCCCGCAAGCGCTTCGGCGAAAGCTTCGACGAAGCCCTCTATCGCCAAACCAACCCCCGCATCGCCGAAATCTCCGCCGAGCGCAACGCCCTGCACGAGCGTTTCAGCCAAGCGATGAACGATAACAACCTCGAAGAGCTGCGCCAAATCATCATCGACCGCGAAATCGTTTGCCCCATCTCCGGCACTCGCAACTGGACGGAAGTGCGCCAGTTCAACCTGATGTTCCGCACCGAAATGGGCTCCACCGCCGACGGCGCCATGCAGGTGTATCTGCGCCCCGAAACGGCTCAAGGCATCTTCGTCAACTTCCTGAACGTGCAAAAGACCGGCCGTATGCGCATCCCCTTCGGCATCGCCCAAATCGGTAAGGCCTTCCGCAACGAAATCGTGGCGCGACAATTCATCTTCCGTATGCGCGAATTCGAGCAGATGGAGATGCAATTCTTCGTGCGCCCCGGCTCCGAAATGGAATGGTTCAAACACTGGAAAGAATTCCGCCTGCGCTGGCACAAGGCCCTGGGCCTCGGCGACGAGAAATATCGCTATCACGACCACGAAAAGCTGGCCCACTACGCCAACGCCGCCACCGACATCGAATTCCAGATGCCGTTCGGCTTCAAGGAGGTGGAAGGCATCCACTCGCGCACCAACTTCGACTTGAGCCAACACGAGAAATTCTCCGGCAAGAAAATCCAATATTTCGACCCCGAGCTCAACGAGAGCTACACCCCCTACGTCATCGAGACCTCCATCGGCGTTGACCGCATGTTCCTGAGCGTGCTCTGCTCCAGCTACGACGAGCAGCAACTCGAAGGCGGCGACAAGCGCGTGGTGCTCCACCTGCCCGCTCCGCTGGCCCCCGTGAAGTGTGCCGTGATGCCCCTGGTCAAGAAAGACGGTCTGCCCGACAAGGCTCGCGAAATCGTCAACGACCTGAAGTTTGACTTCGCCACCCACTACGACGAAAAAGACTCCATCGGCAAACGCTATCGCCGCCAAGACGCCATCGGCACCCCCTTCTGCATCACCGTTGACCACCAGACCCTGGAGGATGGCACCGTCACCCTGCGCGAGCGCGACTCCATGGAGCAAACCCGCGTCAACATTGCCGACCTCCACTCGCTCATCCACGACCGCGTCAGCATCAACTCCCTGCTGCGTCGCATCTAACCCCCACACCTCGCAAAGGATGAAAAAGGCAACCACCATCTTCGCTTCAGCCTTGGCCCTCGGAGCCATGGCTCTGGCCTCGTGTAGCAGCGACGACGACACCTGGGACGACTACGCCGACTGGCGCGAAGCCAACACTCAATGGCTCGCCGCACAAGAGGCCACCGGGCTCTACACTCGCGTAGTGCCCGACTGGAACAAAGGAATGTACGTGTTGATGCGCTGGCTCAACGACACAACCGAAACCTCCGGCAACCTCACCCCGCTCTACACCTCGCAAGTCACCGTGAAATATTACGGCACCCTCTACGACGGCACCCCCTTCGACTCCACGTATCTCTACACCGACAGCGTCCTCTCCATCAACCTCAACAACTGCATCTACGGTTGGGCAATTGCCATGGAGAAAATGCACGTGGGCGACGAAGTGGAAGTGTTGTTGCCCTACAACGTCGGCTACGGTTCCACGGAATCGGGCAGCATCAAGCCCTACTCGGCGCTGCGCTTCCAGATGAAGCTCACCGACATCCCCTACTACGAAATCAAGCCTGAATAAGGCTTCCACCCTACCCCACAGCAAAGCCCGAGGCCGCAACGGCCCCGGGCTTTGTGATTTTGTTGATGACGGCTCAAACGAGCTTATAGGCGCGAATCATCCCCCGGGCCACGTCGAGCACTCGAGCGGCAATATGCTCGGGCGAGAGCACCACCAGATTGCCGCCGTAGGTGGTGAGCTCGCGAATCAGCTCATAGTTTTCGCGGCAATCTATGGTGCAAAACATCCCATCGGCGGGCAAGAGCGGATGTTCCTGCTGCAGGGCCTGCGCCGAGGCGCCGGAGAGCCGTCGCATCGACTCGTGGAGAGGCTTGGTGGCCACATAGTTTTTGGCCTCGGCCGACACCCAGAAGGTGATGCGTTCCACGGGGCGATCTTCGTAGAAGGTGACGCCGATGATATCCTCATAGCGTTCCTGCAGGTCGTCGGGGGCCGGGCGATATGGCAGACCGCAGCCGTAGTCAACCGACTCAATGCGGTCGAGCGCGAAGTTCAACACCTTCGGGCTATCGGCAGGTGAGGCCAGCAGATACCAGCGCCGATTATACTCCTTGAGCAGATATGGAGAGAGCTCCACCGCGCGGGCGCTCTCGCTGCCAAAGGGGCGATAGTGCAGGCGGATGGTTGACTGCTGACTGATGGCGCCAAAGAGTTCGGCCAACATGGTGGAGTTTTCCGAAATGTTTTTCGACATGGAGATGATGGGCGGACGCTCCTGCAGATGCAGTTTTGAGGCCAGCGAATCGAGCCATTCAAAGTTGGGCAGCCCCTTGAAACTGCCCAGAGTGGAGAGCACCGACGAGAGCAGCGACAGCTCGTCGTCGGTGAGCTGCCGCTTGAAGATGGAAAACGTTGGGTCGGCATAGCGCAAGCAGGGTTTGCTATAGACGCCGTCGCCGTTGCGCCGCGGCGCATCCACGCAATATCGCTCCAACTCCACGTCAAAGGGAGCGCCTTGAAGATAAACCAAATCCTTCTCCACCTGGCGTTTGCTCACAGGGCGCTGACCGAGCTCCTCAAGCCGCTCGGCCAACAGGTCGGTCATATCCTGAATGGAGAGGGAGCGGCGATGGTTGGAGAGCAGAGAGTCGAGAATGGAGTAGCGAATCAGAGCATTTTTGGAGGCGGGCATAGGCTATTGGCGCGATAGTTGGATGGCGCGCCACCCCCAGCGCTCCTTTTTGACGTTGTAGGAGATGACGGCAGCGACGTTCACGGGGGTGCGGTCGGCCACGTCCTTGGCCAGAGAGGCGTCAACGAAGACGTCGTCGACGAAGCCGAAGGTGTTGCCATAGCGGATGGACAGCGCCCCGTGGATGTGGCGGAAGAAGACGCCCTCATAGGGCGCCGTCTCGGCGTCGGGTCGGCAGGTCACCACGGTGGCCGCTTTCCCCTCCTTAATTTCGTCGGCAAAGCGCACCAGCATCACGTGGTTGGGTTCGAAGCGACACTTGAGTTTGGCGGTGTGGAAAAATCCGCGCCGGTGGTCGATGGTCACAAAGTTGCAGATGCGCTTCTCGTTGTTATAGTGTGTGATGAGTATCGGCGTTTCTGGCGAGTCCATGAAGAGGAAGCCCTCGGAGTTGGCAAGGTGGGCGGCGTAGAACGCGGCGTTGGTCTTGGGGGCCTCAGTGGAGTCAAACCACGGCTGCGAGGCCAAGTCGAGAATCGCTTGCGACACGTGCCACTGCTCGCGCTGATAGAGGGCCAACATCTGCTGAATCTCGCATTTGGCGGCGGGATATTCGCTGGCGGCAATGAGCAGACGCGCAAGTTTGGCTTTGACTTTGCCAAGGTATTTTTCGTCGGCTTTGCAGGTCAGGGCGCGGCAATAGCACGAGAGCTTCACGTCGGCGTCGTCGGTGGTGTCGGCCAGGATGTCCCACACCCAGAAGTCGCCCTGCTTTTTCTTGACGAAGGGGCGCAGCGCCTCCAGAGCGGCGTCGCGGCGGCCCAGGCTCAGCAGCAGCAACGTCTTGTGATAGAGCGTGTAGGTGAAATCGGGGTGCTCCACACTCACTCGGTCGAGCCGCGAGATGAATTCGTCGATTTTCGCAGCGTCGACCTCGCCGGTCTCAATCTTGGCGGCCAGCGATTTGTAGTAGGCGGAATAGGCGCGCTCGGCCACGGAGGGGATGCTGCGGTGGGCCAGTTTCAGGGGTATGCGGTTGAAGTCTTCGGGCAGGAAGTTGTCGAAGCCCCACCAGTCCATAAACTCCACAAACTGATGCCACGGCGCGTTCAGGGAGTCCTTAACCTTGACAAACGCCTCGAGCAACACGGTGTAATATTTCTGCGGCTTGAGAAACTGCAACTTCTTCAACGTGACAAACAGCGTGGAGGCCACGTTGGATAGCTCCCCGTAGTTGTTGGCATAGGCCTTGAAGAGCACAAAGATGTCCCACGTAAATCGGTTGGCCGCGTCCTGCTCGCCAAGTTCATCAAGCCGCAAGTCGGGCAACTGACTGAAATACTTGCAAAATTCGTCGGCACGGCCATCTTCCACAGCCTTGTCACACAATGCTTTCAGGCACCACATCATGCAGATGCGCCCATAGCGGTCGTCGGGAAGTTCGGCAAGCACGGCGGCACATTCGGTGTAAGCTCTCAGCAGTTCTCCGTCTTTGCGGAGCTGATTAATCTCTTGGATTTTCATAATAAAACAAACGGTTAGTTGGTTAATGTGTTATTTGAATTTGTCGATAAGTTGTTGCAGTTTTGCATCATCAGCGCCCAAAGAGCTGATGGATTTCATGTAGGTGTAGAAGCCCTTTTCGTTATACCACATCTCCACTCGGGCGCGGCCGTCGGTGAGAAGATGATAGGTGTCGTGATACTGGTCTTGTGTGACGTTCAGCAGCTGAATGTCCAATTCGTGCAATAGCACCAAGATGTTGTCGTGGAGTTTCTGCGCAAAGGGGCGCGTGGGGGTGGAGAACGGTATCTCCTCGGGGACAAACGCCTGCGCAATCAAGCCGCGACAGAGCGTGTCGAATTCTTTTGGCATCGACGAGCGAGTGTCGATTTTGCCGCTATAGCCGTGAGCCTTATACCAGAGCACCAGCTGCGCGCGACTCATAGCGCCGTCGGTGAAGGTGAGCCAATGCTGATAGGGGCGAGAAAGGTCTTCCGCAACGGACAAGTCGACATTGCGCGCAATAGCCTGCAGGCGGCGCATCATCGCCTCGCGGAAGTCTTCGCCCTCGGGCAGATAGGGCTGCACTTGAAGGTTGGCCGATGGCTGGATATCTTCCACGTGAAGATTGCTGATGAAGGTGAACTCGGGCGAGCGATAGTGCCACAGCTGCCCGGAGGCGCGAGTCAGGGCCGTGTAGACCCAGCGAAAATAATCCTGATTGGCAGTGCCGCCCATGCGGCTCATATCCACAAACACGTTCTCCCATTCGCCGCCCTGCGCTTTGTGGCAGGTCATGGCGTAGCCGTATTTGCACACCAGCGCATTGTAGTATTCGTCGTTTTGCAGCCTCTGCAGATATGCCGAGCAAGCCTCATGCTCCTGCGATGTGAGTTGGGATTTGCGCAATATTGCCTTGA
Source organism: uncultured Bacteroides sp. (assembly GCA_964549975.1). GTDB lineage: Bacteria > Bacteroidota > Bacteroidia > Bacteroidales > Muribaculaceae > UBA3263. The sequence continues at coordinate 2,485 of CAZJWM010000061.1, read as the reverse complement.
TTGAGCCCAAGTTATCGTGGATATATTTAGGCAAACGGCTCTCAAAGTCCACCATCAAAGCGCGGGCCAAAGTGCCGCCAATGGAGGCTTCCGGACTCGCCACAAAGTTATCCAATATCTTCACTTTGATCTCCTGCTCGCCCGTGCTTGTGCGGAATGCGATTTTCACATTGCGGAAGGTCAGCTCCACGTTCTCGCCTGAACCGCCCTTCACCCTCACGCCAACAAATCGGCGCTCCACATCCGCATCAGCCTCACACTCCGTCACCCTCACCACGTTGCCATTGAAAAGCTCCGCACCGTGGATATAGTTGTTGCGGGCCACCAACAGCAATTCGCCGGGCAGAATCCGCTCGCACCCCTCGCCATAATAGTGGCGACGAATCTGCTGATTGTAGAGCAGAGCCTGCCGATTGCTATAGGTCACCACCGCCGCCGAGGCCGACGGACGCTCGTCCGACAGCGCGAAATAGGGCCGCAAGAGGTCGTCGTTTTCGCTATGGCAATCTTCGGCCGCCTCCATGTGAAACTCCACGAAGCGGTGACTCTCAATGCTGTCGCGGATACGCGTGGCGTTGCGCAAAATGCCGCTCGCGGAGCCTTGGCGCACCACCTCGCGGAGCATATACTCCAACGAATCGAGGCCGTAAACCCTGAGCAGATAAGAACCGTCGAGCGCCGGCGAAAAGTTCATCCCCACGGGTGGCAACTGCGCATAGTCGCCCACGAACACCACCTTGCGGCGGCCAACATAGGTCAACAAATCGCTCAACAGTCGGCCCGTCCCAAAGGAAAACGCATCGTTCTCCGAGGGGGAGTCGGACACCATCGAGGCCTCGTCAACAATGTAGACGTGGTCTTTGGCGTCGTCGTTGCTCTTCAACTTGAAACGCGCCTGCACCTTGCTGTCGTCATCTTCCGACGACTTCAGCTGGCTCAGCGCGTAAATGCTTCGATGGATGGTGAAAGCCTGACACTCGGTCTTGCGGCCGATGATAAAGGCGGCGCGGCCCGTCGGAGCCATCAGCGAAAACGTGCGCTCCTCTGCTCGCAACAAGCGCAAGAACTCGCCCACGAGCGTTGTCTTGCCCGTGCCGGCAGCACCCTTGAGCAGAAACACCTGCTGCGGCCCCGCCAAAAAAGCCCTAAACGCCGCCACGGCCGCCCTCTGCGACCCCGTCAGCTCCACCTTCAATGTCATATCCTATAAAGCTTTAAGTCGACGTTGCAAAGATAAGGAATATTTGCGAACTTTTGGTTCGCGGCCGCAATTTTTTTCTCGAAGGCTATAGCTGAAACAGGCGCGCGGCGCGAATCAGGTGGTAGTCGCGGTCTACGACGGCGGCATTGGAGAATACAGTGCCGCCTTGTTTGACCGTGCCGTAAGTGTCGTGTTCGTGACCAAAAAGGTGATATTTGAGATGAAGTTGGGCGATTCGTGTAGCCAAGTCTCGGTTGCCGCGATGCTCCAAGCCGTTGCCGTAATCGGCTAAATCACAGACGGAATACGGCGGTTGATGCGTGACGAGAATATCCGTATCATTAGGTATCCGGCTATACATCTTCTGCAAGTTTCCCTCCATTGCATCTTGCATGAATAGCGGCACACCATAGAACTTCAATCCCTCTATTTCTACGGCGGAGTTGTTGAGATAATGACAGTTAGCATCTATGCCCGAAAGGTCAGCGCCATACAGACAGTCATCGTGATTGCCGGCTATAAAAATCTTGTGCTTATAAGGCAGGTCGCAAAACCAGTTGACGAAATCGTACACTTCCTCCTCGCTCCCGCCAAACGTAAAATCGCCGGAATGTACGATGATATCCGCAGCCGGCATCTCCGACAGCTCGCGGTGTTTGCCGTGAGTGTCGGAAATATGCAGCAGCCGAAACTTTCTGTCAGTCATCGCTATAACTCAATGTCTTTGTACGGAAAGATAAATACACGAGTCATCTTTCGTTGTTTACGCATACGAGGTGGCTGAGCAAGTGTATTCACCAAAACTTTGTCGTAGTCGTAACCTGACTTGGGTTTTATCGGCATTGGTTGCTCGGCAATAGTGCATGGCATAATGGCCTCCACCTCATGAATTGTTGGAGTATCTATTGCCCACACTTTGTCGCCCGTATTAAAACGAGTGTCGGCAGGCTGGTCTCCTAATTTGAATTCAGTGTTTGGTTGCCAATCAGCTGTAAATGTCTTGATATACACCACTGATGCGTCATCTTCTTTCTCAATTTCGTAGCCAAGCAATCGTTTGGGGGCGTAGCATACATGCTGCAACGCAAACATTGCATCAGCCTCATTTTTAAAGAAGCCGATATACTTTTCGTCAAGTTCAAACCATTTCAGTTCGTCCTTTTGCTCCAACTCCGGCAACTTAGCAGCCAAGATGCTGGCATCGTAAAGTCTTCCGCCAAACGGCTTTGCGGAATCAACAGGTGAAAATGTTTCGCCATCGTTCAGCCTTATCACCGGTATTTC
>CAZJWM010000060.1:0-13024 GCA_964549975.1 uncultured Bacteroides sp. | reverse complement strand
CCACCCCGCCCCCGGCCAACTCTACATCTCCGCCGGCCGCCTCTTCCGCAACTAACTCCAACGTATGCTTCAAGGGCCCCCATACCCTTGAAGCATACTCCCTCCAAACCATGAACGAACTAATCCCACACCACGGCGACTACAAACGCCTAATCACCTATCAAAAAGCCGATGTCATCTATCGGCTCACATACCATTTCTGCGAAAGAGCCCTGCAGAAAAGCGACCGCACCTACGACCAAATGATTCAAGCCGCTCGCTCCGGCAAACAGAACATCATCGAAGGCGCTGCCGCTTCATCCACCTCTGCAAAGACAGAAATCAAGCTTATCAACGTGGCCAAAGCCAGTCTGCAAGAGCTATTGGCCGACTACGAAGACTATCTGGCCACGCGCCGTCTTCCACAATGGCAGCCCGGAAGTCGCGAATTTGACGCCATGCGCCGCCTTGGTCGCGAGCACAGCGAGGCCGACTACTTCATGCAACTGGCGGCAACGCGCCCGCCGGCCACCATCGCCAACATGGCCATCATCCTCATCCGTCAGGCCGACTACTTGCTCTACCGCCAACTCGACGCCTTGGCTAAAGCCTTCCTCAGCGAAGGCGGCTTCACCGAGCGCATGTACCGCCTGCGCGCCTCCTCCCGCCCCAAGCACTAACCCTAAAGACCCTAAAGACCCTAAAGACCCTAAAGTCCCTAAAGTCCCTAATGACCTTAGGGATCTTAGGGATTTTTCACCCTCTTAACCCCCTGACCACCCCAAAGATAACACTATTTAACAGGGGGGGGTATTGTGGCCACCCCGGAAAAAGCGTACATTTGCCACCGATCAATACCACAATCACGGCTATTACACAACCCAGATTTTGGCACATTGCAATTCACACTAATCAATAACTTCTTAAAAACAACATCAAACGACATGAAAAGTAAATTCCTGTTGGCGTCGCTCATTGCACTCTCGATCGGCCAACCGGTTTCTGCGAGGACGGCATGGGTGCCTATCACGGATGCCTCGCAGGTCACGACGGGCAACAAGTATGTCATTGCCGGCTACAATCCCAACTGGTCAACCGGACCTTACCGTGTGCTCTACTTCGACAGCACAACCAACACAGCCGTTTCAAAAACAGCTACGACACTTTCTCCCGAAACCCTAACGGCAAGCGACTTAACATCTTCAGCTGCCGAATTCACCTTCACAGAAGTACCCGACAGCACATGTTCAGGCCACTCCGCCTACACCATCTTCAACTGCAACGTTGACGGACATTACGTAGTGTTTTACACCACATCAGGCGCCGCAACTTCTCAGTCAACAAACACTGACGCATCTTCAACGCAAAATCTTTTCCACATAAACCCCACCACCCTGCCTACATCGGTGGTTAATGCGCCCGGTACATATTTCAATCTGCACTATAACCTCACCTCCGCAGGCAATTGTCAGAAATTTATGGCTATGAGCAATGGAAATACCTTCGGTTATGCCAGCGTTACGTCCGGCACCAGAAGCGACAACGGCTCAGCTTCAGATTGGTGGACATATCAATATTGCATCTGCAAAGCCACCGAAATGAGCGACGAGGATATCCAAGCCGCACGTCAAGCAAAATTCGACGGATGGATTGCCGATGCTAAAGCAGAAGTCACCGCAATGTTTAGTGTGGTCAATGGCATCACGATAGACTCCTCGTCCCTGCAAGGCTATTTAGACCAAATTGACGCACTCACATTGTCGACCGGTTATGACCTAACCCTTCACGCCGAATACGTTCAAATTCGAACCACTCTGGCAAACATCAAGTCTACACTATCTCCCACTATTTCATCCGCAGTGCTTTCGCAGCTGGACGGCAAATATGTGAGCCTCTACGATGCTCAGGTCAATCGCTATGCAGGAGTGGCCATTGATGCCTCGGTTGTTTCTGCAACAGACACCGAAGTTTCGGCTCGCAACGTTTGGCAATTCATCAAAAAAACCGACTCCGAAAACGGCGAAACAGCATTCACTATTTACAATCCTCTGAACGAATGCTATCTCGGCACTCTGGCTTCATTCAACACCAACACTGCCGTGCCCACGTCGAGTGAAGGCGTTGAATATAAACTGATCTACGATGCCACATCCAATAAGTGGTCAATCCAAACCACCGCGTTCACCACGACCACAAACTGCTTGCATGTCAACACAGGCGTGGCCAACTCAAATGTCATCTATTGGAATAGCGTTACAACCTCTGAAGCATCGGGCTGGACATTCTCGGTGATCGACGACGAAACGCGCAAAACTCTTGCCGAGCCTATCATCAGCAGTTTCGACACCGAAAAGGAGAACGTTCGCACCACCATCGACGCGCTGCCGCTCATCGCCGCCTCGGAATACGACGCCGAAATTGCAGCTCTCTCGGTCAATGAGTTCGCCTCAAACTACATGACCAATCGCAAGGCGTTGCTGTCCATCGCCGAAAAGGCCGCAAACGACATGGCCACCCGCATGGTGGACCACACATTCTTGATTAAGAACAATCGTTCGGCCTTATATCTCACTGCCAACATCACCGACGCCGCCACCACTCTGCTTGGCAAGGCGGCCTACAGTGCCAACTCGCTGTGGACAATGAAGAAATCGGAAGGCACCGCCACCAACAGCTTTAAACTCTACAACGCTGCCACCGGCTACTACTTCACTTCAGGCGCATCCACCACTCAACCTGCTCTGCTGAGCGACGAAGCCAATGCCACCGAATTCTTGATTGAGGCCTACGCCCCCACAAGCTCCTACAAAGGCAGCATCGCACTGAAGTCGACCACCATCACGTCGAGCACCACCAACGTGTATTTGCACTTCACCGTCAACAACGAAAACTCAATGTATTACACGCTGAACGATGCCGGCACACCCTTCACACTCGTTACTCTCGACCAAGCTATTGCCACAGACAAAGCCGCACTCGAAGCCTACAATTTTGAAAGCACCACAGATGCCACTCCAGCAGCCGGCCAATATAGCGAAACTGCCTATCAAACCTTCACCACTGCGCTCAACTCCGACGCTGCCAACAGCACCGACGCCGCTACCGTGAAGGGTCTCTACGACAGCTTTGACGCTTGGCGTTCAAGCTTCTCGTTCCCTGTGTTCCGCATCGAGGGGCCCGACGACTTCTATTCGCTGACGGCCGCCACCGGCACCACCGCCGCCTACGCCCTGAGTGACCCTCTCGACAAGGCGCAATATTGGACAGTGAAGACCTCCGACGAAACTCTCGGTGCCGGCACCTACACCATAGCTAACTACTCCACCGGCGCAGGCCTGGCCGGCAACACCACGCTGACCATCAACGCCGACGGCTGCGTAAACGGCCTCTCCATAGGCAACAACGCCTACTGGACTCCCGTCTTCGTTGGTTCCACCGCAGAACTCGACGCTCAATCCGAGACTCTCAACGCCTACACCGCCGGCACCCTGCCCACCGCTCGCTTCATCTCGCGCCACATCGGCTCGCGCCCCGGCGAATATTCCGCTCCCGAAGGCTCCACCGACAATCTCAGCGAAATCGCCGAAAACTTCCAGAGCTACACCGCTTCGGCCGCTGCCTATGCCGGCCACGCCGATGAAGTCACCACCCTCGCTGCCAAGCTCAACGCCTGCACTCTCAACGTGCCCGCCACCGGTCAATATCTCCGCTTGAAGGCTTCGCCCAAATATGCCATCAGCTCGCTCAGCGGCGTGCAAACCTATTACAGCTCAACCCTCTCCGGCGGCACCGCCACAAGCGCTGCCAACGCCGAAGGCGACAACGAGACCTCCACTCTCTTCTACTATTCGCCAAGCACCGTCGAAGGCGGCAACGCCCACCTCATCAGCTATCAAGGCGGCTTCTCCAAGCCCACTTCCAACGGTATGCTCTCATTCTGCACCTCTGCTGCCGAAAACACCTCTGCTCTGGCAACCGCCTCAAACGTTAACACCGGATTTGAAATCAGCCAAGGCGAAGTGGGCACCTACGTGTTCCGCTTCAGATTCTCCGGCACATCGCTCTCAAGCGGTCGCTGCCCATGCCCCGTGGCTGCCGGATCTGCCGTGAATGGCGGCGAAGGCACTTTGTCGGCATTCTCAACCCTGAGTTGGCCCGACTGCATCGTGGAGCCCGTTGAATCGCTGCCCTTCACTCTGCACTCCGACGGCAAACTCACCGTGCAAGTGCCCGTGGCTCTGCAAATCCCCGACGCCGAAGGCTACAAATTCTTCGCCACAAAACTCGACGGCACGGAGATGCGACTCCACCAAGTGGAAGCCGGCGAAAAATTCGCTGCCAACACCGCCATCATCGTTGAAGGCGACGCCTCATCCACAGTGCGCTTTGCCATCGTCGACGCCAACGACCCCGACATCTGCAGCGACTTCCAAGGCACCAAGGCAAACACCTACCTCACTGCATTCGCCGACGTAGACAATCAAGTTTCGTTTGTCAACCTCACCCCCTCGACCACAGCTGCTGCCGCTCCGGCCATGCGCCGCGCAGCCTCAACCACCGACGGCACCAGCTCAATCACTCTGACCAAGCTCACCGCCGGCAGCGAAGTGCCCGTCAACGCCATGATTGTCAACTTTAGCGGCACCACAGCCGCCGCCAATCAAGACGAGCTCACCATCACCCTGCCCCAAGGCACCGACCCCGACGAAGACGACGTGCTCTACGACGCCGCCGAACATTCGCTCACCGTCACCTCCATCAGCGAGGTGCAGGAGGCTGAGGCTGCCGAGGCCGTGAGCCGCTACGACCTGATGGGCCGCCGCATCGCCACCTCCGGCGCTGCCAAGCTCTTCATCGAAAATGGTAAATTGAAAGTTAATAAATGAGTTTAACGACTATTAGTTAACACTTTGTGTGCGCGCCCCAAGTTTAGGCGCAATTTGTTGAACCCCGGAGTGCCACTCGGCCCTTCGGGGTTTTTCATGGCAATTGGCCCTTTGCGAAAAAAGTTGTAAATTTGCGGATATAAAAAGCATTTAATTATGAACGTAAAAGCTATGGCACTTACAGGCCTCACCGCTGCCACCGTGGCAGCCTGCTCCACCACCGGCCCCAAAGCCCCGGAAACGTATCCCACGGCCCCCGTGGACTCCACCGTGGTCGACGACTACTTTGGCATGAAGGTGGCCGACCCCTATCGCCCCCTCGAAGACGACACCGCCGACGTCACCCTCCAATGGGTGCGCGCCGAAAATGCCGTGACCGACGCTTATATGGACGCCATCCCCTTCCGCTCGCAGCTGCGCTCTCGCCTGGCCGAGCTCTCCAACTATCGCGCCACAGGCCTCCCCTCGCGCGAAAAAGATGGCCGTTACTACTATTTTGAAAACGACGGCAAGCAAAATCAGGCCGTGCTCTACGTGAAAGACTCGCTCAAAGGCCAAGGCCGAGTGCTGCTCGACCCCAACAAGCTCAGCGACGAAGGCACCGTGGCCCTGGGCGACATCTCCTTCGACCCGCAGATGCGCTATATGGCCTACACCGTCAACCGCAACGGCAGCGACTGGACCGAAATCTACGTACTCGACCTCCGCTCGGGCAAGACCCTCGACGACCATATCCTCTGGGGCAAATTCACCTCCGCAGCCTGGCATGGCGACGGCTTCTACTACAGCGCCTACCCCTCGCCCAAGGCCGGCAAAGAATATAGCAACGCCAACGAAAATCAGCGCGTCTACTATCACGCTCTGGGCACACCGCAATCCTCCGACCGCCTCGTCTACGAAGACACGGCCCACCCGCTCTATTTCCACACGGTGCAAACCGACGAAGATCAGAGCGTGTTGATGCTCTACATGGCCGGCCAAGGCGCCGGAAACGGCATGAAAATCAAAGATCTGCGCCGCAAGGATGCTCCGTGGGTCACGATGGAGGAGAGCCAAGACGAAACCATCAGCATTTTCGACGTTGAGGGCGACACGCTCTACATCGAGACGTCGTGGGGCGCCTCACGCACTCGCATCATGACCGCCACCATCGACCGCCCGCAGCGCGAAAACTGGCGCGAACTCGTGAGCGAGCAGCCCGGCGTGCTCGTGGGCGCCCAACGTGCCGGCAAAAATCACTTCATCTTCACCTACGAACAAGATGCCGTGAACCACGCCTACCTCTACACCACCTCGGGCCAACTCGTGCGCGAAATCCAACTGCCCGGCCCCGGCACGGTGTCATTCTCCACCGATGACGAAACCGACGAGGTGCGCTACGCCTACATCTCATTCCTCAACCCCTCGCGCCACTATCTCTACGACATCGCCGCCAACCGCAGCACCCTGCTCCACGAAAACGTCATCAACGGCTTCAACCCCGACGACTACGTCACCGAGCAAGTGTTCTACCCCTCGGCCGACGGCACGAAAATCCCGATGTTTCTCACCTACAAAAAAGGCCTGAAACGCGACGGCAAAAACCCCACCCTGCTCTACGGCTACGGCGGCTTTGCCATATCGCTTAACCCCTCGTTCAACGCCATGCGACTGGCCTGGCTCGAATCGGGCGGCATCTACGCCTCGGCCAACCTCCGCGGCGGCGCCGAATATGGCGAGGAGTGGCACCAAGCCGGCACGAAGCTGCAGAAACTCAACGTGTTTAACGACTTCATCGCCGCCGCCGAATGGCTCATCGCCCAAGGCTACACCTCCACACCCAAACTCGCCATCATGGGCGGCAGCAACGGCGGCCTGCTCGTGGGCGCCGTCACCAACATGCGCCCCGACCTCTTCGCCGCTGCCGTGGCTCAAGTGGGCGTCATGGACATGATGCGCTACCACCGCTTCACCATCGGCTGGAACTGGGCCTCCGACTACGGCACCTCTGCCGACTCCCCCGAAATGGCCAAATACCTGCTCGACTACTCGCCCCTGCACAACATTCGCAACGACGGCACCCCCTACCCTGCCATGCTCATCACCACCGCCGACCACGACGACCGAGTGGTCCCCGCCCACTCCTTCAAATATGCCGCAACCCTGCAAGCCGCCAACACCGGATCTGCCCCCAAGCTCATCCGCATTGACAGCAACGCCGGTCACGGCGGCGGCAAGCCACTGGAAAAACGTCTCGACGAATACGCCGAAACCTACGCCTTCCTCTTCTGGAACCTCGGCTTCACCCCCGCCAAATAAATGACACTGATTCAGAAATCGCTACTGATGGTGGCCACGACGACTGCACTGTCGTCGTGCCACCACTCCGTGGCGCCACTCTACCTCTCCCAAACCTACACCCAGCTGAACACCACGCTCGCCCCCTGGCAAAAAGACAACGACCTGCTGCCATGGCGCGGCCAAGGCCACGTGATGCTCATCAACTCCATCGACGACCTGCACGCCACCCAAACCGAGCGTTTCCTCCAAGAAAACCCCAACTGGCTCCAAGTTGACTTCTCCACAAAGTCAATCATTGCCGTGCGCACCATCCTCTTTGCCTACCCTCACTGGCAATACACCGGCATCACCCAATTCGCACAAGTCAACTTCGACGACTCAGCCATCGGCTACGCCGTGGGCGACTACCAACTCACCTATCAAGACCACTACAACGCCTACGCCATCGCCGAAGACGCCGACACCACCCAATATCGCATCTACCAAATAGCCATCGTCACCCCCAAACTCCCCTCCGCCGCCCGCATCCACGTCGCCTGGTCCTCCCTCAACAATTGAAAATTGAAAATTGAAAGTCTATAGTTTTTAGTTGAGAGTGGAAAGTCTCCCCAATCAGGCCAATTAGACCAATTAGTCCAATTCGGCGTCAGCCACCTCCGCGGCGACAAGAGCGCGCCGACGGCGCGCAGTATGCCAGGTCGGAGACCTGTTCGGTCTGAGCCCGGGTCGCGGCCTTGCCGCGGCCCGGAACGGCGTGCGACAGAGCTGCGGCTCGGCGAGCCGCACTGTCTTGGGCGCCCTCTGCAGACACTGCGCACTACTTGGTCGGAGACCATATCAGCCAATGCCACAATCAGATTTTTTTGCAAATTCGTGAAATATTGTATAAATTTGCAAAACTAAATCATCAACTCATTACATTATGAAAAGGTTACTCTCTATCTCGGCTATCGCCGCATTGGCCATCGCCGCATCTGCACAAGAATTCAACGTAGGCACGACTAAAGCAAGCCTCTCCGTTGGCGTGGGCGTCTACAACTCCGCCGACAAACCGCGTGCCACGTTCGACCAACATCTAAACATGGAATGGGGCATCGGCCACATCACCGACAAACTGACCATTGGCGTGGGCTTTGCCATCAACAACGCTTTCGGCGGCAGCCACGAATCAGCCGTCGTAGGCTCATATAACTACACCTACAACGTCACCGTCTCCTCCAAAACCCTCAACAGCCACAACCGCTGGGTTGGCTCCACCGACAACGAAACCCGTCGCCGCAAAGGCCAAGGCTACGCCCAATGCAACGCCGCCGCCGAACACTACAACGCCATGGCCACCGTGGCCGTGCACTGCACACCCATGTCGCGACTCGACGCATACGTGAAATTGGGCGTGGGCGCAGGTGCTATGAGCACAATTCTCACCAACTACCACGACGAACAGGGCTTCTCCAAAGACACCTACAACAAAACCACCGAGACAAAAACCAAAGTCTGGACCACCAGATATAGCTACAACGACCTCGACCATGCCGAATGGGACGACTGCGAAACCAAAGTGACCCCCGCCGTGGCCTTCTACGTTGGCGCCACCTACTACATCACCGAACAAATAGGCCTCGACGCCCAATTTGGCCTCGTCAGCTCCAACATCAAAGACGCTAAAAAGGCCTACCCCAGCTCCTTCAGCATCCTCGCCATCGGCGCCGCCTACCGCTTCTAACCCACTGACTCGTATCACCAATTAAATTTCAACGACAGTGAAAAAATTAATTACTCTATTGTGGATTTGCCTCATCCACCTATCCCTCACCCCACCTATCTCAGCCAACTCCATCGACGGCACCGATTTTAAATACAACGGAGTAATATACACAACCCTCACAGACAGTACATGCGAAACAAAACAAGGGCTGGCATATAAATACGAAAACAGATTGATAAAGACGTCAGGCAATGATGTCGAAGGTGATATCATTATTCCTGAAGTTGTGTACGCCGAAAATGGCAAGAGATTCACTGTTACGCAAATCGCGATGCAATCTTTTTACAATAACACCGGATTAACAAGCATAACAATAGCCAACACTGTTACTCGAATTCAAGATTCGGCGTTCGAAGGCTGCACCGGCTTAACCTCAATATCCCTGCCCGGCTCCCTCACTGAAATTTGCAGCAAATCGTTTGACAACTGCAATACGCTAACCTCCATTAGCATACCCTCATCCGTCAAGTCAATTGGGGCAAGTGCTTTCTATCTGTGCAATGGTCTAAGTGAAGTAAATATCAGTGATTTAGCCGCTTGGTGTGGTATTTCATTTGGCGATGACAGCTCAAATCCGTTAACCTATGCTCATCATCTGTTTCTAAACAATCATGAGATTACGGAACTGACCATACCTGAATATATCTCTGCGATTGGAGACTTTGCTTTCTATAACTGCACCGGACTCACATCTCTCACTATCCCAAACGCTGTTACTGAGATAGGAATGTATGCCTTTGCTGGCTGCAAAGGCTTAACTACCACAAAATTAAGTTCATCTTTAACTAAAATCGGCGATTCTGCTTTTGGCAGCTGCGTTGCTCTGAACAACGTTGAGTTTCCGGAATCTTTATCTTACATCGGCGAAGGTGCACTCTCTCAGTGCTTAGCCTTTACAGAGCTGAATCTTCCGCAAGAGATGGAGTGCATTGCCAAGTGGGCATTTGCAGAATGCATGAATGTTAGTAAAGTTAGCCTACCTAAGAAGATAAAGTGCATAGGAGAATCAGCATTTTACAGCCCTGCGCTTAAACATGTCGTTTTGCCGGAAGGTGTGGACACAATTTATCAATCTGCCTTTAGCGAGCTTGATTATATTATAGACAACAGCAATGCCATTCTTTATAAGCGAGTATCAGGTGGCACTTACACGGAGACAAATTCCTATACAGACATTTTTGGCTCTAACACAAAGATATACACTTCAAAACGGAATAATCGCAAGGCAGAAAGTGTCGTAACATATTTCGAGGATTTGATCACGCCGAATATCACCCAATGCTCTTTGGGCAGAATGTCGTTTAGAATTGATAATGTGGATGAAAACGTGACCGACATCTCTGTGTATGATCCTAATGGCAATCTCTGCCAGAAAAATACAGACGGCTATTACATTATTTCAACAGTGTGCACTAAGGAGCACGACCCATATTTAGTAAATCAAGCCACCATCACAGCTAAACTGTTTGATGAACCCATCTCTTTTGTATATGCTCCTGACATTGACATTGCCGACGCCATTGATATAAGCGTGAGCGATAGGACTCAGACCACATGTACATTCAAAATCGCAATTGGAACAGCCAACGGCTGCAAGATTAAATCAATTCAATGCGATGGAAAGACACTGAGCAACAACTCTATTGACAAGGTCACCGGCTTACGCCCCAACGCGGACTTCACCAGAACCTACACGATAGAGACAAACTGCGGCACATTTACAAAGGAGTTGAAATACTCAACATTGCCCATTTCTTTTAGGCTAAGAGCCACTGAAATCGGCCCAAGCAGCATTAAATATGTCGCATCATGGACCTCGGGAGATGCAGAATTTGAGTATTACTATCAGTTTGAGAAGACGAGACAAGACTTAAAGAAGCCTGAATTTGTGATAGAAGGGCTCGACCCCAACACAACTTATTCGGTGGAGTTCTGGGCTACCGAAAAAGCAAGTGGAGGCATGTTCCGGGAAAAGGCCAATACACGAACTTCGGCATTGGAATGGGGAACGAACACGGCCACGCCGACTTCAGTCACCAGCTGCCGCATAATGTCGGCCACCAACTGCAACGCCAACACCGGCACCGGCTTTGAGTGGAAACGATATGACGCGCCGGATGAAATGGCCGGCAACAAGGTGTCGTGTCCGGTGGTTGACGGCATTTTGGTCGGTTCTTTGCGCAACCTGAACTCCGAGGCCTATTACAAATATCGTCCATTCTACACGTCAGATTCCGGCAAAACATACTATGGCGGTTGGACCGTGTTTTTCACGGGTGACGCAAACGTTTATTTCGACCCCGATGTGCGCACGCTTGAAGATATCGACGCAATGTCGCATTCAGCCGTGTTGAAAGGATATGTGCTTCCGGGCAGCGACGACATACAGTCGCAAGGTTTCCAATATCGCAAAGTTTCCGGCAACGCATCGGTAGCGGCCGTGAGCGCCGCCGATGGCAACTGGATAAGCGTAGACGCTGACGGCGTCAAGCCCACTGTGACGATTGAAGGCCTCGAATCAGGCACCGAGTATGAATATCGTGTGTTTGCAACCACTAACGATAAGACCTTCTATGGCGACAGTCGTTACTTCACCACCGAATTTGAGTCGGGCATCGACGAAGTGAGCATAGATGCCGCAACCGATAACTTCACATTAGACGTGCGCTCCGACAGCGAATTGGAAATCGCCATATGCGGAGCCGCCACAGGCGAGGCCGCCTACGAGCTATACAACATCAACGGAGCGTGCGTGGGCTGCGGACGTGTAGACGCAGATGGCCACTACCACTGCATAGCCGACGGTCTCACCAACGGACTATATGTGATTGTGGCCCATGATGGCCGAAACACAGCAAGTCGGAAAATCGTAATCCGATAATCCTTCCCCCAGATAATTTTTTGAGGCCCACCTGCCACAATGGCAAGTGGGCCTATTTTCGTCAGGGATTTTACTCGACGAGCCAGCGCTCGATGTTGCGCGTCTGTGATGAGAAGTTGACGCCGATTTTGAGGAGGCGGCGGCCATCGGTGGCAAAGGGCAAGGCGTAGTTTTTGTCGTTTATCTGCGCAAGAGCTTCTTCGGCAGTGCCATTGAGTTTGAACTCCATCACGTAGGTGTAGTCCGCGGTTTGCAACACCAGGTCGATGCGGCCCTCGGATGTGTGATATTCAGCCTTAACGTAGAATCCCATCAGCTTGGCCACGATGAAAAGCACGTTTTGGTAGTGGTTTTCGAGGTCTTTCACAAGTTCGTATGGGGTGTCGGCAAACAGCGATGACAAACGCTTGAAGAAGTCGTCGACCTTGCCGGCCTCCACTTCCTTAACGAAACTTGCCACATAGAATGCAGATTGCGAGCGATTTATTGGCGAATAATATGGCAACAAGAACTTCATGAACCCGTCTTCAACCTCCACATTGGGAAATCCGAGTTTATAAATGCCGAAACGCGGATCATAGCCCTTGATTGTCAGATAACCGCTTTGGTAGATGACAGGGATTGGATTTGTAGATTGCGAATCCACGCTGTTGAGCACGTCGGCATCGCACTCAGCCGTGGCCATCTTTTCCAAATTGAAATTATGCTTTTTCAATAGGTAGACCAGATATGATGGAGTGCCCGTTTCAAACCAATAGTTATTAAATGCATTCTTTTTGAATGTATTCAGTAGGCTAAAAGGATTGTATACGGCCACCGAATCATAAGCAAAGTGGTAGCCGTCGTATTGAACTCGCAACTCGTTGCGAATGTCATCAGAAGAACGTTTAGAAACTGCGGCCAGACGCTGAACATATGGGTGGAAAACCGTATCAATTTCTTCATCCGTAATACCACAGATAGAAGCATACGGCTCATCCAAAGATATATCTTCAAGATTATTCAAATCGCTGAATACGCTCACTTTGCCAAACTTGGTGACGCCGGTCAGGAATGCAAATCGAATATTTTTATCCTCCCTTTTTAGTACTCCATAGAAGTCTTTCAGAGTAGCGCGAAAATTCTCTTGCAGTGCCTCATTATCAATTGTTTGGAGAATAGGCTTATCGTATTCATCGACAAGAATCACAACACGCTGCCCTGTTAGTTGGCGAGCGCGTTGAATCACTCCCT
>CAZJWM010000059.1:0-13025 GCA_964549975.1 uncultured Bacteroides sp. | reverse complement strand
CCTCAAAATAATATTGAAGGGTGCTGCTCAGCAGCGACTTGCCAAAGCGGCGCGGCCGACTGAGAAACACGTATTTGCTGCTTTTGACAAGGCGATAGATCAGCGCGGTCTTGTCTACATAAACAGCGTTGAGCTTGCGCATCTCGCTGAAGTCTTGGATGCCTATGGGGTAGTAGGGTTCAGATAACATGGGCTATGTTGTTGACGAATTATCAGTTGCAAAAATAATACATCTTGCCGTCATTTCCAAATCCAACCAAAATTTAAGTGCAAAAACCAACGTTTGCATTTTTGCGAAAAAATGCGTAAATTTGCCGATGATATAAATTTAATTTCACGATAATTTATAGTTTATTTTTGGCTGTAAAGTATAGAATACGATAATTTAGAATGACAGACCTCTACGAATACTCAATTCCTGACTTGGTGAATATGCTGGGCTCACGTTTCAAGGAATATCGGTTGCGTTCCGGTATGACTCAAAAAGATGTGGCCACTCAGTCGGGCATCACCATCAACACAATTCACAAATTCGAGACAGGCACTGCAGGCAACGTATCTCTGTCGACGTTCCTCTCCTTAATCAGAGCCATCCAGCAGATTGAAGGACTTGAGGAGTTGATGCCCGAACTGCCTCAGTCGGCCTATCTCATGAAAAGCAATTTTCAAAAAGTGCAACGCATTCGCCACAAACGATCATGATCACACGCTCGCTCAAAGTATTGCTCAATGGCAAAGAAGTTGGTCGCCTTTCATGGGACGACCGCCGCAATCTGGCCTACTTCGAATTCAGCCAAGAATGGCTTCAATCCGGCTTGGACCTATTCCCAATAATAGCCTCTACGAAATCGCCGGCAAGCCGACGTCCCATCTGGGGCGAGAAGTCAGCGCGTCTCTACAGCAAGCTTCCGCCATTTTTGGCAGACTCTCTGCCTGACTCATGGGGCAATCAAGTCTTTGAATATTGGCGCAAAGCAAACGGCATACGCAATCAAGAAGTCACACCGCTCGACATACTCTCATTCATAGGAAAACGCGGCATGGGCGCTCTCGAATTTGCCCCTGAGAGCGCAGGCATCAGCCATAGCGACAAGCTCAATCTGCAAGCGTTGACGGAGCTGGCTCAACGAATATTCAGTCAGCGTGAACAAGCTCGCATACTTCCAAACGAATCGCTCACTATGCAATCGTTGATAGCAGTGGGAACCTCTGCGGGGGGCAGGCAACCTAAAGCCATCATTGCCATCAATCGCACCACCGGCGAAATTCGCAGCGGACAGATAGCCGAATTGCCGGACTTTGATTATTGCATCATCAAATTCGGCGACGCACAGCGCTGCACTGCACAACTTGAGATGGCCTATTGCGACATGGCCAAAGCCGCAGGAATTGAGATGATGCCCTCGCGGCTAATAGACGTGGAAGGCTGCAAACACTTCATCACAGAGCGATTCGACCGCCAAGGCAATCGGAAAATTCATATGCAGACGTTGGCAGCCCTCAATCCGGAGGCCGACAGTTACGAGCTCCTGCTCACCACCTGCAGAAAGTTGCGACTTCCGGCAGCCGCGTCGGATGAAGTGTTTCGCAGAATGGTATTCAACATTCTGGCAAACAATACTGACGACCATAACAAAAATTTCTCGTTTCTGATGAATGACGACGGCTCGTGGCAGCTCTCGCCGGCATACGACATGACCTATATATTCAACGCCGGCGGGTATCAGCCCGAAATGATGCACTGTCTGATGATGCAAGGCAAGCTCTATGGCCACACCATAAGCGACGCACTCGCATTGGCTAAAGAAAACGGCATTCGCAAGAGCCAATCCATCATCAAGGAAGTTGGTCTGGCTGTGGCTAATTTTCGTCAGTTTGCCGAGAAATGGGGAGTGAGCGAGCGCTGGATCTCGCCCATCGAAACGTGCTTAAATGCACATCTTGCCGATTGGAATCTGGCCGGCCGCAGCGGAGGATTCTTAACCCTCTCAGTCAATGGCAAAGTGTTTAGCAACGTCCACATTGAGCAAGCCTACCGCAGCAACTATCATCTTCTGGCCGAGTCAGCGGGACGAAACATCAAGTTCGTCATTGGTCGCAACAAGCCCGAATACGCGAAGATTGAAACGATGGGCGCAAACAATCTTTCGGAGGAATTTTTGCGTAAACTCCTCGAAAAATACTTCTAATATCCGCTTGAGAGGGGGGGATTAGCGGCAGAGGTCTTGCATGACGAGGCCGGCGAGCATGAAGCCGAAGATGGCGGTGGTGTGGGCCATCGTGCCGTTGATTTGGGCTTTGCTGCTACACCATTCGTGGTTGACCAGCGCGGGGTCGCCGGGGCCCACTTTGGCTTTGGGGCAAAGGCAGGCCGAGGTGCCGCAGGAGTGGTTGACGCCGCGATTTTGCATCAGTTCGGGGGAGTAGACGCAGAGGAATTTGCGGCGCGGAAACTCTTTGCTGCGTTTGAATTTTTGGCGCAGGGCGCGTGCCAGCGGGCAGCCTTGCACTTTCCAAAATTCGGCCACGGAGATTTTCGTTGGGTCCATCTTCAGGGCGGCGCCCATTGAGGAGTAGAATTTGCGGCCGGAGGCCGTGGCGCGGCGAATCAGCAGGGCTTTGTTTTCGAGGCTGTCGATGGCGTCGATGATGTAGTCGAAGCTTTCCAGGTCGAAGCTGTCGGCGGTTTCGGCGCTGTAGATTTGCTGTCGGGCGTCGACTTCCACGTTGGGGTTGATGGAGAGCAGGCGTTGGCGCAGGGCTTCGACTTTCACGGCGCCCACGGTGGGGATAGTGGCCATGAGTTGGCGGTTGATGTTGGTGACACACACGCGGTCGGAGTCGACGATGGTGATGTGGCTCACGCCGCTGCGCACGAGGCTTTCGGCGCACCAGCTACCCACGCCGCCCACGCCGAAGATCACCACCCGTGCGGCGGCGATGCGCTCCATGGTGGGGGCTCCGACGAGCAGCTCCGTGCGGCGGAAGATTCCTTTTTCGATACCCATATAAATTGGAAGAGAAGTGTGAAACGTGCAGTTTTGTTATATGATGCCGATGATTTCGCGGATGTCGCTAATCTTGTGGCGTTGGCAATATTCTTCGATTTCGCGCACGATTTTGACGCTCACGGCGGGGTCGAGGAAGTTGGCGGTGCCCACCTCCACGGCAGAGGCTCCGGCCATCATAAACTCGAGGGCGTCGCGGCCGCAGGTGATGCCACCCAGACCGATGACGGGGATTTTCACGGCCTTTGCCACTTGCCAGACCATGCGCACGGCCACGGGGCGGACGGCGGGGCCGGAGAGGCCGCCGGTGATGGTGCTCAGGTAGGGGCGACGGTGTTCCACGTCGATGGCCATGCCCATGAGGGTGTTGATGAGGCTCACGGCGTCGGCGCCTTCGTCTTCCACGGCTTGGGCTATTTCGGCGATGTTGGTGACGTTGGGACTGAGTTTCACGATGAGCGTGCGTTCCCAGGCGCGGCGCATTGCGGCGGTGACTTGTGCGGCGCCGGTGCAGGTGGTGCCGAAGGCCATGCCGCCCTGTTTGACGTTGGGGCAGGAGATGTTCACCTCAATGGCGTGGATGCCCTTCAGGGGCATCAGACGTTCAGCCACGGCCACATAGTCGTCGATGTTGGCGCCGCTCACGTTGACAATCACCTCCGAACCGCAGTTGCAGATGCGCGGGTAGATGTGGTCCACGAAATAGTTCACGCCCTTGTTTTGCAGGCCCACGGCGTTGAGCATACCCGAGGGGGTCTCCACCATGCGTGGATAGTCGTTGCCTTCGCGCGAGTGGAGGGTGGTGCCCTTGACGATGAAGCCGCCCAAGTCGGCCAGGGAGAGGAATGGGGTGAATTCTTCGCCATATCCGAAGGTGCCGGAAGCGGTGAGCACCGGATTTTTCAGCTGCAACGAGCCGATGTTAACGCCTAATCTAACCATGTGAGTTCATTTATATTGAATACGGGGCCTTCGGTGCAGACACACACGTTGCCTCTGACAGTTTTCTCTACGCAACACAGACAGGCACCCAGTCCGCAAGCCATCATGTTTTCGAGGCTCACCTCACAGGCTGCGCCGATGTGGGCGGCCACTTTGGCCACGGCTTTCATCATGGGAGCGGGGCCGCAGCAATAGATTTGTCCCACGGGGCGTTGCCAGCGGGTGTGGGCGGTGACCACGCCATGTTCGCCGGCGGTGCCGTCGTCGGTGGTGATATACACGGGGCCGATTTTTTCAAATTCGTCGATGAGGAGCAACTCCGATTTGGAGCGGGCGCCGATGAGAAACTCCGGGGCAAAGCCCTGCTCCTTGAGTCGGCGACCGAGCATCATCAATGGGGCCACACCCACGCCGCCGCCAACCAGCAGCAGCGATCCGGCATAGCCTTTGGCGGGCATTGAGAAACCGCGGCCCAGAGGGAGCAACACGTTGACCACGTCGCCCACGCGGCGGCTCAACAGGGCGGCTGTGCCGTCGCCGGCGCGGCGCACCAGCAGGCGCAGGGTGCCTGCATCGGCATCTGCCTCGTTGATGGAAATCGGACGACGAAGGAATGTGGACTGACTGCCGTCGATGCGCACCTGCACGAATTGGCCGGGGAGCATCTGAGGCAGGGGCGAGTCGGCGCGAAGCGTCAGCAGGCCATACGAGGGGCTGAGCGTGCGATTCTCAACCAGTTGCATGTCTGCCACCAGGCGAAAATTATCGGAGTTCTTGTTCATTGCACTATCTGTGGATAAATATCACTACAAAGGTACAGAAAATTCTTGAGAATAGCTAATGGGCCGTGGCGCAAAATTTTGGAAGGCCGGATTCGGGGTGCCCGCGACCGTGATTTTGTGACACGGGTGTCAAAATTGTAACACATTTGTCACAGCATTGTGCCGAAAGTGTGGGCGCATCGCCTACATAGTGTAGGGAATTTCCATACAATCAGCGATTTTACTCATTTTCTTAACATCATTTAACGAGAAAAATTTGTTACAGCTGTAACATCGTTGTAACTTTGCTGACGTAAAGATGAAACGCAAAAGTATCCTTACGAAAGTATCCTTACATAAATAACAGAATACCCAATTGTTATTGCTTCAAAGTGTGAAATAGAAAAAAGTAAGATGTTAATAGAGAAAAGGCGGCGACGTGAGTCACCGCCTTTTGAAATTATAAGGGCACAAGCGGAGGGCAGAATTGACCCTACTTTGTTAAACGTTTGTAACACAAATGTAGGGTGGAGGGCAAAAAAGTGGATGATTTTCGGGGGCGTAGGGTGATTGTAGGGTGATTTCTTAACAAACTTTACCACTAAAAGTTTGTGACATTTGTAACATTGGCGTAACTTTGCCGACGTAAAAGCAACGTAAAGAACGAAAATAGCATAAGCATGTGTACTCTATAAGAATTTTGCTTTAAAGTGTGAAATAGAAAAAGTAAGATGTTTAAGGCGGCGATGACGGGAGTCATCGCCGTTCCCCGTTTATATAGGTAGAGCGAATTTGGTTATATCGCGAAATATTAGTAACTTTGGCTCGACTTAACAAACCAATTTTACAGATATATATATTACATATGAAGCTACTCTCTGACGGTCTGAAGGCCTTGGAAGCTTCGTCGGTATGCCTGTTATCGTTGATCCTCGCATCGTGTGGCGAATCGGATTCGCCCGCCGGGGAAAGCTATGGAATGATAGACCTGCAACCCGGTGTGGATTGCACGGTTGTGGCAAGTGCTCAAACTCGTTCGCAGCTTAACGACATCACAGCCGACGATCTCAAACTTACCATCGCCTCAACCGATGGCACCACCGTGCGCACCTTCGCAAACCTCAGCGAATTTAACCGCGACGAGCGTTTCCGCGTGGGTGCCTACACGTTCACGGCCACCTATGGCAGCGCCGAGAGCGAAGGTTTCGACGCACCTTATTATTACGGCTCTACGAATTTCTCCGTCACCGACGGCGCCACCTCCGAGGTGAGCGTCACCGCCACTCTGGCCAACGCAATGATCACCGTGGAGGCCACCGATGCTTTTGTCAACTACTTCACCGAATATAGTTCTACGCTCCACAGCTCCGGCGGTGGCTACTTCGACGTGGCCTCCGGCGAGACTCGCCCCGTGTATGTGCGCCCCGGCGCCGTCACTATGGTGGTGAAAGTCAAAGCCCCCAACGGCAAAGAACTCGAACTCAACGTGGCCGACTTCACCGCCGAAGCGCGCCACCACTACATCCTCACCCTCGATACCGATGCCTCGGCCGGCGACGCTGCGCTGATTGTGGCCTTCGACGAGATGATTGCCAAGCAGGATGTCAACATCCTGCTCACCGCCGAACTGATGAACGCTCCCGCACCCACGGCTGAGCGCGTGGGCAACGCCACCACCGAAGTGGTGCAAGGTGCCCATGGCGACGGCGACCTGCGTTTCGACGCCATCTCCAAAGCCGGAATGGCCAAGGCCATGCTCACCACCTCAGCGCCCGCACTGCTCGCCGCCGGATGGCCCGCCGAAGTTGACCTTTGCTCCATCTCTTCGGCCGACCGCGCCGTGATGGAAGGCCTCGGCGCCGAACTCTACGGCTTCTCGCCCGGCGCCACCATGGCCACCATCAACCTCACCGAGCTGGTGGCAAACCTCACCGACGCCAACAACCTCTTCACTCTGGCCGTCACCGACCGCATGGGCAAAATCTCCGACCCCGTGAGCGCCGCCGTGAAGGTCACCCCCATGTCGCTCTCATTCGTGTCGATTGAGCCCGTGAAACTGCTCTCCACGGAGATGACCGCCAACATAGCCTACAACGGCGTCAACCCCGAGAAACTGCAATTCACCATCACCAACGCCAATTCCGAGGCCGTCGACGCGCCCCTGATCTCCATCACCAAGACCGCCGAAGGCAAATACGCAGCAAAGCTCTCTATCCCCGCCGACGGCTTCTCCCACCGTCTGACCGCATCCCTGCCCGGCGGCGCCGGCACCACCGCCGTGACCTTCAACCGCGTGGCGCCCACAATGACCCTCTCCACCACCAATGGCTTGGTTTGGGCCACTCACGCCTCGTTCACCCTGGCCTGCAGCGACGCCTCGGCCGAAGACCTGGCCAAGCAGTCGACGGTGTATCTCTCCACCGGCGGCAGCGCCTACAAGGCCGTCAACGCCACGGTTAGCGGTGCACAGTTCACCATCGAAGGCCTCTCAGCCGCCACCACCTACAGCGTGAAAGTCTCCGCCATCGGCAACGCCTCCGTGGCCACCGAACCGCTCACCTTCACCACCGAAACTGCCGCCACCGTGCCCAACGGCGACTTCGAGCAGCTCACCGCCACCATCGACTATCTCATCTATCAAGGCGGCACCTGGACCATCACCGCCGGCGGCACTCGCTATCACACCCAAACCCAATGGCTCATCAGCGAACCCAACGGCTGGGCCTCCACCAACGCCAAGACCTGCAACCTCAACGCCTCAAACTTGGACACCTGGTATGTGCAACCCTCGGTCTACAACACATCGCTGACATGGATCTCCAAGCAGCCCGCCGCCCGATTTATCCACGGCCAAGACGCCTACGACATAGTGCCCGACATCTACGCCTACCTTGAGGTGCAGTCCGGCGCCAACGCCATGGTGGTGCGCAACGTGGCATGGGATGCTGCCGGCGAAGAGATTCCCAACCAAAACCAGACCGGCAACCTCTCCTGCAGCAACTACTACAATCCCAACGTCCCCTCGCAATGGGCTCACCGCTCCGCCGGCAAACTCTTCCTTGGCACCTACAGCTTCGACGGCACCAACGAGACCATCAACGAAGGCGTGGGCTTCACCTCGCGCCCGTCAACCCTGACCGGCTACTACAAGTTTGACAACGACGAGCAAGACCCCGACGAATATGGCGTGGTGTCGGTGCGCCTGCTCAACGGCACCCGCGTCATTGCCACCGGCACGGCCCACCTCACCGCCACCACCGGCGAATATCGCCAATTCTCCATCGACTTGGACTACGTGGTGAAAAACTCTCGCCCCACCACCCTGAAGATTATGATCACTTCTTCGAACCACACCTCCGAAGCCGACATTCGCACCACCACCTACGTGGGCAAGCCCGAATGTTGCTCGCGCGGCGCGGCTCTCACAATAGATAACCTCAAATTTAAGTATTAATTTCGGACCAATGTTTCAAATCAACATGAACACCAAATCAATATTTGTTTCGGCAGCCTGCGCCGCAGCTCTCCTCTTCGGCTCGGCGTGCAGCTCGGAAAACTCCGAACAGCCCGCGAGCTCCAACGGCCAAGTGGCCCTGCGCTCGATGCTCCTCGACGTCGACACCCAAACCGTCGACGAATCGCGCGCCGAAGGCACCAATACCGACAACTTCATTGTGGAGCTCCGCAAAAGCGGCTCCTCGGAGTTGGTCAACTCCTGGCAATATAGCGCCATGCCGGAGTTGCTCGTGCTCCCCGTGGGCGACTACTCGCTCTCGGTGGCCTCTTCCGAGTCGAAGCCTGCCGCATTTGATGCGCCGCTCTACGTGGGCTCCACCGACTTCACCATCGAAGCCGACAAAATCACCAACCTCGGCACGGTGACCTGCACGCTCTCCAACGTGAAAGTGTCGGTGCGCTATTCCGACGCCCTGACTGCCCTGTTAGACCCCTCGTCGACCGTCACTGTCACCACAGTCGACGGCGCTTCGCTCACCTATAGCGCCACCGAAACCCGCAGCGGATATTTCGCCTACGTGGAGGGCAACACCACCCTGGTGGCTTCCTTTGCCGGCAAGGTCAGCGGTCGCGACGAATCAATCACCAAGACAATCACCGGACTGCTCCCCGGCCACCACTACATACTCAACTTCACCGTCAAACAGGGCGGCTACGTCGACCCCAAAGCTCCCGCCATCGACTTCTCGCTGGTGGAGGTGGACCTGAGTGTGAGCATTGAGGGGATGGACGACGACACCCTCGACGCCTCCGACCGCCCCGGCGGCAACAGTCAGCCCGAACAGCCCGAACAACCCGAAGAACCCGCCACCGACGCCATCACCTTCACATCGTCCACACTGAGTTTCACCTCGGTGAACCTCACCACCGTGAGCGAAGCCAAAGTGGTCATCGCCGCCGAGGCCGGAATCGCCAACCTCAAAGTTGACATCATCTCCAACGACCTCACCGACGAATTCCTCCGCAGCGTGGGCCTGGCCGCATCGTTCGACCTGGCCTATCCCGGTGACATCAAAGACGGCCTCGCAGGCTTGGGATTCCCCACCGGCGCCGAAGTGATCGGACAAAAGGAGATCACCTTCGACATCACCCAATTCATGACCCTGCTCGACATCTACCCCGGGCAGCATAGCTTCCGCATCACAGTCACCGACATGGGCGGCGCCACCGACTCGCGCACTCTCACCTTCTTGGCTCAATAATTTAGTCTCTCCAACCCCAAAGCAATGAAATTCAGCAAACTGACATCGCTCACACTTCCGGCCATCCTGCTCTTGGCGGGATGCGCCTCCCAAGAGGAAGAGGCCGGCGAGGGCACCCTGCAGCTGCGCACCGCCATCTCCGCGTCCGTGCAGCAGGCCACCCGCAGTTCGGCCGACCTCGAGTCGCAGGCCATGGTGTGGATTTCAAACTCCAAAGGGCTCATCCGCCGCTACGACGGCCTTGCAAACGTGCCCTCCGAAATCGCCCTCAACACGGGCAGCTACATAGCCGAAGCCTGGGCCGGCGACTCCGTGGCCGCGTCGTTTGACACACGCTACTTCCGCGGCAGCCAAGCCTTCGACATCCAAGCCAACCAAGTCACCTCGGTGGAACTCACCTGCCGCATTGCCAACGTGGTCACCTCGGTGAACTACGCCGCCGACGTCGACCAAGTGCTCAAAGGCTACACCCTCACCGTCAGCTCCGCCACCGGCTCCCTGCAATTTGAAGGTCGCGACGACCGCAAGGGCTACTTCATGATGAGCGGTTCCGACAGCCATCTGACCTACACCCTCTCCGGCATCAAATTCGACGGCTCAGCCTACGAACAGACCGGCACCATCGACGACGTGAAACCCGCCACGGAATATGCCGTCAACATCTCGCGCTCGGCTGTGGGCGACTCCGACCAAGGCGGTGCATTCTTCAAAATCTCCATCGACGCCACCACCATCGACCACAACGAAGAGGTGGTCATCACCCTTGCTCCCTCAATTGAAGGCGACGACTTCGACATCGCCGAGCCCATCGTTGGCGAAACCGGCAAAATGGCCGCCCACGAGGTGCACATTGCCGGCGCCACCGCCCTGCAATCGGTGAAAATCAACTCCACCGTCACCTCCGAAGTTGAACTCCTCAACGCCTCCGACGCCACCATTAAAACCCTCGCCGGAAAAGGCATCGACTGGAAATATGCCTATCAGGAGGCCGACGACCGCTCGTCGATGCGCCTCACCTTCGGCTCAATTTTCACCTCGGCTCTGCCCGAAGGCGAAAGTGCCGTAGAGATCACCGCCACCGACGTGGCCGGCAAATCCACCACCGCCACCCTGCAATTCACCATCTCCGACGCTCCGGTGGTAACCGCCGACGTCAACGACGTGGACATCTGGGCCACCTCCGCCACCCTGCAAGCCACCATCCTCAAGGCCGACCAGACAGCCGGTGCCGGTTTCAAATATCGCGCCAAAGGCTCCTCCGACTGGAAAACTGTCAGCGCCACCGTGGGCACGACTCACTTCACGGCTGCCGTGAGCGGACTCTCCGCCGCCACAACCTACGAATACGTGGCCACCACCTCGACCTACACATCCACCATCGTCAAAACCTTCACCACCGAAGAGGCCGCTCAGCTCCCCAACGGCGACTTCGAGACATGGTATCTCTCCACGCCCTATCTCCTGGCCGCCGACTCAGGTAGCCGCTTCTGGGACTCCGGCAACCATGGCTCCGCCAAAATGAGCAAAAACATCACCACCCCGGCCACCGACATCAAGCATGGCGGACAATATTCGGCCTGCCTATCCTCGCAATTTGTGGGCGTGATGGGCATCGGCAAATTTGCTGCCGGCAACGCCTTTGTGGGCGAATATCTCGCCACCGACGGCACCGACGGCATCCTCGGTTTCGGTCGGCCCTTCACCTCGCGCCCCACATCGCTCTCCGGCTACGTGCGCTACGTGCCCCAATCCGTGAGCTACTCCTCGCTGACCGATATGCCCACCGGATCTATGGACCAAGGCATCATCTACATTGCCGTGCTCGACGCCACCACCGAAAGCTACGGCGGCCAATCCTTCCCCTTTGTCATCAAGACTAAAACCTCCGAGCAACGCCTCTTCGACAAAGACGACGCCCGAGTGTTGGCCTACGGTGAGAAAGTCTTCACTGCCGCCACCGACGGCGACGGCATGGTGCAATTCAACATACCCCTGACCTACAATCGTCGCGACGTCAAAGCTGTCCACATCCTCGTGGTCTGCTCGGCCAGCCGCTACGGCGACTACTTCACCGGCGGCCCCTCCGTGATGTATATCGACGACTTCCAACTCAACTACTAACCCCTTCGAAAAAGCAACAATGAACATTAAAAAAATAGCGGCAGTGGCCGCAATAGCTCTGGCCACCGCCGTGAGCAGCCACGCTGAGCTTCGCTACGGCCCCGTGGTGGGAGCCAATTTCACCAACCTGAAATTCAAACAAACCCTGGCCGGCACCGAAGGCGCCACCGGCGTTTCTGCCGGCGTGCAGACCGAACTGATGTTTCCCGGAGTGGGCTTCGGCCTCGACCTCGGCCTGGTCTACAACTGGACCGGCGGCTACGTGAACCTCGGCGACAAGCCCATCTGGTCGACCTCCGGCTTTGGCCGCGAACGCGTCTCCATTCATGAACTCACCATTCCGCTCCACCTGCGCTTCAAGTGGACACGCATGAGCGGTCTGGAAGACTACATCGCACCCTTTGTGTATGGCGGTCCCGACTTCAACATCCAGCTCGCCGGCGCCAACCCCAAGGAGGGCGGCGTCAAAGCCTTCGACTATTCCGGCGGCGACATCTCGCTCACAGCCGGTCTGGGCTTCGAAGTGCTGAAACACTGGCAAATCTCCGGAGCCTACACCTGGGGCATGACCTACGCCGTGAAGACCAACCTGCTGACCGACTACAGCGCACGCTGTCGCGGCTGGCAAGTGCGTCTGAGCTACCTCTTCTGAATCAACTCCCCATAGGCGGGCAAACCCTCACGCGGGGCGCTGCCCACCCCGGCCCACACGTGGCTCAGCCCGTTGCTCACCATGAGCCACGGCGCCTGAAACACCATATTATAACGCATCACCTGCTCCACAACGCGCTGCGTCAGCGCGATGTGGGGCGCTTTATATTCCACAATCAGCAATGGCAGGGCCGTGCCCGCGCGCCACACTATCGTGTCGCAACGGCGCAAACGGCCGTTGAGCCGCAGCCCCACTTCGTTGGCCATCAACTGCGGCGGATAGCCCAGCGAATTCACCATGTGGGCCGTCACGTTTTGGCGCACCCACTCCTCGGGAGTGAGTGCCACCCACTTATGGCGCAGCGGATCGTAGATGCGGCCGCCCGCCATGTCCACACGCAGCGGCTGCGCCGGCAGCGCCAGTGGTGGAAATTCGCGTTGAAATCTTTCCGGACTCAAATCTTCCTCAATTTTCCCGCAAATTTACAAATTTTCCCCGACTCCACCACCAACATGCTGCACACTAATTCCGCCGTAAATCAAACTGCGACGCTGCCTCCGCATCACCGTTGGTGGCCCGGCAGCGGCGCCGGCGGCGCGCTCTCGCCCATCGGCCATCTCTTTCGCCGCGCCCAATCCGCTGACTTCGTGCGCGTTGCAAAATTTTGCTAATTTTTATTTGCAAAATCAAAAAAGAATTATTACATTTGTTGCGCTGAACCAAGCGGAGCCCAAGCGTGGGTTTCGGGGAGGGCAGCACGGCTTTCTCCTATGAAGCCGAAAACATTTTGAAAAAGCGTTTATCAGCGCTTCCGTTCTTGACG
>CAZJWM010000058.1:0-13053 GCA_964549975.1 uncultured Bacteroides sp. | reverse complement strand
CTCTCCTTCGGGGAAATTATTTTGTTCACATGCCGGCAAATACCACCTCAAATGCGAGATAGTCACGTAATATGTGATGGTGTTATAATCATCGCTAAGTTTTCCATTTACTTTGTATGGATTCTTCTTCAAGATATAGCTGATAATGCCGGATTCGCTGTCGCTTTCGTCAACTTTTTTGTCCCATATTTTGTAATATTTTGATTCGTCTTCAGGTGAACTGCCGACAAGATGGAACATTTCTTCGCCACCGTTGCCTTGGACGGCTTTTTTGGTGTTTTGGACGGCGCGTTCAAATGGGCAAATGTCTTGTGCAATTTCCATCGTGCTGATGTTTTGAGTGTTTGTCAAACCATCAGTGGGGCTGTCTATGCCGGTTGGACTTATCGTAATCTGAGAATAGTCGATTGTAAAGTAGTCTCTCCTCACAAAACCAGTGTAGAAGAAGTATTGCATATCCGATACATACTTGCTTGCGTCATATTGCTCTACGAGTTCCTCAAATATAGCATTCGCATTTGCTACGTTTGAGTTAGTTGCGTGTGTAGCATAGTTATAGGGGATTACATAGAGCGATTTTTTTGAGCGGGTGAAGCCGTAGGCGCCGGATTGGTGGTCGTCGGCTTGTTCCCAGCCGTAGCCGTCGGTGGTCCAGATGGGGCAGTATTGTTTGAGGTCGGAGTTTGTGGCCAGGGGGGTGTCGCCGGTTTTGGTGGAGGTGAGGGTGAAGGTGTAGGTGCGGGTGGCGTCTGTGGCATTTTCGGGGGCGAAGATGCGGTATGTTTCGGTGGATGCGCCGGTGCCGGTGATGGAGGCCTCGCCGCGTTCGTTTTCGGTCCAGTAGCCGTCTTTCACGAAGTTGTTGATGTCTTCCTCTTTTTGCAGCGTGACGAAGTATTCGCCGTCATCGGAGTCAGCGGAGCCGGTGATGGTCCAGTCGCCGGTGATGCCGACCACGGAGATAGTGGCGGTGGTGGTGACAAAGTGGGCGTCGAGCATGGTGGAGGCGAATGTGATGGTCATCTGCGGTGAGATGTTCATGCTGTAGCGGTAGCGGCGACCGGCTTGCCAGGTTTGTCCGGCGAGGGAGTAGGTGAAGGTGCTCTTTTCGGTGGAGCCATTGAGGGTGTAGTCCACTTCGATTTTGGCGTCGGAGGCGAGGGTTTGGGGCAGGAGGATGAGTCGCTGCGGGTCGCCGAAGGTTTTGCCGTCGGTGGGGGTGATGACGTAGGTGGCAGCGCCGGTGGGTGTGGACCAGCCGTCGGCGAAGGTGTAGGTGGCGGAGTTGGCCACGGATGTGACGCGGATTTCGTCGATAGAGCCGTCGAAGGTGTCGGCGTTGCCCACTTCAAATTCAACGGCGGCGCAGAGGTGGTTGAACGTCAGGGGTACGGCGGCGTTGTTGTTGCCGGGGACGTTCATCACCGATGTGGCCATCAGGTCGACTTGGTCGGCGGGGGAGGAGGGAGTGGTGTAGGAGAATGAGTTGCGGGTGTCGGCGTCGGGGTAGGAGACGGGGGCGCCGGCGGGGCCCACGGCGAAGAAGTCGATGGTGAAGTCGGAGCCGGGCCAGTAATATATGCTGTTGCTGGCATATTGCCAGGGAGTGGATTCGGAGTAGGATGACGGGCGGGTGTTTTTCTCGTCTTTGAAGATGTAGTCGGTGCTACGGGTTTCGGTGCGTGTCATTAGGGCCGACACGCTGAAGTCTTTGAGGTTGTCGGAAGAGAGGAGGGCGCCGCGGGTTGTGGCGTAGGCTTCGGCGTCGGTCCAGGGGAGGATTTGGCCGAAGATGGGGAGGGATTTGCCGCTAAGGGCGTCGATGGCGGTGACACTCCACACGGAGTCGGCTGCCGCGTCGGCAGCGCGCGAGGTGGCGGCGCCGGGTGTAGATGCGGCGTAGCTGAAGCAAATCTCGCGAGTGGCGTAGGTGGATGCATCGGAGCCGAAGATATCATCGTCGGCGCAGGCGGCCAGCAGAGCCAGGGCGGGGAGCGAGAGCAGTGAGAGGGTTGCTTTCTTCATCGTGTGAGTGGTTTTTAAGCGTAGATGGAAAAGGGTGGGGCGCCCACGCCGCGACGCACAGACTATAATCGATGCGTGGACGCCCCGGGTTGCTTAGATTATGAAAATCAACTAATCCTTATCGGATTCGGTTTCTGATTTGGGTTGGTCGGTGATGGTGGCAGTGCCTTCGGCGCCATCTTCCCAAGCCTTAACTTCGGTGAGAGTGAATTCGATGGGCTCGAGAGCACTTTCGGGGTCGATGTTGTCGGCGGTGAGAGTGGCGGTGAAGTTGTAGGCGTAGCCGGCCTGGAACTCGGGGGTGATGGTAGCCTTGTGGGTCACAGTCTTGATGGAAACACCGTTTTGGAAGATTTCGGTGGTGAATTCAACGTTGTAGGTGGTGCCCGTTGTGGGGATCATCAGCTTTTCGGTGGTGGAGGCGGTGGCAGCAGACGTGCCGATGTAGCCGTTGCCTTGGTCGGCGGCGCCGAAACCGAGTTCATACTCGCCCTCTTGACCGGCCCAAGTAGCGCCGTGGCTCTTGTTGGAGAGAGTTACGTTACCCTTTTGGGTTGCGTTGGTGATCTTGATTTCGGTCACTTTAGCGTCAATCTTGGCGGTGGAGGGGGTGCTGTTGAGGAATGAGAATTTCACCTTGGCGAGCTGGTGTTGGAAGGTGAAGGCCACTTTCTTGTTGCCGGTGGCGGCACCGGTGGCATTAGCTTCGCCGTAGATCAGGTCGGTTTCGCCGTTGGAGGTGAAGCCTGCGAGATTAGGTGCATCAACGCGAACGCGATCATCACTGTTAATGGTGAGGGTGCCGTTTTCGTTGCCGTCGGCGTCTTTGTCGCCTTTGATGGCAGAGAAGGTGTATTCACCGCCGGCGATCCAGTATTGGAGGTCTGTGTAAGTCCAGTCACCGTTGTCGCCCTTAGAAACCTTGACATCGTCGAAGATTTTGGCGGAGGTGCCGTCTTTTGCTACCCAGCCGTAGACGTTGAAGTCGGCGAGGGTTTCGGTGGTGAAGCTGGGGTCAACTGTACTGCGTGTGCTTTTGTCGACGAATGCGCCTGAGAATTGGATGGCTTTGCCGGCGGGGGTGTCGACGGTTTCGTCGCTGCTGCAAGAAGCGAGCGAAGCGATGGAGGCCATAGCGAGGCCGAGAATCATTAGATTTTTCATACTTCTGTAAATGTTTGAAAGTTTAGAAAAAAGTGAAAAAATATACCTATTGTTTATTAAATTGTTTGATTGTCAAGGGAGTGGATTAGATGGGGAGGACGTAGTCTTGATACTCGCCCCAGCCGTCGACTTTGACGTCGAAACCGGAGCCGGAGCTTGTGGCGTCTTCCTTATTGATGACGATGCCGTCGATGGTGATGACGCCGCCTTGTGGTTGCAGCGCCACTTGGTCGGTGACGTCGAAGTCGTAGGTGATGATGTTGCCGTTGACCAGACGCAGCTCGAGGTTGAGGCCGTAGGTGTGGTCGGCACGAGTGGCGGAGCTTGAGGTGTAGGCAGTGGTGGATTGCAGCTGATAGCCGGGGATGCCGAACGTGTTGACCACGGCTTGAGCATATTCCGAGAGGAGTTCGCAGTCGAAGAGCACGGTGGCGACGTCGTCGTCGGGGGTTTCGCCGTTGTAGAGCTTCACGCTGCCGGCCATGCCGGCGAGGGCGCCGCGGGCCAGAGCCACGTATTCGCCGCCGCTATCGAAGTTGAACACAATCACGTAGGTGCACACCAGCGGGCGCATTTTCACCGTCAGCGTGTCGGGGGTGGCGGAGGCGGTGTTGGCCTGATAGCGGTCCACGTAGCCGAAGTAGAGCATATCGGGGGCGGCCACGGTGTTTTCGGCGCGGGTGCCGGTGTTGACGAAGGGTGAGCCGTGATAAGAGCTGCGGTTGCGCGAGCGGGTAGAGATGGTGATTTCGGCGGCGGCGTCATCGTCGTTGATCACAATGTATTCAGAGTCGTTGTTGTAGAAGAGCATTTGGTGCTCGCCGCGACTCAGGGGGAGAGTGCCGCCGGTGGTGGGGAAATTGTAGGTGTGGCGGTTGCCGTCGGGGGCGAAGACCACGCCGCGGATGCCGCCGGGGAGGCCGGGCATCAGTTCGGGCATCAGTTGGTCGTAGCGCTCGGTGGCGTCAACCACCCAGCCGCCGTCGATTTCCACCATCGGGTCGTTGTAGTAGCTATAGTCTTCGTGCCAGAGTTGGTCGTAGGCAAATTGGAGCTCTACGGCATAGGAGAGTGCGTGGTCTTCGTGGTCGAGGCAGAGCTCTTTGTGTTCGCAGGAGCAGAGCAGAGCGGCGGCCGAGAGCGAGAGGACCAATATGTTGAGCGGTTTCATCATTTCAGGCCTCCTTTCTTGGTGTTAACGTTTCCGCGGCCGAGGAGCCACACCAGCGAGATTTCGGCTTTGGTGGGGCCCACCCACTGCTTTTTCTTGGTGGCTTGCCAGACGTTGTGGGAGTCGATGGCGGTGTATTGGTAGTAGGTGCTTTGGAAGTAGCCCACGCCGATGGTGAAGTCGAGGTTCAGTCGACTTGCAATGGGCAGGGAGAATCCATATTCCAGGCCGACGTTCCATGCGGGATGGTTCAGCACGCCGCGACCGGGGCGGCCGCCCAGATATCCCTTTGAGGATGAGAGCATGAGGTCGTAGGTGAGCGCTTGGCCGTAGATGCCCACGTGGTGGCCGGTGAGGGGTTTGTCGGATCCAAACCAGCGGCGCAGGTTGATTTCGCCGCCAAACACTCGCCAATAGCGGTGGGAGCGGTTGCGGCTCCACCAGGCCCAGGCCCAGTTGGTGGCGATGCTCCAGCGTCGGCCGAGGGCAAATTCGATGCCGAGGTTGGGCACCAGGGCTGCGTCGTAGAGCAGGTTAGTGCGGATGTCCATATAGAACGGGCGCTTCACGTCGGGCACTGCGATGGCTGCGGGGGCCGGGGCGGCTGCGGCCGTGTCGAGGGCTTCGGCGGGCTGATAGGCCGGGATGAGTTCTGCGGCCTCAACCGTGTCGGCCACGAATGTCGGGGCCGCCGGGGCCGCCGGAGCCGCCGGGGCAAGAGCATGAGAGGCGGTGGTGGCTTTCACGTAGGCCGTGCGCATTTGCGGGAAGGCGTTGGTGAGCATCCATTGCCAGGGTTGGCCGCCTTGGTAGGCGCGTAGGGCAGAGATGCTGTCTTCTGTCATCAGCGGAAGAATCTCAGAGGCAAAAGGTGCGGATGATTCTTGGAGAATGGTGCGAAGTGTGGGCCAATCGTAGGAGGATTGTGAAGCAGAAGTGGAAATCAGAGAGGGGGAGATGTTGAGTCGGCTGTCAACCCATTGGCGGAGGGCGGCGGCTCGCTGACGTGCAAGTTGGTTATTGCGAGCGGGTTTGCCCTCAGGCGAGGCGTAGGCCCCAAACTCAACGCTTCGGAGCGAGGAGTCGGCCAAGGCTTTCAGCAGGCAGTCGTGCAGCTCATGCAGAGACGCGCAGTTGCCGTCAACTTCCGGCGAGAGGGAGCTGACACCGACGGGGA
This sequence comes from uncultured Bacteroides sp., assembly GCA_964549975.1. Lineage (GTDB taxonomy): Bacteria > Bacteroidota > Bacteroidia > Bacteroidales > Muribaculaceae > UBA3263. The sequence goes on along the minus strand of CAZJWM010000058.1, from coordinate 7,516 downwards.
ACCTCACGCTGAAGGTTCGCGAGTCGTCTGTTGGCTGTTGCAGTGTCTCTGTGTTGGCAGATGCCGCAAGAGGATACGAAGCAACGACTAATGCTAAGAGCACTTTTTGAATCATGAGTTATACCTACTGTTCGTTGGTAAGCGAACGTTGAAAAATTGGCAATTAATGTTGAAAAGAATAGGGTGTGTTCACAATGAAGCTTTAGAGTGTAGAGTATCCATTGTGTGTAGAGCATGTTTGGCGTGTTCTGTACGGCGACAAAGTTCTGAAATTCCTGAATTTCCTGCAAACTTTTTTTGAAAAAAATTTTCTCACCCCCCCCATTTTTATGCTAAAATGCGTTAAATCAGCGAGTTGGTCGAATGACAGAGATGTTACAAAGGTGTGGCAGGCAGTAACATGGGAGGCCTCACCCCAGCCCTCCCCTCAAGGGAAGGGCTTACTGTAGATGAGCAGCGTCTGCAAGTGACGCCCAAGACACTGCGGCTCGCCGAGCCGCAACCGGAACGCACGCCTACACGGGCCGCGGCAGGGGCCGCGACCCGTGTTCAGACCGAACAGGTCTCCGACCTGACACACGGCGCGCCGCCGGCGCGCTCATGCCATACACCAATTACTACAGCCCGCACTCAGCCATGCGCACAATCTCTTTTTTATGCGGCTCGCGTAAAGATTTGAGAAAGTTTGCACAATTCGTGAGAATTAGTTAACTTTGGGTGCTATTTTGTGAACTATTCCAAACGGATAGCCCAAGAAACAACAACAAACATATCATAAATTTATGAGAGTCAAACTATTACTATTACTTGTGCTCGCCACTGTGATGCCCGCGTTGGCCCAGAAAGCCTCCGTGAGCGGTAAGGTGGTTGACGCCTACACGGGTGCTCCCATTAGCGGTGCCTCCGTGACGCTGTCGGCAGCGGGAACCAAGGTGGTGACCGGCCTGTCGGGCGACTTCCTGATTGTGGCCGCCCAGCCCGGTCAGCAAGTGATTATGGTAAATGCCAACGGCTATCGCTCCTCCGAGCGCTCCGTTGAATTGTTTAACAATCAAACCGTTGACGCCGGCACCATCACCCTGGCCAACAACGACCTGCTCACCGACTACTATGACGAGCAGAACGACCTGCTCTTCGACGAGGCAGCCCTCGACGACGAAGAATCATCCTCGCAGTCGATTGCCGCACTGACCGGCGCCAGCGACAACATCTATTACAACGCATCTAACTACGACTTCTCGCTGATGTATTTCCGCATGCGTGGCTACGACCGCAGCTACGAGCAGACCTCCATCAACGGCATCGCCCTCAACGACCTCTGCCGCGGCCAGTTTAACTACTCCAGCCTGGCCGGCCTGAATCGTGCCTTCCGCAACAAGACCGTGGCCGTGGGCCTGGCACCCAGCTCCAGCACCTTCGGCGATCTCGGTTCTTCGACCGACATCAACACCGTGGCCACCGACTATGCCCCCGGCTTCTACGGCTCCGTGGCCTACACCAACTCCAGCTACTGGCTCCGCGCCATGGCCCTCTACTCCACCGGTCTGAACAAACACGGCTGGGCCGTGACCGTTGGCGGCATCGGCCGCTATGCCGACGAAGGCTACATCCCCGGCACCTTCTACAACTCCGGCGGCCTGTTCCTCTCCGTGGCCAAAGTGTTGAACCAGGCCAACACCCTGTCGCTCACCGCCTTCTCCGACCTGACCCAGCGCGCCACCGGCAGCGCCTCCACCGACGAAGAACGTGAGCTCACCGGCGACAACCTCTATAACCCCAACTGGGGCTGGCAAGACGGCAAAAAGCGCTCCGCAGCCATCGTGGAAACCTTCAACCCCACCGTGCTGCTCAACTGGCTCTATCAGCCCTCGCGCAACACCAAACTCAACACCGGTCTGGCCTTCCGCTCCGTCAACTACTCCAAGAGCCGTCTGGGCTACTACAACGTGAGCAACCCCATGCCAAACTACTATCGCAACCTCCCCTCCTACTATGCATCGAGCGACGCCTCCACCGCCGACCTGCTCACCGACCTCTGGCAAAACGACCAGAGCGTGAGCCAAATCAACTGGAGCAACCTCTATGCCGCCAACTACGCCAACAACCTCTATAACGCCGATCCCGCCAACAAAGACAACCAGCGTTCGGCCACATACTATCTGGAGGACAACCACTCCAACCAAATCAACCTCATCCTCAGCTCCACGCTCAACCATCGCTTCACCTCGGCCTTCAGCCTGCAAGGCGGCGTGAGCGTGAACTACACCAAAGCCTCCTACTACAAGACCATCCGCGACCTTCTCGGCGCCGAGTTCATGTATGACAAAGACATGTACACCGAAGGCAACTACCCCGAGAACCCCGACATTGCCTACAACGACGTGCTCAACAAAGACGTGAAGCGCTACGTTGGCGACAAGATTGACTACTGGTATGACCTGAACGTCATCAAGGCCGGCGCATGGTTGCAAAACACCATCAACACCGCCCACTGGGACGTGAACTACGCCCTGCAGATGAGCCACACCGGCTTCTACCGCTACGGTCACATGCAGAACGGTCGCTACCTGACCACCTCCTACGGCAAAGGCCAAGGCCACAGCTTTGACAACGCCGCCATCAAGGCCGGCGCCACATATAAAATAGACGGCCGCAACTTCTTTGCCATCAACGGCGAATATGGCACTCGCGCCCCGCTTCTCGACCGCGCCTACTCCGCACCCCGCTATAGCGACGGCTTGGCCTCCGGCCTCACCTCCGAGCGCGTGGCCTCAGTGGACCTCAGCTACATCTGGAACTATCGTCAATTCCGCGGCACCATCACCGGCTTCTACACCGACGTGGACAACGGCACCGAACGCTCCTCGTTCTTCGACGACATCTTCGGCTCCTATATGAACTACACCCTCACCGGTGTGCGCAAGACCTATAAAGGCATCGAAATCGGTATGGCTCTGAAAGTCACCCCCTCGGTGACCATCTCCTTTGCCGGAACCCTGGCCGACTATCGCTACAAAAACAATCCTCTGGGCACCCGCACCTACGACAACGGCACCCTGCCCGACACCACCCAGACCGTCTACCTCAAGAACTACCACGTGAGCGGCACCCCCGAACACGCAGCCAACCTGGGCATCGACTGGGCCGCACCCCACGGATGGTATTTCAACGTGAACGGCACCTTCATGAGCCACTCCTACGTGTCGCTGGCCTACGTGCGCCACGAAGCCATGCCCGACCTCTGGCAGACCTTCCCCTCCGAAGAAGCCCTCTCCGCCAAGATTGCCGAGCTGGCCGAGCAGCAGCGTCTGAAAGACGCCTTTGTGCTCAATGCCTCCGTGGGTAAGTCGATCTACCTCAACCGCAAAGTGACCATCAACCTCAACCTTAACCTCAACAACATTCTCAACAACAAGAATATCCAAATGTCGGGTTATCAGCAGGGCCGTATGGACACCACCAACTTCACCACCACGAAGTTCCCCAACAAATACACCTACGCCCAAGGCTTCCGTCTGTCGTTCACTGCCGGCATACGTTTCTAATTTCATCTAATCAAATCAGCAAACCCGATTATGAATCTCTATAAACTTCTCCCGGCAATGGCCCTTGGCGCCATCGTGGCCTCCTGCAGCGAAGACCCCGAGCTGCCGCCCATGATTGTGCCCGAAGCCGCCAACGCCTCGCTGGTCAACAGCAACTTCCTCGACGTGAAGACCAAATATTGGAGCTCTGACCGCAACTATATCGACACCATCGGCCTGACCGAAGACTATCAAAACGTCTACGTCCGCGCCCGTGTGACCGGCACCGACGCCGCCGGCAACATCTACAAATATCTCTATCTGCAAGACACCGAAGGCAACGGCATTGGTGTGAGCATAGACGCCTCGTCGATCAACTCCACCTACCACGTAGGCCAAGAGGTGATTCTCGACATGACCGGCCTGAACCTTGGCAAATATAACGGCGAACTGCTCATTGGCAAGCCTGAATGGTATGCCTCGCAGAGCGTGTGGGAAGCCGGCCGCATGGACTTGAGCGACTTCGAAGCCCACGCCCAAATCAACGGTCTGCCCAACGAAGATAAGCTCGTGGTGACCCACACCGACATCGCCACCATCCAAGCCGCCACATCGGACAACGACGTGATCCTCTGGAGCAACCGCTACGTGCAGCTCGACAGCGTGACCATCTCCGGCAGCGGATCGGCCTATGCCGACGGCACCACCACCTATCACAACGTCACCGACTCGAAGGGCAACACCATCGTGCTTCCCATCAGCTCCTATGCCACCTTTGCCGGCGACCGCGTGCCCTCGGGCAAGTGCTCAATTCGCGGCGTGATTGTCAACAAGCGCCGCAGCAACGCCGCCGAATGGCAGCTCTGGATCACCGACACCTCCTACATCACCTTCTACGACAGCGACGCTGACAACACCGGCTCCGATGACGACAACACCGAAGTGACCCCCGAAGAACCCGTCACTCCCACCGTTGACGGCCTCACCTCGCTGTCGGTAGACTTCGAAGGCCTCTCGGCCACCCCCGACGACTGGGTGAACATTGCCACCGTGGGCGCCAAGCCCTGGTATACCGCCACCTACAGCGACAACACCTATGCCGCAGTGACCGGCTACAAAGGCACCTCCACCGAAGGCTATGATTCATGGCTCATCACCCCGGCCATCAACGTAGACGGCCTGGCCGAGAAGATTCTCACATTCCAAACCCAGGTGGGCTACAGCACCAACGGCGACGACACCCTCAAAGTCTACGTGCTCACCTCGGCCGACCCCACCACCGCCACAGCCACCGAGCTGACCGCCAACGTGGCCAGCGACAGCGGCACCGCCTCCTACAGCGGCTTTGAAGACTCCGGCGACGTGAGCCTCGCAGCCTTCTCCGGCGTGGTCTACATCGGTTTCCGCTATCAGGCATCGAGCTCGCAAAGCAAGTTCCGCACCTACTGCCTGGACAACGTGATTGTGAAGTAAACACATTATATATTAGCATATAAGTTATATGAAACTCAAAAAATATATAGCCTCACTGGCGTCGCTGCTCCTACTGGCCACCGGCTTCACCGCCTGCCAGGACGACTTCGACGAGCCCGGCATCGACACCACCGTCTATCATGCCACGGCCACGGCAAACACCACCATCCTCGAACTCAAAACCATGTATTGGCGTGACGACACCAACTTCTGCGACACCATCACGCCCTACACCGAGGCCCAGCAACAGACCCTGATTTCAGCCGGCATCACCCCCACGGCAAGCCGTCAAATCGGCGACCCCATCGTGGTGAAAGGTCGCGTGATCAGCTCCGACTACACCGGCAACCTCTACAAAGTGCTCGTCATCCAAGACGAAACCGCCGCCATAGCCATCTCCATCGACCATAGCGGCCTCTATGCCTACTATTCGCGCGGCCAGGAAGTGGTGTTGAGCCTCGACGGCCGCTTCATCGGCAAATATGCCGAGTTGATGATGCTCGGACGCCCCGAATACACCACCTCCTATGGCTGGCAAACCGGGCGCATGAACCTCAACTTCTTCCAAGAATATGCCGAAAAGAACGGCTCGGCCTACACCGTTGACGCCGACGGCACCGCCCACTGCAACCTGGCCTCGTCGGACACCACCGTGGTGGCCAACATCGGCGATCTGGTGAACAACTTCGGCACCCCCGCCGGCAAAATCAAATGGCAGAGCCGTCTGGTGAGAATCAACAACGTGTGGTTCACCGAAGGCGGTCAGGCCACCTTTGCCGAAAAAGAAGTCACCACCAAGCGCTACGTCACCGACGACAACGGCAACGAACTGATGGTCTACAACTCCGGCTATGCCGACTTCTGGTCGCAGACCCTGCCGGCCGGTCGCTTCGACATTGTGGGTATCATCAGCTACTATAACTCCACCCCGCAACTGCTGCTGCTCGACACCGCCGGCTGCATGAACGTGGGCAATCCCACGCAGGAGGGCACCAAAGACAGCCCCTACACCGTGGCTCAATGCATCAGCTTTGCCGCAGCCAACTCCGGCACCAACGGCTGGTTTGGCGGCTACATTGTGGGCACCGTGGCTCCCGAAGTCACCTCCGTGACCTCCAACTCAGACATCACCTGGAGTGCACCCTTCGTGATGGACAACACCCTGGTGCTGGCCGACGACGCCACCTGCCGCGACTACACCAAGTGTATGATCATCCGTCTGCCCGAAGGCTCGCAACTCTTCGAAAAGGGCAACCTCGCCGACAATCCCGCCAACCTCGGTAAATTTGCCGCCGTGAAGGGCACCGCCACCCAAGTGCTCAGCTGCCCCGGCGTGACCGGCTTCCAAGGCACCGGCGACGATAGCTACATCGACGGCGTGGAAATCGGCGGCGGCACCGTCATCGGCGACGGCTCCGAAGACAGCCCCTATTCCGTCACCCAAGTGCTCTCTCTGAACAACCCCGGCACCACCTCGTGGGTCACCGGCTACATCGTCGGCTGGGTTGAAGGTCAAGTCTACTCCTCAGGCTGCCACTTCAACGCCTCGGCCACCTCGGCCAGCAACGTGCTCATTGCCGCCGATGCCTCCGAAACCGATCCCACCAAGTGTATCCCCGTTCAGCTCTCCGCTCAGACCACGCCTCGCACGGCCCTCAACCTGATGGACAACCCCGGCAACCTGGGCAAACAAGTGCAGCTCTACGGCTCGCTCGAGAAATATTTCGGCACCATCGGCATCAAGAGCGTCACCAACTACAAACTCGACGGCTCAAGCTCCGACGACAACTCCTCGACCGTCACCCCCTCCACCGGTAGCGGCTCCGGCTCTCAAACCGACCCCTACAACGTGGCTGCCGTGAAAGGCCTCGGCAACCCCGGCACCGAAGCATGGGTGGGCGGCTACATCGTTGGCGTGATCAACCCCGACAACAACTACGCCGTTGAAACCTCCGCGCCCTTCAACTATGCCGCCAACATCCTCATTGCCGACAGCCCCACCGACGCCACCAACTACATTGCCGTGCAGCTTCCCTACGGCACAGTGCGCACCGCGCTGAACCTGCAAGACAACCCCGGCAACCTGGGCAAATATGTGAAAGTCTACGGCTCCCTGTCGAGCTACCTGCAGACCACCGGCGTGAAGACCGTCACCCAATATGAACTCGACGGCGCAAGCTCCGACGACAACAACTCGTCGTCGACCACCACCGTGAGCCAGACCGGCACCCAGAGCGACCCCTACACCATCGCCTCCGTGCTGGCCCTGAACAACCCCGGCACCACCGCCTGGGCCACCGGCTACATCGTCGGCTGGGTTGAAGGTCAAGTCTACTCCTCCGGCTGCCACTTCGACTCCTCATCGACCGTGGCCACCAACTTCCTGCTGGCCGACTCGCCTCTGGAAGTGAACCCCGACAACTGCGTGCCTGTGCAGCTGCCCAGCGGCACCATCCGCTCGGCTCTGAACCTGGTGGACAACCCCGGCAACTACGGCAAGAAAATCACCGTCAACGCCA
>CAZJWM010000057.1:0-13201 GCA_964549975.1 uncultured Bacteroides sp. | reverse complement strand
CGCTTCGAGGCGAAAAAGGAGCGCATCAGGGCCACACATTCGTCGGCCATGAGTCCGCCTTCCACACGGGTGGAGGGGTGCAGGGCCGGACGGTCGGGTCGCGTCAGGGTGGTGTAGCCGCGGCGCGGATCGGCGGCGCCGTAGACCACTCGGGCCATCTGGCTCCAGCCAATGGCTCCGGCACACATCAGGCAGGGCTCCACCGTGACGTAGAGCGTGCAGCGTTGCAGATATTTGCCGCCGAGGGTTTGGGCGGCGGCGGTGATGGCCTGCATTTCGGCGTGGGCGGTGACGTCGCGCAGCGTTTCGGTGAGGTTGTGGCCGCGGCCCACGATGCGGCCGTCGAGGGCCACCACGGCGCCGATGGGCACTTCGTCGGCTTGCAGGGCCAGATGAGCTTCGCGCAGGGCGGCTTGCATCATGCGCAGGTCGGTTTGCGGGTCAATGTCGAGGGGTTTCATCTGTTGAGGTCGATGATTTGGCCTTCGGTGGAGGCGATGATTTCGCCGGCAAACTCTTGGGCGGCTTCGCTGCAGAGTTGGTCGGTGGTGAGATAGCGTTTGGAGTAGTGGCCAAGGATGAGCCGACGGGCGCCGGCCATTGTGGCTATTTGTGCGGCTTGGCGGGCGGTGCTGTGGCCGCGCGGACGGGCCAGATGGGCTTCGGAGTCGGCATAGGTGGCTTCGTGGTAGATGGTGTCGACGCCCTCCACGGCGCGGGCCACTCGGGGGTCAAACATTGTGTCGCTGCAGTAGGCGTAGCTTCCGGCGGGGTCGGCGTCGGTGGTCAGCAGCGAGTTGGCAATCACCTGTCCGTCGGGCTTGACAAAGTCGGCGCCGGCGCGGATTTCGGCCACGCGATAGTGTGGCACCTGGTGGAATGCCAGCATGTCGCCTCTGACGTGGCGCATCTTCGGCCGTTCGCGAAACAGGTATCCCTGGGCAGGCACGCGGTGGTAGAGCTGAAAGGTCTCCACCGTCAGGGCGTCGTCTTCGTAGAGTGTGCCGGTTTGGCCGGGGGTGAGTATGTCGTATTTCACGTCGAAGGGGGTGTCGCCGCAGAGAAAGCGCATCATCCTCTGGAGCAGCTCGGCGCCTTCGCGGAAGGTGTGGATTGTCACGGCCGAGCCTTTTTCGTGGAGAGCCATGGTGGAGAGCAGTCCGGGGAGTCCCAGAAAGTGGTCGCCATGGAGGTGGGAGAGGAATATGTGGTTGATGCGCTGCATTTTCAGCTTCATGCGGCGCAGCTGCAGCTGGGCGCCCTCGCCGCAGTCCACCATAAACAGGCGGCTGCGATGGTTCACCACTTGGGCCGAAGGCAGATGGCGGGCGGTGGGCACAGCCGAGCCGCAGCCGAGGATGTTGAGAGAGAAGTCCATATATGCGGGGATTATGCGTTGTGCATGTGCACGTCGAGTTGCGGATAGGGGAAGTTGACGCCGCGCGAGGGAAGGGTGCGGAAGAGTGCTTCGTTCACGTTGTAGAACACTGTCCAATAGTTTTCGCTGGCTACCCAGGCGCGCACGGTGATGTTCACCGAGCTGTCGGCCATCTCGCCCAGACGGGCTGTGGGGGCCATGTCGGCGTCGTTGTGGATGATGAGTTTTTCGGCGCGCAGAATGTTGAGAATCGCCTCTTGGGCTTGGTCGAAGTCGTTGTCGTAGGAGATGCTCACCGTCCAATCCACGCGGCGGAAACCTTCGCGCGAATAGTTGTTGATTGTGCCGGTGGATAGCGGGCCGTTGGGTATGATGATTTGTTTGTTGTCGGGCGTGGTGAGGATGGTGGAGAAGATTTGAATCTCCTTGACTGTGCCGGTGAAGCCTTGTGCCTCGATGAATTCACCGATTTTGTAGGGCTTGAGCAGCAGAATCAACACACCGCCGGCAAAGTTTTGCAGCGTGCCGCTCATGGCCATGCCCACGGCCACGCCGGCCGATGCAAACAGGGCGATGAATGAGCTGGTTTCCAGCCCCAGGATGCCCACCACCACAATCATCAGCAGAAAGTAGAGCGAAATGTTGATCAGCGACAGCAGAAACGTGGTGAGCGACGGGTCGGCGTTGCGCTTAGCCAGAAGTTTGCCCACCAGGGCGTAGAGTCGGTTGATGAAAAAGCGGCCTATGTAGAACACGGCCACGGCCACCACCAGCTTGCAGCCGAATGAAATGGCTTTGTCGGTGAAAGAGGATAACAATTCGTGGAGAGAAGGAAGAGCAGATGCGGCTTTCGCGCCGGACTGAGCAGTCGCTTCGGATGTGAACATATATGTTTATGAGAATAAAATTTCACTTTAGCTATTATTAACAAATTTAATTCGATTTAGCGAATTTAATGAGCTAACTTTGCCGATACGATAAAATAGTTGTTTATAGATAATTGTGTATTTGAAGCATCAAGGTGGCCGCGAGGCTGCCTTTTTGTTTTGTTAGTCGCCGGCGGAACGCATCAGTTGGTCCATTTCGTCGGAGATGATGAAGATTGATTCGGGAGAGGTGGGGCGCAGCGACTCATACCATTTGAATTTGGGCAACGTGTAGAGCGACTTTTTGGCCAGATAGAGCGGCGTCACCGTGCCGGAGGTTTCGCTCCAGAGCTTGGCGCGGTCTATTTCGTCGTTGGCAAACGTGGCTTTGAGGTAGGAGCTCTCCAGGTTGGCCACTTTATTGAATGTGGAGTCGTTTTCTTGGGGGAAAATCACCATCTGCACCGAGCCGTTCACGTCGAGTTGGCGCAGGTGGCCGTCGAGCATATAGGCCATCATTTCGCGGCCGCTCAGCTGATTGTAGAGGTCTTCGTCGAGATGTTCGGCGGCAAAGCCGAAGTCGGGCAGGTGCATACGGTCTACTGTGGAGTCGTTGAAAAATATGCGTATTTCGTTGCCGAACACTTGGCGTTGGTCGGTCCACACCACCGGGTGGATGTCCATCCTCAGCGTGGAGTCGGCTTCCACCATGGTCATGCTGTCGCAGATGCCCTGCACGTCGGCGCGATAGAAGCGCACTCTTGGGGCGGCCACCATCATGTGGGTGGAGTCGGGCAGCGACCATGAGCGAATCACTCGGCCGTGGAGATAGAGCGTGTCGGGGTGGGAATATTCCATGGCGCGGGCGCGGCCCGTGCAGTAGGAGCTGTCGTTCGATTCGGAGTAGTAGCCGTAGTCGCCCTCCAGGGTCACTTGGCGGGTGGAGTCGGTCAACACCATCGAGCCGAAGGCTTCGCCGATGCCGTTTGTGCGGTCGCAATAGAGCGTGTCGCCCGTGAGAGTGTTGCCGCGTTTGGTCAACACCAGCGAGCGGTCGTAGAGCCAGCCCACGTTGGTGGCGGTGTTGTAGTCGCCGTTGGAAGAGAGAATCACGCCGTCGCGGGAGATGATTTTCGAGGGGCAGACAATGTAGGCCGTGCGCGATTGGGTGTTGTAGGTCAGGGTGTCGGTGAAGAGCAACACCGTGTCGCCCTTGTTGGTGCGGCCGTCGAGCTTCACGTTGGTGTAGAAGTTGGCCTCTTTGGTCGAGGGGATATATTCGCCTTCGAGCGAGCGGAGGGTGTTGTTGGGGTCGGTCAGCGTGCCGCCCACGTCGTAGTAGCCCAGGCCGATGCCCACGTCGTAGTGGAGCACCTGCGTGGTGAGTTTCACGTCGCGGTTGATTAGGCGCACCATGTTGTTGCCTTCGGCGTAGATGGTGGCCAGCTCCATGAAGCCGCTATATTCCATTTCGTCGCCGTAGAGGAAGAGGGTGTCGCCTTGCTGCATGCGCACGTTGCCGTAGGCCTCCATCGAGTCGGTCTGTTGCGTGGGCGAGGAGTAGAAGATGGCGCTGTCGCAATACATATACATGGCGCCGCGGCGAAACTTCACGTTGCCCACCAACACCTGCGCGTTGGGCAACATCTCATTGGCAATCAGCGAGTCGGCGCCCTCGAGAAAGAGGCGCCCGGGTTGGTTGCGGTTGGCTGTGGGTATGGTGGGGCGGATGGGGGTGGTGTCGGGTTGGAGCAGCGGCGACTTCGGCTTCTTGACGGTCTTGACGGTCTTGGCCGATTTGGCGGGCTGCGCCAAGCGTGGCGGCTGCGCCACGGCAGCCACAAAAATGCCGCCCGCCATCATCAGTGCGGGCATCCATCGCTTGATGCGTTGCCAAATCATCGTCGTGCGACCTTGAGCCGGGTCGGGGTTATTTCGACTCTTTCAGCCAGTTGTGGCGGAAGGAGCTGCAGTTGCGCCAAGCGGGTTCGATGCGGATGTAGGTTTCGGCAATCTTTTTGTCAATCCATTCGTTGAGAATGCGTTGACGCTCAGCGTTTTCATACATGTTTTGAATCACCTCGTAGTCGTCGGTCACGTTGGCGCGGTGGGCTTCGTGGCGTGCGGTGAGTTTCACTATGGCCACAATCTCTTGGTTGGTCTTGGAGTCAACCATGGTGAAGGCCTGCGAAATCTGGCCGGGGAGCATCAGGGCCACCTGTTTGGCCACTTCCTGCGGCAGGTCGCCCATCTCAAAGAGCGTGGAGCTGGTGTTGGAGTTGACCATCACGCCGCGGTTGTTGCGCGTGTCTTTGTCTTGCGAAATCAGGGCTGTGGCCTCTTCGAAGGTGAAGAGATTGTTGAGCATATCGGCGCGGATGGAGTCGAGGCGTTCGCGAGCGGAGTTGAGGGCCTCATCGCTCACGTGAGGACGGAGCATGATGTGGCGAGTGTTGATGCGGTCGCCGCGGCGTTCAATCAGTTGCACAATGTGGTAGCCGTTGTCGGTCTTGAACACGCGCGACACCTTGCCGGGCTCCGACAGGTTGAAAGCCACGTCGGCATATTCGGGCATCAGGGCCTGCAGGTTGGAGCGCGAGCGGAAACCGAGTTCGCCGCCGTTGGTGGCGGTGGAGGCGTCTTCGCTGTAGAGCACGGCCAGAGTGTTGAAGGTGGTTTCGCCGGAGTTGACGCGTTCGGCATAGGAGCGCAGACGGTCTTTGATGTCGTCGATTTCAGAGGCGGGGATAGTGGGGTTGAGCGTGAGAATCTGCACCTCCACCTGCATCGGCACGAAAGGCATCGAGTCGGGCGCCAAGTTGTTGTAGTAGCGGCGCACGGCGGCGGGCGTGGACTTCACGTTTTCGGTGAGCTTGCGCTGCACCATCTCCACGCGGGAGCTGTTGGTGCGCATCTCCGTGAGCCATGTGCGGATTTCGGGGATGGTCTTATGAATCATCTCTTCGAGTTTCTCCTTGGAGCCGGCTTGCAGAGTCCAGTCGGTGATTTGCGACTCCACGTCGGCCTGAATCAGCGAGGGGGTGGCTTCGAGGGTGTCCACGTCGGCCTGATGGAGATAGAGGCGCTGAATGGCAAGTTGTTCGGGCACAAAGCAATAGGGGTCGCCTTGGATGGGGAAATTCTCTTCGAGCATCTGGGTGTAGGCCTCCTCGACCTCCGACTTCCAGATGGGGCGGTCGCCCACCATCCACACCACCTCTTCGGCCACGTTGTCGGCCACGGCTTGTCCGGGGGTGAGCGATGCGGCCACTGCCACGCAGGCAGCACCGCCTATAAGGGTTTTGAAGATATTCACGCGTGAATCTAAAAAAGGGGGTTATAAAAACGTTTTAATGCGCACAAAGATACGCTTTTCCCCCGAAAATAGCAAATCCCCTCCGCGAAAGGAATTGAAAATTGAAAATTGAAAATTGAAAGTCTTTTAGTTGGGAGTTCTTAGTTTTGGAGTTTATAGTTGGGCCTTTAGGGTCATTAGGGATCTTAAAGACCTTAAAGTCCCTAAAGTCCCTAAAGTCCCTAAAGTCCCTAAAGTCCCTAAAGACCTTAAAGACCCTAAGGCGATGTATTGGCGAGAGGGGGTGTTTTGAGGGGATGGGAATTTTGCGTTTGTAAATTTGTAAGCGGCTGTGGCGCAGAGGGTTGCGGAGTGTTGATAACTTTTTTATAAAAAAGTAATTCCATTTTGCAAATTATTCAGAAAAAACTCGTAAATTTGAGGCTGAAAACAACACTACACCAATGTCGGACCCAATTGTCTATCACATACCAGCGCTGCTCCCTCAAGTGCTTGAAGCAATGCAACTTGAGCCATCGGGCACCTATGCCGACGCTACCTTCGGTGGCGGCGGACATTCGCGTGCCATCTTCGAGCGGCTCGGCGCCGACGGTCGGCTCTTCTCTTTCGACCAAGACTCCGAGGCCCTGGCCAACGCTTGGAGCGACCCACGGTTCACCCCCGTGCACGGCAATTTCCGCTACATCCATCAGTATCTCCGCTTCTACGGCGCCGAGCAGATTGATGCCATTCTGGCCGACTTGGGTGTGTCGTTTCACCACTTCGACGAGGCCGAGCGCGGATTCTCCTTCCGCTTCAACGGCCCCCTGGACATGCGCATGAACCGCATGGCCGGACGCACCGCCGCCGACGTCATTGCCCAAAGCACCGAGCAGGAGCTCACCGACACGTTTCGCCTCTTCGGCGAATTGCGTCAGGCACCCCGCCTTGCCGCCGCCATCGTGCGCGAGCGCGCGAAGCAGCCCATCCTCACCATCGAGCAGCTGCTCTCCGTGTGTTCGCCCCTGATCAGCAAGCGCGACGAGAAGAAGGAGCTGGCGCAGCTCTTCCAGGCCCTGCGCATTGTGGTCAACGACGAAATAGCCGCGCTGGAGCAGTTTCTCACGCAGTCGCTGGAGTCGCTTCGTCAGGGCGGACGTCTGGTGATCATCACCTACCATTCGCTGGAAGACCGTCTGGTGAAAAACTTCATGCGTGCCGGCAACTTCACCGGTCGCCCCGAAAAAGACTTCTATGGCCGCAACCTTGCGCCAATGAAGTTGCTCACCTCCAAGCCCATTGTGCCCGATGCCGACGAAGTGGCCCGCAATCCCCGTTCACGTAGTGCCAAACTCAGAGTAGCCCAACGTCTATGATTAACGATAACTCTCACTCACAGGTCGACGAAGAGGAAGCCGAACTCAAGCAGTATGGCTTGATTCATCGTGCCATCCACGGCCAGCTGCTCACGGCCACATTCTTCACCCGCTATTGGTTGCAGATTGTGGTGATTTTGGCCATGGTGTTGATCTACATCACCAACCGCTATTCCTGTCAGCGCGACATGGAAGAGATTCGCTCGCTCAACCGCCGCCTCTGCGTGGTGCAGACCGAGAGCTACCGCGTGCGCGGCGAATACATGAGCCGCATTCGCGAAAGCTCCATGCGTGCCACCCTCGACTCCATGGGCATTGACCTCAACGTGCAAACTCAACCCCCCTATCACCTAAAAGCCAAATAACCCCCCGCAAATCTCTCCAAAGCAATGAGCAAGCAACAGAAAACCAAACGCCAACTCATCATCACCCGCTATCTGCTCATCACCTCCGTGATGCTTGCAGCAGCGGGCTACATTGCATTCTGCTTGTTCAAAAACACGGTGCTCTATGCCGCCAAGTGGAACGACAAAGCCAAAATCGAGCTCTCGCGCAGCGAAACCATCATCCAGCCCGAGCGCGGCGACATCCTCGCTGCCGACGGCACCGTGTTGGCCACCACCTTGCAGTTCTACACCCTGCGCATGGACTTCCGCAGCGACAACTTCCGCTTCCGCGAATATGTGGAGGCCATCGACTCGCTGGCCGACTCCCTGCAGGTCCACTTCCCCATTGCCGGCGGAGTGAAGGCCTGGCAAGACTCCCTGTCGGCCCCGCTGCGCCGCGCCAAGCGTCCGCGCAGCTGGCGATTGATTCAAAACGTGACCTACGCTGACTTTCAGCTCATCAAGACATTCCCCTTCTTTGCCCGCTTCAAGGCCAAGGCCAGCGCCACCGGCTTGACCTCCGAACCGCTGCGTCGTCGCCGCAACCCCTACGGTGCAATGGCCAAACTGAGCATCGGCGTGGTCAGCGAAAACAGGCGCACCGGCGAAGTCCACGGCATGTCGGGCCTCGAATATGCCCTCGACTCGCTGCTCTACGGCCGCCGCGGCACCAACAAAGTGGTCAACTTCACCCGCGGCGTGGGCGGCTGGGCCGACACTGCCGCAGTGCGCGGCTACGACGTGGTCTCCACCATCGACATTGAGATGCAAGACGTGCTCGAAAACTCCCTGTTGACGCGCCTTCAGGAGTGTCGCGCCGAGTGGGGCACGGCCGTGCTGATGGAAGTGGCCACCGGCGAAATCAAGGGCATTTGCAACCTCGAAGAATATCCCCTGGGCAGCGGCTCCGGCCACTACGTTGAGGCGATGAACCGCGCCGTGATGGGCTTTGAACCCGGTTCCGTGGTCAAGACCCTGAGCATGATGATAGCCGTGGAAGACGGTCTGGTGCGCGACACCGCCCAAGTGATTCCCATCGGTGCCTCATTTCGCGCCTATGGCCAAGGTCGCCCCATCACCGACTCCCACTTCAATGCGCAACTCACCGTGGCCGGCGTCATCGAGCAGTCGTCTAACATAGGCATGGCTCGCATCATCACCCCCCACTACCACTCTCCGCAAGCCTGGCACGACCGCGTTGCCGCCCTCGGCTTCCTCGAGAAGCTACACTCCGGCATCGGCGAAGAGCAAGCGCCGCGCTATCCCGTGGTGCCCTTCGACCGCGGCGGCCTCGTCACCCTCTCGCGCCAGACCTACGGCTATGCCTGCGAAATCCCCCCGCTCCACACCCTGAGCATCTACAACGCCATTGCCAATGGCGGCAAATACGTGCGTCCGCGCTTGGTCAAGGCCCTGCGCCGCGACGGTGTGGACTCCATCATCCCCGTGAGCTACGTCCGCGACCAAGTGTGTTCGCCCAAGACCGCCCAAATCATGCAAGGGATGTTGCGCCGAGTGGTCAACGGCAGCCGCGGCACCGCCCGCTCGCTGAAAAATCCCTACGTGATTCTCGCCGGCAAAACCGGCACCTGCTATAGCGTCAACCCCGCCACCGGCACCTACGACACCGGTCGCAAGCGCCTGGCCTTCTGCGGATATTTCCCTGCCGGCGAAGGCCAAACGCCGCTCTATAGCTGCGTGGTGCTCATCTACCATCCTCGCGAAAACTTCATGGGCGCCGCCAGCACCTCCGGTGTGGTGCTCAAAAACGTGGCCCTGGGCATGTATTCCCGCGGAATGCTCGACAACACAAGCGACTTCCGTGCCGGAGCCGACACCCTCACCAAGGCCCCGGCCGTCTACGCCTCCACCACCCCCGCCACGGCCAAAGCCCTGCAAAAAGCCTTTGGCGTGAACGCCCGGCCCATGCGCAACGGCACCGCCAAGACCGCCGACGGCATCCCCTCCGTGTTGGGCATGGGGCTGCGCGAAGCCGTCAAGACCCTCGAAACGGCCGGCTACAACGTGAGCTATCGCGGCGGCCGCGGCTACGTCAGCTCCCAATCGCTCACAGACAAGGGCCGTGTGCTCATATCCTTCTCCGAATAAAAATGAATTCTATAACGCATAACACATTATATATAATATGAAGAATCTCCTCCGGCTGATAGCCTCAACCAAGGTCAATCAAATCATCGGACCGAAGAATCCCGAAATCTCTGCCATCACCTTCGACTCGCGCAAGGTGACCCCCGGCGCAATGTTCGTGGCCATGCGCGGCACCAGCGTCGACGGCCACACCTTCATCCCGCTGCTCGAACACTCCGGCGTGGCCGCCATTGTGTGTGAAGCGCTGCCCGAGAAGGTGTTGCCCCACATCACCTACGTGGTGGTGCCCGACAGCTCCATAGCCCTGGGAGAGATCTCCTCCGAATGGTTTGACCACCCCTCGCGCCGCCTGCACTTGGTGGGCGTCACCGGCACCAACGGCAAAACCACCACCGCCACCCTCATCTACGAGATGGCGCGCCTGATGGGCTACAAAGCCGGACTGCTCTCCACAGTGTGCAACTACATCGAAACCGAGGCCGTGGCCGCTTCGCAAACCACCCCCGACGCCTACTCCATCAACGAGTTGCTCCACCGCATGGTGGAGGCCGGATGCACCTATGCCGCAATGGAAGTGAGCTCGCATGCCGCTCATCAACACCGCATTGCCGGTCTGGAATTTGCCGGCGGCATCTTCTCAAACCTCACCCGCGACCACCTCGACTATCACAAGACCGTGCAGGCCTATCTCGAAGCCAAAAAATCGTTTTTCGACTCCCTGCCCGCATCGGCCTTTGCCCTGACCAACCTCGACGACAAAGTGGGCACCGTCATGCTCCAAAACTGCGCCGCCTCACATCACACCTACTCGCTGCGCACCCTGGCCGACTTCTCCACCAAAATCGTGGAAAGTCGCATCGACGGCACCCTTCTGGACATCAACGGCCACGAAGTGCACACCCTCTTTGCCGGCCGCTTCAACGCCTACAACCTCACCGCCGTCTACGGCGCCTGCATCCTGCTGGGCTGGCCCCAAGAGGAGGTGTTGCGCCACATGAGCGAACTCGTGCCCGTGGCCGGACGCTTCCAGGCCGTGCACTCTCCCGAGGGCGTCACCGCCATCGTTGACTATGCCCACACCCCCGACGCCGTGGTCAACGTGCTCCAAGCCATCCGCCAAGTAGGCCCCAAACGCATCATCACCGTGGTGGGTGCCGGAGGCAACCGCGACAGCGGCAAACGCCCCATCATGGCCGCCGAAGCCGCCCGTCTGAGCGACTATGTGATTCTCACCTCCGACAATCCCCGCTTTGAAGAGCCGCGTGCCATCCTCGCCGACATGGAAGCCGGACTCACCGACGAAACCCGTCAGCGCTCCACCGTCATAGTCGACCGCCGTCAGGCCATCGCCGAAGCCGCTGCCATGGCGCAGAGCGGCGACGTGATTCTCATTGCCGGCAAAGGCCACGAGAACTATCAAGACGTGAAAGGCGTCAAACACCACTTCGACGACCGCGAAGTCATCACCGAAATCTTCAACAGCGCTCGCTAATGCTCTACTACCTTTTCTCAACCCTTGGCCTCGGCGGCTCCGCTCTTGAGCGCCTCAGCGGCTACGTCACCGTGCGCTCCACGGCTGCCTTCGTCGTGGCGCTGCTCTGCGCCACCATCATCGGCGACAAAATCATCGACCGTCTGCGCCGAATGCAGATGGGCGAAACCGTGCGCAATCTCGGATTGGAGGGCCAAGTGCAGAAACAAGGCACACCCACCATGGGCGGCATCATCATCATCATCTCCATTGTGGTGCCCTGCCTGCTCTTTGGCAACCTCGGCAACGTCTACATGGGGCTGATGCTCCTGACCACCGTGTGGCTCAGCGCTCTGGGCCTGCGCGACGACTATCTCAAGTGGAAATTCCACAACAAAGAGGGCATCAGCGGTCGCAAGAAAATCCTCGGCCAAGTGTCGCTGGGTTTGATAATCGGCCTGACCATGATGTTTTCGCCGGCCATCACCGTGCGCGATGAGCAGTCGCTCGTCTCCTATCACGCCTCCACCGACACCGAGCTCGTGCGCGTGGAGCAAGAGGGCCACGACGTCAAGTCGACGCAGACCACCATCCCCTTTGTCAAAGACAACAACTTCGACTACACCTCGCTGACCTCCTGGATGGGCGGCCGTGTGGGCCAAACCGTCGGCTGGATTCTCTATATCATAGTGATAATCGTGGCTCTGACGGCCACCTCCAACGGTGCCAACCTCACCGACGGCATCGACGGCCTGGCCACGGGCGTGAGCGCCGTCATCGGTGCCGCGCTGCTGATTATGGCCTACCTTGGGAGCAACATCATCTACTCCACATATCTGAACATCATGTATATCCCCGGAACCGAGGAGCTGGTGGTCTACATGGCCGCATTCATCGGCGCCCTGATAGGCTTCCTGTGGTATAACAGCTATCCCGCACAAGTGTTTATGGGCGACACCGGTTCGCTCGCCTTGGGCGGCATCATAGCCGTGTTTGCCATCCTGATTCACAAAGAGTTGCTCATTCCGTTGCTCTGCGCCATCTTCTTTGTGGAAGACCTCTCCGTGGTCACCCAGACCACCTACTTCAAATACACCCGTCGCCGCACCGGCACGGGCAAACGTGTCTTGAAAATGGCGCCCCTCCACCATCACTTCCAGAAAGACGCCTCGCCCGACGGCGGAGTGCTCTGGAACAAACCCGCTCACGGCATACACGAAGCCAAAATCACGATGCGATTCATCATCATCACCATGATTCTGGCCGCATTCACCTTTGCAACCCTCAAACTCAGATAATTTTTCATCACTCTTATTCTTATGCAAAAACGTATCGTCATTCTCGGCGGCGGCGAATCAGGCGTAGGCGCTGCAATCTTGGCCAAAGACCTCGGTTGCGACGTGTTTCTCTCCGATTGCGGTGAGATTCCTGCCCACTACTGCCAAATTCTTGACCATGAGGGTATCCCCTACGAACAGGGACACCACACACCCTCACTGATTCTCAACGCCTCCGAAGTGATTAAAAGTCCCGGCATCCCGCCCACGGCTCCCTTGGTGAAGCAACTCGCCGAGCAGGGCACACCCATCTTGTCGGAGATTGAATTTGCCGGCCGACACACCACCGCCAAGATGGTGTGTATCACCGGCTCAAACGGCAAAACCACCACCACCATGCTCATCCACCACATCCTGCGCCAAGCCGGCATCGACGCCTCGCTGGCCGGCAACGTGGGCCGCTCGCTGGCCCTGCAGGTGGCGCGTGAGCCCCACGACGTCTACGTGGTGGAATTGTCGTCGTTTCAGCTCGAGAACATGTATGACTTCAAGGCCAACATCGCCGTGATGCTCAACATCACGCCCGACCACATGGACCGCTACGACCACAAGATGCAAAACTACGTCGACGCAAAATTCCGCATCATCCAAAACCTCACCTGCACCGACGCCTTCATCTTCTGGCAAGACGACCCCGTGATTGAGGCCCAGCTGCGCCGCGTCTCCACCGAGGCCCGTCTGATGCCCTTTGCCGAGCATCTCGAGGAGAACACCCACGCATATATCAACGCCGAAGACGACTTGGTGATCAACGCCGACAACACCCCCGACCTGGTGATGCCGCGCGCCGACCTCTCGCTCAACGGCCTGCATAACCTCTACAACTCCATGGCCGCCGGCCTCTCGGCCAAGCTGCTCCACGTGGAGAACTCCGACATACGTCGCGCCCTGAGCAACTTCGACGGCGTGGAGCATCGTCTGGAATACGTGGACACCATCGACGGTGTGCGCTATATCAACGACTCCAAGGCCACCAACGTTAA
>CAZJWM010000056.1:0-13689 GCA_964549975.1 uncultured Bacteroides sp. | reverse complement strand
GTGTTGCCCACCACGGCGGGCTGCTCCTCGCTGAAAGTGCTGTCGTAGTTGTAGAGCATCGGGATGATTTGGCTCATGGCCACGTCGGCCGAGGAGCTAATCTCCAACTCCGTGCGCAGATAGTGGGAACCGTCGCGGAGCACGGCTCGCCACACCACCGTCAGACCGTCTTTGCTGAAGACGGCGCTCAGGGCCTTGCCGTCGAAATGCAGCGAGCCCTTGGCGGCATCGGCGTCGGCGGTGAGGTCCACCTGCTCGACGCCGCTCAGCGTCATGTCGGAAGATGAAATCACGTCGCCCGAAGCGAGGCGAATCTTAAAGAGGTCGTCGGAAGCGAGCAAGCCCAGAGCTGATGCCCCGTCGAAAGTGAGTTTGCCGTCGTGCACCGAATATGCGGCGGCGATAAGATCGTTGGCCAGTAGATAGCCTTGCTGGCCGGATTGGCTCAGCGACGCAGTGCCGGGCTGTTGCTGTTGCGGGAAAATCACCGCCTGAGCGTTAGCCGAGGCAGCTCCCAACACACACACACACGCTGCCACGCTTGCTGCGCGGGCCAGCCACTGCGATAGATTTGAGGTATTTTGCATGTGAAAAAAATGATTATTAATGATTTGTTTTCGCGACCGCTAAGTTACGCATTTTTTCCGACATCTCCAACACGGCGGTTTTTTCGGGGGAAATGTGTTGTTGGTTCGGGTGATAATTCATAAATTTGCATCAGAAATCACTGACATTTGAAATATGATGAATTCGCTACGTGTGAGAAAAACGTTATTGGCTATTGTTTGTTTTGTGTTGGCGTCGTTGCCGAGTTTGTTTGTCGCGCATATCGGGGTGCCAATGTTTGATGAGCCGTATCAGATACTCAATGCTCTCGATTATAGGAATGCGCCTTTCGCTCCGTTGTCTAATTATTTGGGCTATGTGTTTGGCTCATTGTGTGGTTGGGAGTTGATTAAGTTTCGATATCTGGCCTACGCTCTGCATAAGCTGTCGATTCTGATGGCGTGTGGCTATATGTGGCGCCGGACGCGCAATTATTGGCCTTGCGTAATCCTCACCACGTGGCTGCTGCTCCTGAGCAGCGTGGTTCAGATGGCGCCCAATCTTTATGGATGGGACATTTGGTGTTTGCCGTTTGTAGTAGGCTCGATTATTGCGGCCATAGAGTATTTCAAGGGCCGTAGATGTTGGGCGGTGGCGGCCTTGGGCGTGCTGAGCGCACTTTCCGGACTGTGCCGAACCCCGAATTTTGCGGTGGTGCCGGCGGTGTGCGCGCTGTTGCTATATCCTTGGGCCGGTGCAATGCCCCGGCGGTCGAGTCTGAAACAGACGGCGGCATATTTGGCGATAACGATAGGCGTGACGTTGGCGATAATGACGTTGCTTTATGGCTCTTTGGCTGACTATCTCGCATATCTTAGAGCTAATCCGGTGGCGAACCACGACCTAAAGGAGATTCTGCTTCCATTGGTTTTCTCTGCGCTTGACATCTTGAAATATATGGCTCTGTTTTGGTGCAGCTATCAGGCGCTAAAAGTAGCATTCACTAAGAGTAGTCGATTAGTATGGGCTACTGCCGTTGCTGTCACGGCCGTGTTATGCTATCTGTGCAAGTCGACCCACGTAGACGGCACCTGCTTTGCCAATGTTCACGAATACGTTATTGGTCTGGAGCTGATTCTGCTGTTGGCGATTTGGCATTACGACGGGCCGCGGTCGTTGAAGTATGTGATAGCGATGTTTATCCTGGGTTGCACACCGTTTGTGGGCAGCAACAACGGAATACTCAAGTTTGTGACGTTGCCGATGTTGCCTATATTATATGTGTTCCTCCACCAACGTCTGGCCAAACCGATGAGGGCGTTTGGCGCGGCCTATTTTGCGGCTGTGATGATATATGCCTGCTATGCTGTTAGGATCACCTCCTTTCAAGATGTGGGCACACTGAGGGCTCAATATGAATTCTCCGACGGGTTGGCCAAGGGGATGAAGACCTCGCCGGAGCGTGGCCGCGCGGTTGAGGCCGTGATGAGCGACATTGAGCCCTATCGCCGGGGCTATCAAATCATAGTGTTGCGCTACGACGCGGAGTATCTATATGAGTATTTGTTGCAACGGCGCAACGGCTATTTGCGACATAGCTTCAATGGCGCCGACGATAACGACGCCGCTTATGTGGCTTGGACCGAAGGGGAGATTGCCGACGGTGGCGACAAGGTGGCCGTGTTGCGCTTCGGCGATTGCACCGAGCCGTCGATGATGACAGACGCGCTCGATAAACTGTGCACCAAAGTCAAGGCTACGGACTACTATACTATTTACCTAAAAAAATACAGACAGCAATGAATAAGCCGATTATCGCCATAGTGGTGCCCTGCTACAACGAGCAGGAGGCACTTCCCGCAACCATGCCGCAGCTCTTGGCGGTGTTGGATGCTATGGTTGAAAAGAAGATGATTTCGCCGGAGAGCTACGTGCTTTGTTCCAACGATGGCAGCAAGGATGCGACATGGGACGTGGTTGAAAAACTGCACGCCGCCGATGCCCGCGTCAAGGGTATTTCGTTGGCCCACAATCGTGGCCAACAGAATGCATTGTTGGCGGGACTGATGTCTGTGAGGGGTCGATGCGATGCGGCGGTGACCATCGACGCAGATTTGCAGGATGATCCGCAAGCCATGGTTGCGATGGTTGAGAAATTCATTCAAGGCGACGACATAGTGTATGGCGTACGCTCCGGTCGACACACCGACACATGGTTTAAGCGCTCAACGGCCCACGCGTTCTATTCGCTGCAAAACGGCATGGGCGTTGAAGCCGTCTACGACCACGCCGACTATCGCCTGATGAGCAGCCGTGCGCTCGACTTGCTCGCGGAATATGGCGAAGAGAATCTGTTTCTGCGAGGAATTGTCCCACACATCGGATTGAAGAGCTCCGTTGTGGAATATCAGCGCGCCAAGCGCTGCGCCGGCCACTCGAAATATCCATTGACCAAAATGCTGAGCTTTTCGATCGACGGCATCACGTCGTTTTCCGCCAAGCCGATGCGCTACATATTTCTCACCGGGCTGACGTTTTGGCTCGCGGATGTGGCCGTGGCCCTATGGGTGTTGATTGCCCACTTCTTCTGCTACACCATCTCCGGTTGGGCCTCCATCATGCTGTCTATTTGGTTTTTGGGTAGCCTGATTCTGATGGCCGTAGGCATCGTGGGCGAATATATCGGCAAAATCTTTATCGAGGTTAAGCGCCGACCGCGATTCGCCATAGTTGAGCGGATTTGGTGACGGCGGTTGATGAAGAATCTCCCCGGCAGTCGCGCCGAGGAGATTCCGATTTATAGAGACAGCTAACGCCGGAAGAGCGCTCAATCAAAAGTCGTAGTTGAAGCCCACTTGGGCCAGGCCTTGGGCGCCGAAGCCCACCTCGGCAAACATGGCAACGTGTTTGCCCAGGCCCACTTCGGCGCCGAGCGGCGAGATTTGGTATGCGAAATAGCCTTTGCCATAGTGGTGGGCAAAGGGTGGCTGCATGTGGGCGATGATGGCGCCGACGCCCACGTGGGCGTAGAGCGACAGCGAGCTGCGACGCCAGTAGTCCACTTTGGTGTTGAGCAGAATGGCGTGATAGGCCACTTTGCCGCGGCGGCCGTCGTCGGCGCGCACCACTCCGTTGACCGACTCAAAGGCAATGTCTTCGGGGGTGCTTGCGCTGGAGAATGTGTAGCTCGCGCCGAGGCTCACGCTGCGGCTAACGGGAATCCAGAGCGAGGCGTTCAGGGCTCCCCAAGCGCAGTCCACGCGGTCGAAGCCTTTGTGGCAATTAGTGGCATCCATTTGAGTGTAACCGCCGTAGCCGACGGAGAGTTGCTGAGCAGCCAGTGAGGCGGTCAGCGATGTTGCGGCGGCGAGCCCCAACGTTGCAAACAATCGTTTCATAATCCAAAAAATCAGAATGTGAGTTTTTCATACACCCAATCAACGCCGCGCCCGGGCAAAAGGTTCACCGCCGCGGCAACTTTCCAAAAGTAACCGCATCAAAAAGGGCAATATCCAGCATGGTTAAGTGCCGGCGATGCATCGGAGATGCAGGTTATTTGTAACCCCGGCTTGCCGCAGGCTAGCCGGGGGCCGTGCTGAGCACTCACGAGCTACCTCGAAGAGGTTGTCACCAGAGTTGCACTGGTGACTTGCTCTCCGAGCAAGTTGCTGTGTATCAGCGCAGTGCTCCCCACCTAGGCCGCTGTGCGGCCAAGATGGGGTTATAGGATAACCAGCCTCTCCGAGGCATCGCATCCGCTTGATTCACAGCTGTATTTCCGAGTAATGTCCAAAAGTTTTTGGTATGATTAATAAAATTGGCCTGAGCGGCGATTTCTTTTGGTATGATTAATAAAAATGCAATTTGCATGGTTTTATTTGGTATACCAAAAACTTTTCGCTAACTTTGCCGACATGGAAATCATAGCAAGAGACACATACATAGAACACATACTGCGTTATCTAAACAAGGGTATGATTATTGCGCTCACAGGTCAGCAACGTGTGGGCAAGAGCTACGTGTTGCGCGAGCTTGAGTCGACGATTCGCCGGAGTCAGCCGGAGGCCAATGTGGTGTATATCAACAAGGAGAAGAAGCTATTTGATTCCATCAAAGATGACTCGGACTTGAGCGCCTACTTGGCAAATCGGTTGCCGGAGGGTAGGCTCAACTATCTGCTCATCGACGAAGTGCAAGACATCGCAGGATTTGAGAACACGCTGCGAAGCCTGAACGCCGACGAAGAGTGTCAGATAATAGTGACCGGCAGCAATGCCAAAATGCTGTCGTCGGAGCTGTCGACGTATCTTGGCGGAAGGTATATAGAAATCCATGTGCAGAGCCTCACCTACCGCGAGTTTTTGCAGTTTCACAAGCTCGAAGATTCGCCGGAGAGTCTGGATAAGTATCTGAATTTCGGCGGATTGCCACACCTCTATCGTCTTGGCCTGGAAAACGAGGATATGGTGTGGGAATATATCCAGAATATCTACAACACGATTGTGTTGAAAGACGTGGTGCAGCGCGAGGGCTTGCGCAACGTCACGTTTTTTGAGAATCTGATGTCGTATGTGAGCGACAACACCGGGCAACTCGTGTCGGCCAACTCGCTGTCGAAATATCTGAAGTCGCAACGCGTGGAGCTGACGCCGCTGACGGCCATCAACTATCTGCGTGCCGCCGCGAATGCCTACATAGTGAACAAGGTGGCGCGATACGACATCCATGGGAAGCGACTGCTCGAAACCAACGAAAAATATTATTTTGAAGACTTGGGTCTACGCAACTTGTTGGTGGGCGGCAATCGCTCCAAGGACATCGAAAAGGTGATGGAAAATGCAGTTTATCTACATCTGAAGCATCTGGGCTACAAAGTGAGCGTGGGCACCATTCCCAATGGTGAAATCGACTTTGTGGCCGAAAAGAGCGGCTCCACGGTCTATGTGCAGGTGGCATATCTGCTCGCCGAGCAACGGACCGTGGAGCGTGAGTTTGGCAACCTGATGAAGGTGGCCGATAATTATCCTAAATATGTGGTGTCGATGGACCCGATGAGTCGCGTCAAAGACTACTCCGGCATCACCCACATGGGTCTGCGGGCGTTTTTGCTGAAGGAGGATATTTAGAGGGCGAGGGCGGCGATGGCCTCCGGGGTGAGGCCACACTCGGCCATGAGGGCTGAGGCGCTGTAGCCGTCGCGGAACTCTTTGGGCAGACCCAGACACTTCACGCGCATGGCCGTGGGGCCATAGTGGCGTGCAATTTTCTCGCCGAAACCGCCGTCGATGACGCCGTCTTCCAGAGTGATCACCAGCGAATGGTCGGGCAGGAGCGAGTCGAGCATCTCCGCGTCAACTCCGGAGAGGAAGCGCGGGTTGATGAGCGTGGGGTTGAGGCCCTTTTGCTCTAACAGGTCGGCGGCAGCGGCTCCGAGGCCGTAGAAGCTGCCGGCGGCGATGATGGCCACTTGGCTGCCGCGGCGCGTCATTTTGTAGCGGTTGAGCGCGGAGTAGTCGGTGTCGACGGGCGCGCAGGCGTGGGCCACGGGGCCGGCCGGCTGGCGCACGGCCACGGGGTGGGCGGTTTGCGTCATGGCCCAGTCGAGCATAGCGGTATATTCTTCGGCGTTGGTGGGTGCAAGCATCACCCATCCGGGTATGTTGGCAATCAGGGCTATGTCAAACCATCCGAGGTGGGTCATGTCGTTCATGCCCATCACGGAGGCATACGTGATGTTGAGCACGGGGGCAGTGGCGTTGATGGCCACGTCTTGCGAGAGCTGGTCGTAGGCTCGTTGGATGAATGAGCTGACCACGCCGAAGCAGGGACGGCCGCCGCGTTTGGCTATGCCTGAGGCGAGGCCCACGGCGTGTTGTTCGGCGATGCCCACGTCGATGAATTGGCCGGGGATGGCGTCGCGGCGTTCGGGCGTGAAACCGATGGCGCCCGGGGTTCCGGCGGTGATCATCACCTCCTGCGGGTGCGTTTTCAGTCGGTCAATCATGTGGGTGGCAAAGATGTCGGTATAGTCTTCGCCGGAGAAGTTGACGGTGCATTCGCCGGTGGTCAGGTCGAAGGGGAATCCCCAGTGGAACTGCTCCTTGTGGATTTCGGCCGGGGCGAAGCCTTTGCCTTTGAGTGTGCGTATGTGGACCACGGTGGGGTGGGGCGTGTCTTTCACCCGGGTGAAGGCGTCGATCAGTGCGGCCACGTCGTTGCCCTCGGCCACGTAGACGTAGTCCAAACCAAACGAGCGGAAAAGGTTGCGCTCGCATCGGCCGCCACTTTCGCGCAGTTGGCGAAGATTCTCATAGAGGCCGCCATGGTTTTCGGCAATCGACATGTCGTTGTCGTTGACCACGATGATGAAATTGCTGCGGAGCTCACCGGCAAAGTCAAGGCCTTCGAGGGCTTCGCCGCCGCTGAGCGAGCCGTCGCCAATCACGGCAATCACATTTTCGGAGCCTCCGGCCAGGTCGCGGCCCACCACCAGACCGGCGGCGAGGCTCACCGACGTGGATGTGTGGCCAATGGCAAAGAGGTCGTGGGGGCTTTCCGCGGGGTTGGTGTAGCCGGTGACGTCGTCATATTTTGCGGGGTCGATGAATGCGTCGATTCGGCCCGTGAGCATTTTGTGGACGTAGCTCTGGTGAGAGACGTCGAACACGATTTTGTCTTCCGGGGAGTTGAACACGCGGTGCAGGGCCACGATGGTCTCCACCATGCCCAAGTTAGGGCCGATGTGGCCGCCGTGGCGGCTCAACTTGGTGAGCAAATTTTCGCGGAGCAGACCGCAAAGTTGCGTCAGCTGGCTGATGGTAAGCGTTTTGATGTCGGCAGGCGACTTGATTTCAGATAGGTTCATAGCAAGGCAAAGTTACGCAGATTTGAGATTTGCGGCTCAAAAGTAGCGATTTTTTGCGAGAAATCGGCTCAATGTGGGCCGATTTTTGGCGATTTTTGGCGGATTTTGAGCCGAAAGCCGGATTTTGGCCGGCGATTGCGCGCTGGGTGAAACGGCGAATATGTTTTGGGAAAGTCGGAAATTTTTGTAACTTTGTAGGCGAAATAATCCAACATTGCAGACACATGATAAACTATTGTAAATCGGCATCGAAGCTCAGCCTTCTTGCCGCAGCGCTGTGGTTTGCGCCGACGGCCCTGGCTGACATTCCGGGCGAATACTGGCAGAATCAAGCCATCTTCAGCGAGAACAAGGAGGCGGCCCATGCCACCACCGTGCCCTATGCTACGGTTAGCGAGCTGAAGGCCGACCAAAACTTTTTCAACACGCCGTGGGTTGAGCCCACCTCGTCGTTGCGCCAATTGCTCAACGGCACCTGGAAGTTCTATTTCGTGGATAATCCCTCGGATCGCCCCACCACATTCTACGAGGAAGGCTTCGACGTGAGCCGCTGGGACGACATACCCGTGCCCTCCAACTGGGAGATGCAGGGCTATGACAAGGCCATGTATGTCAACGTGGACTATCCCTTCCAGAACAATCCGCCCTACATTGCCCGCAAGAGCGGCTACGACGGCTATGGCGTGAACCCCGTGGGCAGCTACGTGACCCACTTCACCGTGCCCGCCTCGTGGGACGACCACAATCTTTTGCTCAACTTCGGCGGCATCTATTCCGCTGCCTACGTGTGGGTCAACGGCCAGTATGTGGGCTACACACAGGCCGCCAATACCGACCACGAATTCGACATCACAAAATATGCACGCACGGGCGACAACACCCTGGCCGTGCAGGTGTTCCGCTGGTGTGACGGCTCATATCTTGAAGATCAGGATATGTTTCGCATGAGCGGCATCTATCGCGACGTCACCCTCACGGCCGTGCCGCAGGTGTTTGTGCGCGACCACTATATCACCTCCACCCTCGACGCCTCCTCGGGCTACACCTCCGGCAAGCTCAGCCTGCAGCTCACCGTGGCCAACCGCGGCACCAAGGCCGCCAACGTCACCGCCTATGCCGAGCTCCTGGCTCCCGACGGCTCCGTGGCCGCCACGCTCCCCAGCAAGGGCTACGGCTCGCTGGCCGCCGGAGCGGAGACCACCCTGGAGACCGAGGTTGACCTCACCGGCCTGAAGCTCTGGAGCGCTGAAGACCCCGAGCTCTACACCGTGGTGGTGTGGCTCAAGGATGCCTCCGGCAACGAAACCGAGGCCTTCAGCACCAAATATGGTTTCCGCCACATTGAGCAGGTGGGCACATTCGTGTATATCAACGGCAAAAAAGTGTTCTTCAAAGGCGTCAACCGCCACGACACCCATCCGCTCTATGGCCGCGCCGTCACCACCGAGTCGATGCTCCAAGACGTGAAGATGTTTAAGCAAAACAACATCAACACCGTGCGCACGTGCCACTATCCCAACGCCGCAAAGATGTATGCCATGTATGACTACTTCGGCATCTATGTGATGGACGAGGCCGACCTGGAGTGTCACGCAGCCCTGCAGCTGAGCTCCGACCGCACCTGGACCAACGCCTTCGTCGACCGCGAAGAGCGCATGGTGTTGCGCGACCGCAACCACCCCTCGGTGGTCTTCTGGTCGATGGGCAACGAGAGCGACTGCGGCAGCAACTTCCAAGACTGCTACAACAAAATCCGCAGCCTCGACCCCCGCATGATCCACTACGAAGGCATCGAAAAATGGTATTACACCGACATGACCTCAATCATGTATCCCTCCATGGCCCGCTGCTATCAGCTCGACACCAACGGCGACTCGCGTCCCCACTTCATGTGTGAATATGCCCACGCAATGGGCCAAGCCATCGGCAACCTTTCCGACTATTGGGACTACGTGGAAAACTCCACGCGCACCATCGGCGGCTGCATCTGGGACTGGGTGGACCAAGCCATCTACAACCCCGACCAAATCAAAGCCGGCACCTACGGAAAATATGACTTCTACACCGGCTACGACTTCCCCGGCCCCCACCAAGACAACTTCTGCTCCAACGGCATCGTGGGCCCGTTGCGTGAGCCCACCTCCAAGCTCAATGAAGTGAAGAAGGTCTATCAATACGTGAAGATGAGCAACTTCTCCGCTCCCTCCAAATCGCTCACCGTCACCAACACCTACGACTTCATCGACCTGAGCAACTTCGACATCAAATGGAGCGTATATGCCGACGGCGAAATCTCCACCTACGGCACCATCTCCGACTTCAACGTAGCTTCCGAAAGCTCCGCCCTCCTGACGATTCCTTATCCCAACATCGCCTCCACCGACAAGCAGGAATACGTGCTCAACGTGGAAGTGGTCACCAAGGCCGAAACCCCCTGGGCTGAAAGTGGCCACGTGGTGGCTGCCGAGCAGTTTATCATCCAAGAACGCGCGGCCATGAAGGGCACCGCCTTCTCCTCGATGGACGCCTCGCTGGTCACCGCCAAAGGCTCCGACGGCTCGCTCACCGTGAGCGGCGACGGCTTCACCTACACCTTCGACGCTCAGGGCGTGCTCCAAGGCATGACCTTCAACGGCACCAACTACATCTACAATAACAACGGCCCCACATGGGACAACACCCGCTGGATTGAAAACGACGCCCCCTATTCCGGACTCCCCACCCAGCAATATGAAGAGGCCTTCACGCTCAACAGCTTCGACACCGCCTACTATCCCACCAACTCGGCCTCCGCATCGGCCGCCAAGAAGGTGAAGGTCACCGCATCCTACACCGACGCCGAACTCGGCTCCTACACCATGGAATATAGCATCTATTCCACCGGTCTGCTCGAAATCAGCGCCACATTCGACGCCACCGCCGCCACCCGCACCCTCGACCGCATGGGCCTGAGCTTCAGCCTCACCCCCGGCATGGAGAATCTCGAATACTATGCCCGCGGCCCCTGGAGCAACTATTGCGACCGTATGACCGGATCGTTCCTCGGCCTGTATAACACCACAGTGACCGACGAACACGAGCGCTTCATCCGCCCGCAGTCGATGGGCAACCACCAAGACGTGCGCTGGTTCACACTGACCAATCCCACCGACGGCTTCGGCCTGAAGTTTGAAACCGACGGCCAAGCCGCATTCTCCGCCCTGCACAACACCGAAGAAGACTTCATGGCCGTGAGCCACGACTTTGAACTCACCCCCCGCAAGGAAGTGATTGTCCACCTCGACTACTCGCAGCGCGGCATCGGCAACGGCTCCTGCGGCCCCACCACCTACACTCCATACTTCATCGACTGGTCGACACCCCACACCCTGAAAGTGCGCATCAGCCCCATCGTCACCGCCGGCGGCGGCTACGTGGTGCCCACCGGTGAAGTCGGCTCCGCCTACATCAAGAGCCTCACCACCGAAGGCGCCACCGAAGAACTGGCCTATACCGCCGAGGCTGCGCCCTCAGAGCTCTACACCATGCTCTCGCAGAGCCCCACACTCGACATCCCCGCTGACGACGGAGCCGACCTGGTGGCCACCATTGCCGGGGGCACCACCAACGCTGCCGCCTGGATTGACCTCGACCACGACGGCCACTTTGCCGACAGCGAACAGCTCACCGCCCTCGCCGACGGTCGCTGGAGCCTCACCCTGCCCGAAACAACCGCTGCCGGAGTCTACCGCGCCCGCATCGTGCTCGACACCCCCTCGCGCATCCTCCCCGACGGCCCCATCACCTCGGGCCGCGTTTACGACTTCGCCATCACCGTCACCGCCCACGAGCTCCCCATCGACTACGTCACCCCCTCCGGCTCGACCCACAGCGGCGGCAAGGCCTACGTGAAGACCATCGACACCAACCGCGCCTACCACAACATTAAATACACCGCCTCGACCCAGCCCTCGGTCTACACCCTGCTGACCGACACCGTGGTGGTCTACCAAGGCGACGTCTTCACCCTCCACGCTCAAGCCAACCGCGCCGGCGACCGCTCCGAGTCGATTGTCTACCAAGACCTGCGCTACAACTCGCTCTCCGTCTTCTCCGACTTCGCCTCACGCGGCCACTTCACCACCGACAAACTCTACGGCCAAACCGGCATCAGCGGCCCCAACACCCTCTGCAACTACGACGCCGTAATCGACGTGAGCCATACCGTCAGCGTGCCCATGACCGCCTCGCTTGGCGACCACCGCATCCGCCTCATCTATCAAAACGCATGGAGCGCAGCCCCCTCGGCCAACGAACAAAACATCGTTGAAGGCGTGGCCTACGATATCCCCGTGCGAGTCTTGGCCTACGACCCCAACCGCCAGCAAGACATCTACACCACCCCCTACGGCTCGCTCCACCCCGACGGCAATGCTTGGGTGAAGAGCATCGAAACCACCGGTGCCCGCGCCAACATCAAATATGAGACCGACGCCCAGCCCGACTTCTACACCCTGGTGGGCGACACCATCGAAGTGGATCCCGGTGCAGAATTCTCGCTCCACATCCTTGCCAACGCCGCGGGCGAACGCTCAACGTCGACCATCTACCAAGACCTGCGCTACAACACGCTCTCGCTCTTTGCCGACTTCGACCTCCCCGCCGACTTCTCCCTGCTGAAAGTCTACGGCGAGCAGCCCCCCACAGACGCCAAACTCGCCAACTACGACTACGTGATGGACGTCAACCACACCATCACCATCCCCGCGTCGGCCACCCTGGGCATGCACCGTCTGCGCCTCATCTATCAAAACGCATGGATGGCCAACCCCACCGCCAACCAGCAAGACATCTACGAAGGCGTGGCCTACGACCTGCCCCTGCTCATTGGCGAGCGCAACAGCCGCCTCACCGAAGTGACCAACGAAGCCGGCCCCACCGTCATCTACGACCTCATGGGTCGCCGCGTGACCCGCGTCGCCACCCCCGGCATCTACCTCGTCAACGGCTCCAAACTCCGCGTCCCCGCCAATTGAAAATTGAAAATTGAAAGTTGAAAGTTGAAAGTCTTTTAGTCAAAAGTCAATAGTTGAAAGCCAATTAGACTAATTAGACCAATTAGACCAATTAGACCAATTCACTCCCACACAGACAATCCGGCGCCATCGGCCCCCACGGGTCGATGGCGCTTCCTGCTATTGTCGGTTTCTCTTCGCTCGCGCAAATTTTCGGACGGTAAATTTTGAATTGTGAAAAAGTTTTATCACCTTTGCATTAATCAATTAAAGCTTAGACTATGGAAGCGTTGAAAAATTTGCCCATTGGCGTACAAGACTTTGAGAGTTTGCGTAATGATGGATATCTTTACGTAGATAAAACTGCGTTGGTATATCAGCTTGTGACAACAGGCAGATATTACTTCTTGTCGCGCCCACGCCGTTTCGGGAAAAGTATGCTTTTGTCAACGCTTCACGCTTATTTTTCCGGCAAGAAAGATCTTTTTGAAGGTCTCGCCATTGAGAAATTGGAAAAGGATTGGACCACCTATCCGGTGCTGCATCTCGATTTGAACCTTATAAAAAAAGGTGATGATAAAGCTCTTGATTCAACCCTGAACGACACTCTCTGTGAATGGGAAGAGATATATGGCACTCGCGAATCGGAAACCACATTTGCGCTGCGATTTAAGGGCGTAATTCAACGTGCTTGCAAATTGACCGGACAGCGTGTTGTAATTCTTGTGGATGAATATGACAAACCGATTCTTCAAACGATTGACAATGAGACTCTGCAAGAGAAATTTCGCTCTACTCTGAAAAACTTCTACGGCGTGCTGAAAAGCGAGGATAAAAATATTCGATTTGCATTCCTGACAGGCGTGACCAAGTTTGGCAAGGTGAGCGTGTTCAGCGACTTGAACAATCTTGAAGATATATCTTTGGATGATCCGTATGCTTCTATCTGTGGCATCACGGATGAAGAAATTGATACGGTTTTCCACCCATATGTTCAGCGTCTGGCCGCAGTTTCTAAACGTTCTTCTGATGACATTCGCAACGAGTTGCGAGTTCAATACGACGGCTACCACTTTGCTTATGATTCGGTGGCCGTATACAATCCTTTTAGCCTACTGAATACATTCAAAAAGAATGCATTTAATAACTATTGGTTTGAAACGGGCACTCCTTCATACTTGGTGTACCTATTGAAAAAGCATAATTTCAATTTGGAAAGGATGGCAACAGCTGAGTGCGATGCCGACGTGTTGAATAGCGTGGATTCGCAATCCACAAACCCAA
>CAZJWM010000055.1:0-13950 GCA_964549975.1 uncultured Bacteroides sp. | reverse complement strand
TCCGTGACGTTTACTCCTAATCTGACGGCGGATAAACCGTTTAGTTATTCGGCAGATTGGTTGACCGTGAGCTATGATAATCGTAGAATCATTTTGTCGGCAGACCCGTTTATTGTAGGGTGTGTTTATATATGTGACCATAACTTTACAATTCGCTTGACTAAAGGCTCTGAGCAAGCCGAAGTGGTAGGCTCGCAGGAATTTTATGATGACCCGGCTTTGCGTCCGAACGCATCACCAAAGTCTTTCTCTTTCGGTGCAGAAGGCGGTGATGGCGTCATCACGGTAAATGAAGGAACGATTGTTTATAGTGTCTATTTTGATGGCAAACTTAAACCATCTTCTTGGGTAGAAGATGGTAAGAGCACATTTGATTGGCTTACTGTGGAGAAATTGAGCGACACTCAGTGGAAAGTCGCAGTGGCTCCGAACGACGTGAGCGCATCTCGCACATGTGTCATTGGTTTGATTTCAGAGTATGATGAATATGAGGATGTGATAATTGAGCAGGCCGGCAAGGCTGAATAACCGTATATTATAGTCAGAGAGGCGTCCCGCAGCAAGTGTGGGGCGCCTCTCTGTGTGTGTCTGCGTGTGGGGGCAGGGGTGTTTATTCTTTGAAGGTGACGCGCGAGGTTTTGCCGTTGATGGTGAGCAGCTTGGGGCGTGAACCTTTGACGTTGACCACGCCGGAGGCGGTGATGTTCATGGCCTTGGAGGCGGCGGCCACGTGGATTGAGGCGGCGGAGGATTGGTTGACCACGGAGGCAGAGGTGGAGCGCAGCGAGTGGGCGGCGATGGTGGCGGTGCCGTCGGCGGTGAGGCTCAGGGCTGAGGTGGAGCCTTTGATTGAGAGGTCGCCGGAGCCGGAGGCCTGTGCGGATAGGGTGGTAGATTTGGAATTTTTAACCTTTATTTCACCGGAACCGGAGAGGGTGATGGCGGCAGTGGTGGCTGCAAGTGAGGAGATGGAGATGTCGCCGGAGCTTGCTAAGGAGATGGCTGCGGACTTGGCGGAGAGGGTGCCCACTTCGATGTCGCCGGAGCCGGTGAGTGTGAGGGCAGCCGAGGTGGCTTTGAGGTTTTTGATTTCTACGTCGCCGGAGCTTTTCACGTTGATGCTCACGTTGGAGGCGTTGACGGTGGCGATTTCGATGTCGCCGGAGCCGGTAACGGCAAATTCCACGTTGGAGGCGGCGTGGAGCGTTTCGGCTTCAATTTCGCCTGACGACGACACGCGAATCAGCCGAATGGGGCGGCCATAGTAGACGGTGACGTCGCGCGGGTCGCAGTCGCGCGAGGCGCGTGAGATGGTGAGGGTGGTGCCGTCGGTGGTGAATTTTAGCGGTTGGCCTTTCACGGAGGAGTCTACGGCATAGGAGGCGTTTCCGGCGCGCGAGGGGTTGTAGACGAGCTCCACGTCGTCGGGGGCGGTGAGCACGATTTGGTCGGCTTGAGCGGAGAATGTTTGGTTGACCACTACGGTTTCGGCCTGAAGAGCCGCTGAGGCTCCGAGCAGGGCCAGTGACAGGGAGATTGCGAGTCGTTTCATGTGAGAAAAAAGAGTTATGGGTTTGTTAGCACTGCAAAGATAGCGATTTTTTTTAATTGATAATTGAAAATTGAAAGTTGAAAGTTGGGAGTTAAGAGGTAAGAGGGAAGAGGGAAGAGGGAAGCGGAACGGCGCGCCTCCGCCGCGCTCGCCATGCGCTATATTCTTTCGGCATCGACGCATTCGCGTGCATGGCGGCGCGTGTGGGTGTGGGATTTTTTTGGCGGATGGGCGAAAAAAAGTTTGTGTATGTCGCTAAAAATGATTAACTTTGCAGCGCTTTTCGAAGCAAACCAATATATAAACCCTTTTCATTAACAAACTTCAAAACAAACTCTTAAACTATGGCAACTAAGATTCGCCTGCAACGTCGTGGTCACAAGAACTACGCGTTCTATCCCATCGTAATCGCCGATAGCAGAGCGCCACGAGATGGCAAATTTATTGAGCGCATTGGTTCATACAACCCCAACACCAATCCCGCCACAATAACTTTGAACTTCGAACGGGCTTT
The DNA here is from genome assembly GCA_964549975.1 of uncultured Bacteroides sp. Lineage (GTDB taxonomy): Bacteria > Bacteroidota > Bacteroidia > Bacteroidales > Muribaculaceae > UBA3263. The sequence goes on along the minus strand of CAZJWM010000055.1, from coordinate 11,884 downwards.
GTATTGGGTGAACGTTGGTGCACAACCCACCGACACCGTTCGTGCTATCCTCTCGCAGGAAGGCGTGATGCTCATGAAGCACCTCCAAGGTGGTGTGAAAAAGGGCGCTTTTGATCAAGCTGAAGCTGAAGCTCGTTTCGCTGCTTGGAAGCAGAAGAAGCAGAGCGCTGTTGAAGCCGACAAAAACGCTGTGGCCTCCAAGAAGGAACAAGCTCAAAAGGAGCGTCTGGCTGCTGAACAGGCCATCAACAAGGCTAAGGCTGAAGCCATCGCCAAGAAGAAAGCCGAACTCGCTGCTGCCGCCGCTGAAGCTGCCGCTGCCGAAGCTGCTCCCGCTGCTGAGGAAGCTCCCGCTGCTGAAGAAGCTGCTGCTGAGTAATTCGAGCACAAACATTTTCGCAAAGTCTTTAGGCCATTGGTGCCTGAAGGCTTTGTTTCGTTTCAAGGCATTTGCCGGCTATCCCTCTCAAACCTCAACTGTATAAACCTATTAGATTGACATCATGGAACTCTATGAATTGCGCCGCCACAATCTGAATCAGCGCACCATCGACGCGGTGGTGGACTCCCTGCGCAGCGGCGAGATTATCATCTATCCCACCGACACTCATCCGGCCCTGGGTTGCGACGCCATGAACGGCAACGCCGTGGCCACCATTTGCCGCATCAAGGGGCTCAATCCAGAGAAGAAGCCGCTGACCATTGTGTGCGCGTCGTTGAGCCAAGCGAGCCAATATGCGCGCATCGACAATCGCGCCTTTGCGCTGATGAAGGCCAACACTCCGGGCGCCGTGACGTTTCTGCTGCCGGCAGCCGGCACGTTGCCCAAGATTTTCAAGGGGCGCAAGCAGGTGGGCATCCGCATCCCCGACAATGAGATTGCGCGAGCTTTGGCCGAAGAGTTGGGTCATCCGCTTGTGTCAGGCTCCATCGGGCAGACCGACCCGTGGGAACTGACCGACGGCATTGCTGCTCTGCTTGTGGATCTCGACGGAGAGCCTGCGCCCAGTTCCACCGTGGTGGACTTGACCGACTCGGCCTCTCCGGAGATTATCCGCCAAGGGGCCGTGGAGATTGACCTCTGAGCGGCGCCGCCTCGCGCGCAAACAAAGAAAACGACCGATCCTCGTCAGGGTCGGTCGTTTTGACTTGTCGATTGTTGGGCAAGAGAGGCTTACTTGCTGCCGAGGTGGTCTGACACGGTCAGGCTCTTGCGGCCTTTAGCGCGGCGGCGTGCCAGCACTTTGCGGCCATCGGCGGTTGCCATACGTTCACGGAAACCGTGCTTATTAACTCTCTTGCGGTTTGAAGGTTGGAATGTTCTTTTCATCGCGATTATTTATTTTACGTAAAAATATTTCGTTTTCCGAGTTGCAAAGTTACGCAAAATATTTGAAATAACCAAATCGAAGTTAGTGGTCGAACTCCATTTCGTCGAAGCCGCCGGCCTCGAACTCATCGTCGCTGTAGCTGTCGGAGCCGTAGAAGTCTTCGTCGATGTCGTCGGAGCGTTGCGCTTTGGCGGCCTTGGCGTCGATTTTGGCATCGAATTCTTCGATGTCGATGGTTTGGGGCGGGGGAGTGCCCATAGAGGAAGTGCAGAGCGGCTCGCGGAGGTTTTTGCCTGTGATGCTCTTTTTCATTTCGATGAAGAAGGCGCGGTCGGTCATGTAGTCGAACACGAGCATCAGGCGCTGACCCTCGTCTTCGATTTCGTCGCTGAGGATTGTTTCATCCATGAGGTAGGAATCTTGCGAGGCGTCGAAGCCCATGTCTTCGAGAGTGATTTCGCGTTCCTTCTCCCAGCTGTCGTCGCAGAGAAAAAATGAGCATAGCTGTGCCTTGTTGTAGCCAACGCTGTCGAAAATGGCATTTCTCAGGTCGAGAAATGTGGCGTCGGCGTCGATCTGAATCTCGCGTCGGAAGTTGTCAACTTCGTCAGTAACAATGCGAAAATTGAAAATCATAGAGGGTTGATTGAAATTTTTTGTTGCTAATTATGCTGCGAATATAAGAATTTTGTTCCGTACATTTGCAAATTTTTTTCTCTTTTTGTTACTTTGCAATGATTTTTTAGATATGAGCAAGAAAATTTTCTACATATACAACCCCTCGACGGAGCAGTTTGAGCGCGTTTATCCGTCGCGCCGGAGCCGCATTTTGACGGCCGTGGGCCACTTCTGCGTGAGCATATTGCTTGGCAGCATATTCTTTTTTGTGTTGAACGGCGTGGTTGACCTGCCCAAAGAGCGAGTGCTTCGCGCCGACAATAAGGAGCTGCATGCCCAGCTTGACGTGCTCTCGGCCCGACTGGATGAGGCGCTGGAGGTGATGAACGACATAGCTCAGCGCGACAACAACTTCTATCGCGTGATGATGCAGGCCGACCGCATCACCGACGCGCAGCGCTATGCCGGCATTCAGCAGCGCACGCGTTTCGACCGCCTCTCGTCGATGCCCGACAATGAGCTGGTGGAGAATCTCACCGACAAGCTGACGCTGCTGGAGAAGTCGATTGTGGTGCAGAGCCGTTCGTTTGACCGTCTGCGCCAACTTGCCCTTGAGGGCAAAGACCGCATGGACCACATTCCGGCCATTCAGCCGATTTCGGAGAAATTTCTCAAGACCATGGCCAGCGGCTATGGCACCCGAGTGGACCCCATCTATCGCACGGCGCGATTCCACGAAGGGATGGACTTTTCGGCGGATATCGGCACCCCGGTCTACGCCACCGCCGACGGCACCGTGGCTCTGGCGCAATGGCATTCGGGCTATGGCAATCTGGTGGAGGTGAACCATGGCTATAACTACGTGACGCGCTATGCCCATCTGAGCAAATACACCGTCAGCGCCGGCCAGAAGGTGAAGCGCGGCGACCTGGTGGGCTATGTGGGCAACACCGGCAAATCCACCGGCCCGCATCTCCACTATGAGGTGCGTCTGAACGGTGCGCCGCAGAATCCTGTGAACTATTATTTCTATGACCTGACTCCCGAGGAGTATGCCGCCATGATTGAGGCCGCGGAAAATGCCGGCCACGTGATGGACTAATCCAGATGGAGAGTGAATCAAACCTGAAAAAGATGAAGAAACGAGTGAGCGTATCCGATCTGGATAAAGTGTACTACAAGATAAGCGAGGTGGCCGACATGTTGGCCATTCCGCAGTCGACGTTGCGCTACTGGGAAACGCAGTTTGTGGAGCTTGAGCCCCACCGCAATGAAGCGGGCACGCGGTTTTATTCCAACGCCGACATTGAGGTGCTGCGCCAAATCAAGTATCTGGTGCACGACAGCGGCTTGAAGATAGATGCCGCAAGAGCAGCGATGCGCGCTCAACCGTCGACGGTTGAGGCGCATCGCAAGACATTGGAGCGGCTGCGTCAGATGCGCGAAACCGTAGTGGGGATTCGCGACGCTCTGACTCGTTTACGCTAAGATCTGTTCGGCGTGGGTTTTGGTCTTCACCTCCTTGGGGGTGAAGATGCGCGTGATTGTGCCCTGCTCGTCGCAGACGAAGGTGGTGCGCAGGGTGCCCATATACTTGCGGCCACAGAGCGTCTTTTCGCCCCACACGCCCATGAGTTCCACCAGCCGATGGTCTGCGTCGGCAATCAGGGTGAAGGGCAGTGAGTGTTTGTCGATAAACTTCTGATGCGAGGCGGCCGAGTCGACGCTCACGCCCACCACGGCATAGCCTTGCGCAGCCAGCGCGTCGATGTTGTCGCGCAGCGAGCAGGCTTCGGCGGTGCAGCCGGGGGTGTTGTCTTTGGGGTAGAAATAGAGCACGAGTTTGCGGCCGGCAAAGTCGGCGGTTTTCACTTCGCGGCCGTTTTGGTCGAGGCCGAGGATTTCGGGGAGTTTGTCACCAATTTTCATGAGCATTGTGGGTTATAAAAAGATTAAAGCTATATGGTAGACGGCAAAGGCGCATAGCCAAGCCATCAGAGTGTTGTAGACAATGGTGAAGACCATGAATTTGGCCGAGCCTGTTTCGCGGCGTATGGCCAGCAACGTGGCTATGCAGGGGCAGAAGAGCAACACGAACACCATGAACGACAGCGCCGAAGCCGGGGTGAAGTCGGGGGTGTCGCCGCCGCTGAGTTGCGAGCGCAGGTCGCTGTCGGAGGCCTCTTCGTTGTTGGCGTAGAGCACACCCAGAGTGCTCACCACCACCTCCTTGGCCGGGATGCCGGCGATGACTGCCACCGTGGCGCGCCAATGGAAGCCGATAGGCTCCATCACCGGGCTGATGGTCTTGCCGATGGTTTCGAGATACGTGTCGGGGCGCGGCTCCGAGCTGCCCTCTGCAGGGCGTGGGAAATAGTTGAGAGCCCACACGATGATGCCGGCAATGAGGATCACGCCGCCCATCTTGCGCAGAAACTGTTGGCCTTTGAACCAGGTGTGGCTCACCGTGGCCTTGAGCGTGGGGACGCGATAGGGGGGCAGCTCCATCACAAAGGGCGTTTCATCCTTTTTCCACACAAAGCGGCGCAGCATCTTGGCCGTGAACACCGCCACCACTATTCCCAGCAGATAGAGGCTCAGGAACACCAGCGCGGCGTAGGCGCTGAAGAATGTGCCTACCATCAACACGTAGGTTGGCAGGCGGGCCGAGCAACTCATGAAGGGATTTATCAGGATGGTGATCAGGCGCGATGAGCGGCTTTCGATGGTGCGCGTGGCCATTTCGGCGGGCACGTTGCAGCCGAAGCCCATCACCATTGGGATGAAGCTTTTGCCGTGGATGCCGAGCTTGTGCATGGCGCGGTCCATGATGAAGGCCGCGCGAGCCATGTAGCCCGAATCTTCCATAAAGGAGATGCAGAAATAGAGGATGAGGATGTTGGGCAGGAAGACGATGACGCTGCCCACGCCGCCGATGGCGCCGTCGATAATCAAATCTTTCAGCGGGCCGGGCGACATGGCTCCGGCGAGCCACGACTTCAGGGCGTCGACGCCGCTTTCGATCCACGCCATCGGGTAGCTGCCGATTTGGAACGTGAGCCAAAACATCAGAAACATCACGCCGAAGAAGAACGGGATGCCGAAGAGGCGGTTGGTGACAAAGGCGTCGATGATGGCCGTGGCGCGCGTGGCGGAGCTGACGCGATTGCCGCCGGTCATGGTTTCGGCCAGGGCGCCGTCGATGTAGCCGTATTTGCGGGCGGCGATGGCGGCGGTGACATCCTCGCCGTGGACCTGCTCAATGGCGGCACGTCCGCGGCCGCGCAGTGTGCAAAGCTGCTCGTAGGCGGGCGAACGGCGCAGCAGTTCCTCCGTCTCCGGGTCGTTTTCCAGGAATTTGATGGCGTGATAGCGCGGCGAAAATTCCGGGGCGAGCGAGCGGTCGGCTTTGATGATATCTTTGATGTCGTGGAGAGCGGATTCGATTTCGTCGCCGAGGCCCACGTGGACGTGGCGCACGGTGGTGTCGCGGCCTTCGTAGACGCGGATAATGGCGTCGAAGAGCTCGTGGAGACCTTCGCCGGTGCGGCTCACCGTGGGCACCACCGGCACGCCAATCAGCGAGCCGAGCATCCCATAGTCGAGCGTGGCGCCGGTGTGGCGCAACTCGTCATACATGTTCAGGGCGATGACCATGCTGCGGTCCATGTCGATGAGCTCAGTGGTGAGATAGAGGTTGCGCTCCAGATTGGAGGCCACCACCACGTTGACAATCACGTCGGGTGTCTCAGTGCGCAAGTAGCGGCGCACGTAGACCTCCTCCGGGGAGTAGGCCGCCAGCGAGTAGGTGCCGGGCAGGTCGACTATTTTGAAGCTGTAGCCGTTGTATTCAAAACGGCCCTCTTTGGCGTCGACGGTCACGCCGCTGTAGTTGCCCACGTGTTCCTTGGCACCGGAGGCGAAGTTAAACATCGTGGTTTTGCCGCAGTTGGGGTTGCCGATGAGTGCCACCGTGATGGTGCGTCGTTGGCGGTCGAAGTCGGCGGCTTGCGGCTTGAAGTCGCAGTCAACGGTCATCTCCTCGGGCGAGGGCATTTGCTCCGGCATGTAGGCCATCTGCTCCACGGGAAGCACCTCCACGAGGTTGGCTTCGGTGCGCCGCAGCGACACCTCATAGTTCATGATGGAATATTTCACCGGGTCGCCCATGGGGGCGCTCAGCAGGGCCTTGACGCGCTTGCCGCGCACAAAGCCCATCTCGATGAGGCGTTTGCGGAAGGCGCCGTAGCCGAGAATCTTTATCACGATGGCCTCTTGGCCAACTTTCAGGTCACTTAGTCTCATAATCAAACAACAAATTTAGGGCTAAATCTGCTTATGTGCAATACCCTAAAGTGAGTAATTTTTCTTCGCACGTCGGCCTATTGGTTGAAATAGCTGTTGAGGCGGCGGGCGCTGACTTCGGCGGGTGTGATGATGTTGAGTATGGCCGGGCGCTGACGCTCCGTGTCGAGAAACTTCGGCACGGCTTGCCGCAACTCCGTCTCCGAGGTCGCCTCGAAATAGTCGAAACCGAAGCCCTCGGCCAACTGACGCAGGGGGAGGTTGACACGCGCGGCAAAATATTCCTCGCGTTCGGGCAGCGAAGCCGTGGAGCGCACAAAGCGGAATATGCCGCCGCCGTCGTTGTTGAGCACGGCCATGCGAAACGTCGACGGAATGTCGGCTATGGCCAGAGCGCCGAGGTCGTATTGCGCCGACATGTCGCCGGTGATGAGCAGGGTGGGGCGGCCTGTGGCCATGGCGGCGCCGATGGCCGTGGATGTGCAGCCGTCGATGCCGCTCACTCCGCGGTTGCAGCTGATGGAGCCGCCAATGGCGGAATAGTCGCAGAGCTGCAGATAGCGAATGGCCGTGCCGTTGCTCACCTGCAGGTCGTAGGCCGCGGGAATCTGTTCCACCAGCGAGCGCATTGCCGTGAAGTCGCTCCATGGCGACGTTGCTGCAAAGTCGCGGAAATGGGCCTCCGCTTCGGCCTCAAGCGCTCGCCACAGCTCGGCATAGTCGGCACCGGCGATTGCGGCGATGCGGGGCGCAATGGCTGCCATGACGGTGTCGGCGTGATACTCCACGCGACATTCCATATGCTTGAAACAGTCAACGGCCTGACCGCGCACGCCAATGTGCCAGTGGCGCACGCCATCCACCGAGCGGAGCCATTGCTTCACCATTCGCGAGAGCAACGAGCCGCCCATGGTGATGACCATGTCGGGCCGGGGCAAGCGGTCGTAGCCCAGTCGCATCAGTCGGTCGATGTGGCCGTGGAGGTTGGCCCGATGCAGATTGGACTGCGCTTCGTGGAGCACGGCCACCTGCGGCAACTTTGCCAGGGCGTCGAGCGCCGCGTTGAGCCGCCGGGATGGGGTGTGGAAACCAACCACAATGAGCAGACGTTGGCTGCGCGCAATCTCCGCGCAGATTCTCTCGGTCCACTCGTCGCACACTTGTCGGGAGGGCTGAATCACGGAGATGACTCTCTGCGCGGTGAGCGCGGAGGAGGCACCGCCCAGCGGGTCGTCGAGTTGCACGTTGATGTGCACCGGCCCGGGGGTGTCGGCCATGGCCGTGGCGAGGATGTCGTTCAGTCGGCGATTGATCATCCATCGCTGAGTGTCGTCGCCGGTTTCCACCGGGATGTTAAGCGTCTGCTTCACCACGTTTGACAACGCGCCGGGTTGGCGAATTGTTTGGCTGTCGTCTTGGTTGATCCATTCGTCGGGACGGTCGGCCGTGATGACAATTAGCGGCACTTGGCGATAGAACGCCTCGGCCACGGCCGGGGCATAGTTGAGCATCGCCGTGCCCGAAGTGCAAATTAGGGCCACCGGCTCGGCAGTGGCGTCGGCCATGCCAAGGGCGGCAAAAGCCGCACAGCGTTCGTCGATGATCACCTTGGTGAGGAGTCGCTTTTCGCGGGCCGCGGCCACAATCAGCGGGGTGTTGCGGCTGCCCGGGCTCACTATTGCGTGGCGCACGCCATAGCGAGGCAGCAGGTCGATGAGCATTCGGCACGTGGCCTTATCAGTAGTCATTTCAGTCATAATTACGCACAAAATTACGGAATTTTGGGGAAAATTGAGTAATTTTGTTCCCGCAATTATGATTACCGAGCAAGATAAACTCTATGTGCGCGAGGCCTTGGCTCGCGGAAACGACTTTGTGCTGATAAGCGAACCGGGCAGCGACGACGCGCGCTTGCTCTCCGACGTTGACGGATTTTTTGCCGCACCGTGGCTGCAAACGGCCTCGGCTCAGGCTTCTGTGCAGGCGCCGGAGCTGTGGCGCAGGTCTACGCCACGACAGGAGTATATAGCCTCTGTGGGTCAATTGATTGAGCAATTGCAGGAGAGCGGCGGCAAGACGGTGATTTCGCGCGTGATTTGCGGCGGCGAGAGGGTTGACACTCTCGGCGTGGCCGAGCAATATTTTGCGATGAACAGGTCGGCACTATGTTGCTTGATGTCGCTGCGCGGTGTGGGCACATGGCTTATGGCCACGCCCGAATTGCTGCTGCAAGCAGATGGGACGCATTTCGCCACGATGGCCCTTGCCGGCACCCGCCCGGCGGGCAGTTCCGGCCCATGGAGCGAGAAAAACGTGGAGGAGCAGCGGATGGTCACGGATTTCATTGTTGCGACGTTGCGCACTCTGGATTTGCAACCCACAGCCACGGGCCCTTCGACGCGTTGCGCCAATCGCGTGGAGCATCTTTGCACCATGATTGATAGCCCGGCCGCGGCCGACGTGACGTTTGCCGCCGTGGCCAATGCATTGAGTCCCACTCCGGCGCTCTGCGGATTGCCGCGCGAGCTTTCGGCCGCGAGAATTGCCGCCATAGAGCGTCATCCGCGTCAGCTTTATGGCGGATATGTGGGGTGGACCGATAAGGCAACGGGAGTGACGCGGGCGTGGGTTGTGCTCCGCTGTGCGCGCATTGAGGCCGATGGCTGGTGTGTGTATGCCGGAGGGGGAATCACGGCGCAGTCAGATGCTGCCGATGAGTGGCGCGAAACCACTCTCAAATCTGCCGCACTCGTGTCGTTGCTATCGCCGCTATCGTCGCAGGAGTTATAGCCGCTTGGAGGCTTCGCGGATGCTCAGCGAAGCCATTTCTGTGCGGTGGGTTTCGAGGAAACGTTTCACCCACAGGGGATTCGTTTTGGAATATTCGCGCAAGCTCCAGCCAATGGCTTTGTTGATGAAAAATTCGCGGCTGCCGAAATTGTTGACCAATATTGCCGAGAGCAGCTCCGTGTCGGTTTGCTCTTTGCGGCCTATTTGATGGTCGATGGCCACGCGGCGAATCCAGAAGTCCGGATCTGTGGACCAGCGGAGCATCAGCGCGTTGAGCCGATGGTCGCTCAAGCCTATGCTGCCGATAATGCGGTCGAGTCCGTCGATGGTGTCCCACCATTGTTTGCGCGCCACGAAGCGGCGCAGGCGCGGCACGTCGGCGTAGGTGAGCAGGCGTTTGAGCGCTTTCAGATAGTCAACAACGAAGTATTGCATTTCGCGATGGCAGTTGGCGAAACAGAGGTTGAGCAGCTCCCAGTCGATGGCGTTGCTTCGGGAGTCGGCGGCAATTAAATCCTTGAAAATGAGTTTGCGCTCCGGGGCTGCCACGCCGTAGAAGTCAAACCGGTTGCGCATATATGCGGCCATTGGCGCGGCCTTCACTGCGTCGGCGCGGCTTTCGAGCCGCCGCCTCAGCTCCTCAAACTTCTCCCCATAACTTTTCATGATTTTGAGGAGCGGGAGGCGACGAGGGCGGTGACGGCGCCGATGAGGGCCACGAGCAGGGCAATGGGGATGAGGTCGAGGGGTTGGAATTCGACGGGGTAGGAGGCGATGGAGAGCTGTTCGGATGAGCCGTTGAGTCGAATCCAGCCGTAGTGTTGCTGGCCGAGGCTCAGCAGGGTGCCGATGATGATGCCGAGGAGTCCGCCCAGCAGGGTGATCATCCAGCCTTGCACCACGTAGATTTGGCGAATCATGCGCTGCGAGGCGCCGAGGGCCAACAGGGTGGAGGCGTTGGCCGATTTTTCGAGGATGAGCAGGGCCATGGTGGAGATGATGTTGAATGAGGCCACTATGACGATGAAACCGAGCAGCAGGAAGCTGCTCCATTTTTCCACGTTGACCACGCGGAAGGTGGAGGCGTGTTGTTGGCGGCGGTTGAGGGCTTGGTAGCGGGAGTGGTCGATGGTGCGGTCGACAGCGCGTTGCACTTGTCGCTCGGTGACGCCCCGGTTGGCGACGATGGCCACGGAGGATGCCTCGGTGGTGTATTGCAGGAGTTGGCGAGCGCAGTCGAGCGACACGTAGATCACGTCGGAATCGTATTCCGATTGGCCCACGGAGTAGATGCCGCAGATTTCGAGCGTGTCGGTGCGGAATGCCGAGAGTGGGTTGGCGGGGTTGATGCGGCCAAGGCGACGGGGCACGTAGATGCTCAGCCGCTGGTTGAAGCCGGGGAAGAGGTCGAGGGCGTCGGCCACGCCTATGCTCACCATTGTGGAGTTGACGCCGTGATGGAGGTCGTGCCAGGGCTCGCCGGCCACGAGTGCGGAGTCGATGACGCAGTAGAGTTCGGCGGGCACTCCCATCATGCGCACGGGCATTTGGTAGTCGCCAATCATGGCGAGGGCTTGTTCGCTGATGGTTGGCACGGCTACGTAGACTTCCGGCAGGGCCGCGAGTCGGCGGGCCAGAGAGTCGGCGTTGGCAATGGTTTTGCCCTGATTGGGGACAACCGCCACCACCGGGTCAATGCGACTGAGTCGCGACTCGATGAGGCGGTTGAATCCGTTGAAGACGCTCAACACCACAACTATGGCCATAGTGGCGACGGCGATGCCGCCTACCGACACGGCTGAGATGATGTTGACAGCGGAGTGAGACTTGCGCGAAAACAGGTAGCGCAGGGCAATCCTACTTGTTAGTGTCCAGGAGGCGGTCAATGTTTTCGAGATAGTCAATAGAGTCGTCGAGATAGAAGGCCAGCTCGGGGCAGCGGCGCAGCTGGAAGCGGGTGCGTTGGGCCAGTTCGTAGCGCACGGTTTTGGTTTGTGCGTTGATGTTGGCAATCAGCTCGTCGGCGCGCTCCGAGGGGAACACCGAGAGGTATGCCCGGGCCGTGCTGAGATCCGGGGAGACTCTCACGGAGCTCACCGACACCATGACGCCGCCCATTTTGGCGGTTTCGCGGCGAAAGATTTCGCTGAGCTCTTTTTGGAGCAGTCGGGATATTTTGGCTTGTCTTGTAGATTCCATAGATGAGAGGGGTGGGGGTTAGTCGCTCATGGTGCGCAGCAGCTCTTCGTTGCTGTGGGTGCGCTCCATGCGGTCTTTGATAAATTCCATAGCTTCGATGGAGTTGCGATCTGAAAGGAAGCGACGCAGAATCCACATGCGGTTGATGGTTTCCTTGCTGAGCAGCAGGTCGTCGCGTCGGGTGCTCGACGACATGATGTCGACGGCGGGGAAGATGCGTTTGTTGCTGAGCTTGCGGTCGAGTTGGAGCTCCATGTTGCCGGTGCCCTTAAATTCTTCGAAGATCACTTCGTCCATCTTCGAGGAGGTTTCGGTGAGGGCCGTGGCGATGATGGTCAGCGAGCCGCCGCCTTCAATGTTGCGCGCGGCGCCGAAGAAGCGCTTGGGCTTTTGGAGGGCGTTGGCGTCGACACCACCGGAGAGGATTTTGCCGGAGCCTGGGGCCACGGTGTTGTAGGCGCGAGCCAAGCGAGTGATTGAGTCAAGCAGAATCACCACGTCGTGGCCGCATTCCACCATACGTTTGGCCTTTTCGAGGACGATGCCGGCAATTTTCACGTGGTGGTCGGCGGGCTCGTCGAAGGTCGATGCAATGACTTCGGCGTTGACGGTGCGCATCATGTCGGTCACCTCCTCGGGGC
>CAZJWM010000054.1:0-14052 GCA_964549975.1 uncultured Bacteroides sp. | reverse complement strand
TGGACGCCGAGCTACGACGGCCGCAAAAAGGAGCCGGTGACGCTGCCGGTGAAGTTCCCGCTGCTGCTTGTGCAGGGCGTGGAGGGCATTGCCGTGGGCCTGTCAAGCAAAATTTTGCCGCATAATTTCAACGAGATTCTCGACTCGTGCGTGGCCTATCTGCGCGGCGAGCCGTTCACCCTGTTGCCCGACTTCACCACGGGCGGCTTCATCGACGTGAGCCGCTACAACGACGGCCAACGCGGCGGCGCCGTGAAGGTGCGCGCCAAGATTGAGAAGGTCGACAACAAGACTCTGGCCGTCACGGAGCTCCCCTTTGGTATGACTTCGGCATCGCTGATTGCGTCAATCCTCAAAGCCGGCGAAAAGGGAAAAATACGCATCCGCAAGGTGGAGGATATGACCGCCGAAACCGCCCGCATTGTGGTGCATCTGCAGCCGGGCACCTCCTCCGACAAGGCCATCGACGCGCTCTATGCCTTCACCGACTGCGAAGTGGCCATCTACCCCAACTGCTGCGTAATCCAAGACAAGAAGCCCTGTTTCGTGGGCGTGAGCGACGTGTTGCGCCACAGCGTTGACACCACAGTTGACTTGCTGCGCCGCGAGCTGGAGATTCAGTGTGGCGAGGTGGAGGAGCAACTCCATTTTGCCTCATTAGAGCGAATCTTCATCGAAGAGCGCATCTACAAAGACCGCGAATATGAACAGGCCAAGAGCTTCGAGGAGGCCACGGCGCATATTCACAAACGCCTGCTCCCCTGGCAGCCGCAACTGATTCGCGAAATCACCGACGAAGACATTCAGCGACTCTATGAAATCAAGATGGGCCGCATCTTGCGCTTCAACGTCAACAAAGCCGACGAACTGATTGCATCCTATCGCGATCGCATAGCCGAATTTAAGGCCGACCTTTCGGACATGACCGCCTTCACCATCAAATGGTATGAACATCTGAAGGAGAAATATGGCGAGGCCTTCCCGCGCCGCACTCAGGTGCGCGGTTTCGACAGCATCGAGGCCGCCAACGTGGCCGAAGCCAACAAGAAACTCTACATCAACCGCGCCGAGGGATTCATCGGCACGTCGTTGACCAAAGACGAATATATCTGCCCCTGCTCCGACATCGACGACGTGATTATCTTCTATCGCGACGGCAAATACAAGGTGACGCGTGTGCAGGAAAAGCTCTCTGTGGGCAAAAACGTGGAGCACATCGACGTGTTCAAACGCAACGACACGCGAACGGTCTACAACGTGATCTATCGCGACGGCAAGGATGGCACCTACTACATGAAACGCTTCTCCGTGACCGGCGTGACGCGCGACCGCGAATACGACCTGACGCAGGGCAAACCGGGCTCGCGAGTGTGCTACTTCACGGCCAACTCCAACGGCGAGGCCGAGGTGGTGCGCGTTACCCTCAAGCCCAAAGCGCGTCTCAACAAGTTGCAGTTTGACATCGACTTCGGCGAATTGGCCATCAAGGGCAAGACCTCGCGCGGCAACATCGTCACACGCAACGAGGTGCACCGCTTCTCGCTGCGCGAAAAGGGCGCCTCAACGTTGGGCGGCCGCAAGGTGTGGTTCGACCCCGACGTGTTGCGCCTGAACTACGACGGTCGCGGCAACTATCTGGGCGAATTCGGCGGCACCGACCTGGTGTTGGTGATCCTGAAAAACGGCGAATTCTACACCTCCTCGTTCGACGCCACCAACCACTACGAAGACAACATACTGCGCATTGAGCGCTTCCGCCCCCACACGGTGTGGACCGCCGTGCTCAACGACGCTGACCAGGGCAACTACCCCTATCTGAAGCGTTTCACGTTTGAGGCATCGGCAAAGAAACAACGCTTCCTCAGCGAAAACGGCGACTCCTCGCTGCTGGCGCTGAGCGACGAACCGGGCGCGCGTTTCCGCATTGAATTCGGCGGAGGCGACGACTTCCGCGAACCGCTGGAGGTGACCGCCGCTGAGTTTGTGGGCGTGAAATCATTCAAAGCCAAGGGCAAACGACTCACCACCTACACCCTGGGCAGCATCACCGAAATCGAACCCGCCGAAGTGGCCGAGGAACAACTCCCCGACGACCCTGAGGAGGATACCGCCAACGAAGAAACCACTATAATTGAGCCGGAAAAGAGCGATGACGAAGTTCGCGACGAAATCAACGGCCAGGAGCGTCTGTTTTAGTCTGCTGCTACTGACGCTGCTCCTCCCCTTCAGCATCCACGCCGAAAGCGCGGACTCGGCGGCTGTGCGCCCCGTGCAAGCGGCCTACACAGTGGAAGTGGGCGGCGCACGGCTAATCAACACCTACCTGACGCCGCTGCGCTATAGCGGCGAGAGCTATGCGCTCCGCTATGAGCGCCGTCAGGCCATGCGTTTCTCGCCCGAAAGATGGCTGATGCAACTCGACTTCGGCCTGCGCTACGACCACACGGTCAACCCCGCCGGCAACGCCTCGATGCTCTATGGCGGAGTGGATTTCGCTTGGGCGATGATGCACCGCTGGCAATTGCCCAAAGAGATTACGTTGGGCTTGGGCGGCGAAGCCCGCGCCGACCTCGGCTGCCTCTATCTGAAACGCAACGGCAACAACCCCGCGCAAGCCCAAGCGGCCGTCACGGTGGGCCTCGCGGGCTACGCGCTCTGGAACACCCGCATCCGCCGACTCCCCATCTCCGTGCGCTACAGCGCCGCACTCCCCACCGTGGGCGCATTTTTCGCCCCTGAATTCGGCGAACTCTACTACGAAATATCCCTTGGCAACCGCACCGGCCTGGCCCACTGCGCATGGTGGGGCAACTACTTCAACCTGCGCAATCTGCTCACGGTGGACCTCCACCTGGGCCACACGTCACTGCGTCTGGGCTATCGCTGCAACATCCTCTCATCGAGTGCCAACCACATCACTTGGCGCAGCGTCACCCACGCCGCCGTCATCGGCATCAGCGGCCAATGGATTTCGCTTGACACTCGCCGCAAAGTCAAACCCATAGAACTCTAACGCCATGCCTCGACTGATTCCCCTGCTGCTCCTCCCGCTGCTTTGCCTCTCGGCATGCCACTCCGTGGAAGATTTCGACGACACCCGCCACGGCAACTTCGAGGCGCTATGGACCGCCGTCGACCAACACTATTGCTTCTTTGCCTACAAAGATGTGGACTGGCAGGAGGTGCACGACCGCTATTATCCGCAGGTGAAGGAGTCGATGACCAAGGCGCAACTCTTTGAACTCTGCTCCGCAATGCTCGACGAACTGCGCGACGGCCACACGAATCTGTCGTCGGGCTTCGCCACGTCGTATTATCGCGCTTGGTGGAGCGACTATCCTCAGAATTTCGACTCACGGCTGGTGGAGCAATACTATTTCAACTACCACTACACGCAACTCGGCACGTGGTGGTATGCCATCCTGCCGCAAAACGTGGCCTATCTGCGTGTGCCCACGTTCAGCAGCGGACTGGGCCACAGCAACATCGACTGGGCACTCTACAACATGCTCAGTTGCACTGGCCTAATCATCGACTTGCGCGACAACGGCGGCGGCGAAATGACCAACGCCCAAACCCTGATTCAACATTTCATCTCCACGCCCACCACCGTGGGCTACATCTCCCACAAAACCGGCACGGCCCACGACGCCTTCTCCGAGCCCTACCCCATCTCGCTCGACCCGGCTCCCGAAGGTTCGATGATTTGGGGCAAACCGGTGGTGCTCCTCACCAATCGCTCAACCTACAGCGCCGCAAACTTCTTTGTCATGGCCATGCGAGGGCTCCCCGGAGTGACTCAAGTCGGCGCCTGCACCGGCGGCGGCGCAGGTATGCCTTATTCGTCGGAATTGCCCTGCGGATGGGGCTTGCGCATGAGCGCCAGCATAGTCTACGACAGCCAAATGAACATCACCGAATTCGGCATTGAACCCACCGCAGGGTGCGCCGTCGACCTCGACGCTCAGGCCGCCCTCTCCGGCACCGACACAATGCTCGACTTCGCCATCAATCTCATCACCCAACAATGACGCAACGAATTCAACGACTCAGCATACTCTCCGCAATAATCCTCACAATCTGCCTTTGCGCTTGCTCGCGCAGCGGCGCCAACGGCGACTCGGTCTCCGGCGAAATCATCTATCAACCCGAACATGCACAATGCTTTGCGCTGAGAGGTAACTCGCGCGGCGAAACGGTGTTGGAGGTCTACAACCCCTGGCAATCGGAGACGTCGGCCGACACCTCGCGCATCGTCATCCCCCGGGGCGGTTTCCATCGGATGGTGTGCATGAGCACCACCCACCTGGCCTATCTCGACGAAATTGACGAATTGGCGCGAGTGGTGGGTGTGTCGGGTATGCAATATATCTCAATCCCGGCGGTGACGGCTCGCCGCGATTCGCTCGCCGACGTGGGCTACGACGCCGCCATGGACTATGAGACGCTGCTCTCCATCAAGCCCGACGTAGTGCTGATCTACGGCGTGGGAGCGCGCTCCACCATCGAGGCGAAGTTGCGCGAGCTGCAGGTGCCCTACGTCTACATAGCCGACTTCGTGGAGCAGGATCCGCTGGGCCGCGCCGAATGGTTGGTGGCCTTCGGGGCACTGGCCGGATGCCGCGGAGCCGCAGCTGAGCGCTATACGGAAATAGCCAAGGCCTACGAAACACGCCGCGAGGAGTATGCCGCCGACACCACGGCCGCACCCAAGGTGATGCTCAATGCGCCCTACGCCTCATCGTGGTTCATGCCGTCGGTCAAGAGCGAAATTTCCCGGCTGATTGACGATGCCGGTGGCCGCTACATCTACCGCGACAACACCGCCGCGGGCGCCGCCCCCATCGACATGGAGCAGGCCGTGATGTTGCTGCAATCGGCCGACCTCTGGCTCAACACCGGGCAATATAATTCGCTCGCAGCCCTACGCGACGCCGCACCGAATGCAGAGTTTTCAGGCCCGGTATACAACCATCGCGGCTCATTCTTTGAGAGCGGAATGGTGCACCCCGAACTGATTTTGGAAGATCTCCACACCATCTTCAAAGGCGGCGACACCTCGTCGCTCCACTATTATTTCCGTCTGCAATAGAGCTCGATGAAAGTGTCTATCAAATTCTTGTTGCTCACGGTGTTGGTGCTGTTTTTAGCAGTGCTCGACGTGGCGTGCGGCACGGTGTCGCTCTCGCTGCGCGAGGTGTGGGCCGCGCTAACCGGAGGCCCGTGTGAGGCTTCGGTGAGCCACATCGTGTGGCACATCCGCGTGCTCAAGGCCGCCGTGGCGCTGCTGGCGGGCATGGCGCTGTCGGTGAGCGGCCTGCAGATGCAGACGCTTTTCCGCAATCCGCTGGCGGGGCCTTACGTGTTGGGCATCAGCGCCGGGGCGGGTCTGGGCGTGGCTCTGCTGCTTTTAGCAGGACTCTCCACACCGTTTGGCATCGCTGCCGCCGCTTGGCTCGGCGCTGCCGCGGTGTTCGCACTGATTGTGGCCGTGGGTGCGCGCATCAAGGATATAATGGTGATTTTGATACTCGGCATCATGCTCTCGTCGGGCATCGGCGCGGTGGTGCAGATTCTGCAATATCTCAGCCACGAGGAGGCACTGAAGTCATACGTGCTCTGGACCATGGGCTCGCTGGGTGAGGTGACGTCGCCGCAGTTGGCCGTGCTCGCCGCCGCCGTGATAGTCGGTCTGGTGCTGGCAGTGGCCGGGATCAAGCCGCTGAATATGCTCCTGTTGGGCGAACAATATGCACGCACAATGGGTCTGAATATGCGCCGCTCGCGCCTGCTGATACTGATATCCACCACGCTGTTGGCCGGAAGTGTCACAGCCTTCTGCGGCCCGATTAGTTTCATTGGTCTGGCCATGCCTCACGTGGCCCGCGCCGTCTGCCGCACGGCCGACCATCGCATTCTGTTGCCGGCGTCGGCACTGATTGGCGCGGCTACGCTCACGGCGTGCGATTTGGTGTCGAAACTGCTGGTGCTCCCCATCAACTCCATCACCGCCTTGGTGGGCATACCTATAGTGATTTGGGTGGTGATTCGCAATCAATCGTTCTCAGCATGATTCAGATTCAAGACCTCACGCTCGCCTACGGCAAACGCACACTGCTGAGCGGCGCCACGACATCGGTGGCCAGCGGCACTCTGACGGCCCTGATAGGCCGCAACGGCGCCGGAAAGTCCACGTTGCTTCGCGCCGTGGCCGGACTCACGCAACCGCAAAGCGGCAAAATCTATCTCAACGGGTTGGACACTCGCCGCGCATCCACGTCGCAATTGGCGCGAACAGTGGCGATGGTCACCACCGAACGCGTGCGCGTGAGCAATCTGCGCTGCCGCGATGTGGTGGCACTGGGCCGCGCACCGTTCACCAACTGGATTGGTCGCGCACGCCCCGAAGACAGCAAAATCATCGACGCAGCGCTGCAGCGCGTGGGGATGGCCGACTTTGCCCGGCGCACCATGGACACGATGAGCGACGGCGAATGTCAGCGAATCATGCTGGCACGCGCTCTGGCGCAAGACACGCCCATAATCCTCCTGGATGAACCCACGTCGTTTCTCGACGTGCCAAACCGCCGCCGACTCACGACCCTACTGGCCTCACTGGCCCACAACGAGGGTAAATGCATCATATTCTCCACCCACGAGTTGGAGTTGGCCTTCGCCGAGGCCGACACGGTGATGCTGCTCGATCCTCCGGCACTTCACCATCTTCCGGCAGCGGAGATGGCGGTCTCCTCACTGACGGCTCAAGCCTTCGAATAAACCGAGGCCACGAGGTCGACAATCAGGTCGGTGGAGGTGGTGGAGGTGTCAAACACCAGGTCGTAGTTGTTCACGTCTTCCCAACGGCGGTCGGTATAGTGCTGATAGTGCGAAGCTCGAGCGCGGTTGATGCGACTCACCTCACGCGCAGCCACGGCCGGATCGAGGCCATATTCTTTGGTGGCACGCGCCACTTTATAGTCTTCGGCGGCATGCACAAAGATGTTGATCACGTGGGGCTGATCTTTCAGCACATAGTCGGCGCAGCGGCCCACAATCACGCAACTCTCCTGCGAAGCCAGACGGCGAATCACGCGGCTCTGCGCCACAAACAGTGCATCGTCCAACGAAAGACTCTTGTCGATGGGCGCCTCATAGTCGCGGGTGGCCATGCGCAGCAACAAGCTCGTGGGCATATTCTGCTCGTTGTGGCTCACGTATTCGCGAGTCAAACCCTGCTGCTCCACCACCATGTCAATCAGTTGGTTGTCGTAGAATTTTATGCCCAATCGCTGAGCAATAGCCTCGGCTAATTCGTGGCCACCGCTGCCATATTGACGAGAAACGGTGATGACCACATGCTCTGCCTGCGCCGTGGCATCGGCAGCGTCGGCGGCGTCGCCATCGGGCAATCCCATCATCTCCCAGCGGCGCAACCAACTCAATCGGGGGCTGAAGAGTCTGACAAACGGGCCGGTGAGCAGGGCCACAAACACGGTGCCTTCGCGCACACCCTGCAACGAGCCGGAGAGGATGAGGCTCAGCAAAATGGCTATGACCACGAGAGTCACGTCGAAAGCTATCTTCACAGTGCCAAACTCACGCGAGAACCGACGCGAAGCAATGCGCACAAAATATTCCGCACTGTTCATCGTCACGTCGGCAACCACCTCGAGCGAAATGCCCAGCGACATGATGCCGCAACCGATGAGCATCTGAATGATTTGCGCCGTGTAGGTCGACGCGTCAAACACCGCAAACAGCGCCATGCCTATGTCGACCATCGCTCCGAAGGCCAGCGACACCGGCAACTGCACAAGCAGCTCCACGCGCGAACGGCGAACGCCCTCGCGCCCCAGCATCAACACCTGCCCCAGAATCAGCAACAGGTTGATCGACAGCAAATATGTGCCCATAGAAATGGGCGTGTTCAAGCTGGCCACGTAGGCCACCGATGATATGGGCGACGTGCCCAAGGCAGCTCGGGTGATCAGTGCCACACCAAACGAGCAGCACATCAATCCCACGGCAAAGACTACATAGCGACGGAAGATGGATTTTTTCTCAATCGATTGCATAACTTTTTCTACTGTTTTACCACTGCAAAGTTACGCATTTTTCACTCCCCCAACAAATAAACCTCACCGGCCCCAACGCATAAAGTGCCCGACCTGTCTATAGGCGGATGAGGCGGGAGCGGGAGGCGTCGATGTAGAGGCCGCCGGGGCTCGGGGCGCTGACGCGGCGACCGCTGAGGTCGTAGAGCTGCGGCGCCGGAGCGGTCTCGTCGGTGATTTCGCGGATAGCGCCGAAAGGTTGAGCCTTACCATAGATGATTCGCCCATTATCGGCACACGACACCAAAGCGCAATACATCACGCTCGCATCTAACAAAAAACTCTGAACGAAGTCATTACTAACACCAACGCCCTCAATCACAGAATATAGCGTTGCATATTCATCGCAATCAGCGCCGGAATCTATCACGAGCATCTTGCACGCATCTCCGTCAACAATGGCAGTATCCTCCGCCACAACGTAGCCGGCGCCGGCATCATCTCCTTTGCTCCAATTCATGTCAAAGAGCAAAAGAAACTCACCGGCCACATAGCCATACACCTTTCCTGCTTCCTCGCGAGCATATCCAACTTGCACCGGTTGGTCATCTCCAATCTTACAGATTATTACCTTTTTGCATTGTGAATCAGCCACAATTGTATCATTGTCCACCGACATCTTATAATAGCCCAAGGTGTCAGCCTGATAACCAATTGCCGCATAGACCCACTCTCTACCATCGGCAAGCACCGGCCTATATGATTGCGCCACACAAGCCACAACGCCGACAGTCAGCGCCAAAATCACAAACAATCGTCTCATAATCTCATGTTTTTATGGTTAATAATTCAATGATGCAAATGTAAAAAGAAAACGCCAAAACGCCAAAAAAATTTGCGCCGCGCGGCGGCGGAGGCGCGCAGTGCCGGGTCGCAGCCCTGCAAATTTGGTGGAAATTGACAAAACGCGGTTAAAAAATTTGGCGGAAATTGACAAAATGCGGCTAAAAAATTTGGCGGAGAGGAAAATAGTGCGTATTTTTGCCGAAAAAATTAGGCTATGGAAGAATCTAAAATCCTCTTTAAGCGCAAAATGTATGACCGCATGCTCCAGTGGAAACAGGAGCGTGACGGCGCCACTGCTCTGCTGATTCAAGGCGCTCGCCGAATCGGCAAATCAACATTGGCCGAAGAATTTGCGCGCCGCGAATATCGCTCGTATATGCTCGTGGACTTCTCAACCGCCCCCGCGGAGGTGTTCGAACTGTTTAACGACATCTCCGACCTCAACTACATATTCTTCCGACTGCAAATTCTCTACCACACCGAGCTCCATGAGCGCGAGTCGGTGATCATCTTCGATGAAGTGCAGAGATGTCCGCGAGCCCGACAAGCCATCAAACACTTGGTGAGCGACCATCGCTATGACTACATCGAAACGGGCTCACTGATTTCCGTGCGCAAAAACTCCGCGGAGATTATCATACCCAGCGAGGAGACAAAAGTGGATATGTTTCCCATGGACTACGAGGAATTTCGGTGGGCTCTGGGCGACACGGCCACAGTGAACCTACTGCGCAAAGCATTCCAACAGGGGATGTCGTTGGGCGACGGCGTACACCGCCGAATGATGCGCGATTTCCGTCTGTATATGCTCATCGGCGGTATGCCGCAAGCCGTGGCTGAATATATCCGCACCAACAACATGATGGCGGTCGACCGCGTGAAGCGCGACATCATATCGCTCTATGAAGAGGATTTCAACAAGATTGACGACACGGAGCGCGCCGCGGCAATGTTTGACGCAATCCCCGCCCAACTTAGCAAAAACGTGGCACGCTATCAGGTGAGCGCCGCCGTGGAAGGCGAGCGCACCGACCGCATCACATCGCTGGTAAAGGCCATGAGCGAATCGATGACCACCAACGTGGCCTACCACTCCAACGACCCGGCCACGCCCCTGGCGCTAACCAAAGACAATGAGCGATTCAAACTCTATGTGGGCGACACCGGGCTATTCATCACATTGGCCTTCAAAGACAAGGATTTCACCGGCAACGAAATCTACCTGAAATTGCTCAACGACAAGTTGAACACCAATCTTGGCTACGTCTACGAAAACGTGGTGGCTCAGATGCTACGCGCCACCGGCAAACAGCTTTACTATCACACCATCCCCACCGACGACGGCAAGAAATATTATGAGATAGATTTTGTGATTGCCGATGGCCATAAGGTGTCGCCCATCGAGGTGAAATCGTCGGGATATAAGACACACGCCTCCTTGGATGCATTCTGCGAAAAATATTCGCAACGCATCCAAAACAAATATCTCATCTACACGAAAGATTTCAAACGTATAGGCGACGTGAACTACGTCCCCGTCTATATGACTATGTTTTTATAGGCGGATGAGGCGGGAGCGAGAGGCGTCGATGTAGAGGCCGCCGGGGGTCGGGGCGCTGACGCGGCGGCCGCTGAGGTCGTAGAGCTGCGGCGCCGAAGCGGGCTCGTCGGTGATTTCGCGGATGGCGTCGAAAGGTTGGGCGATTTTCAGGGTGATGTCGGGCAACGCCCCCCAAAATTCGCTGGTGAGTTCGGCATTGAGGTTGGGGTTAATGCCCACGGCAGGGTCAATCTGTCGGTGCAGGCCTCCGCGGAAGCCGAAGCCGCTGACGTGGATTGCGCCGTCGGAGAGGGTGAGCGTGGTTTCGGCGTAGTCGGAGGGGACGGTGAGGGTGATTCGCTGCGCTTTGGCCGAGCCGGCAAAGTTGTATTGGCCGGAACCGAGTGTGAGCTCATCGTCGTCGCCGTCGATGGCGTAGTGGAGATAGGCCGATTGGTTGTAGATTCCTGCCAACTTGGGGGTGGGATGATAGAGGCCGCTGAGTTGGATGGTGACTTCGTCGCCGGGTTTGATTTGGTCGGGGATATCGGCGGTGATGGGTTTGGCGCTAATCACTTGATAGGCCACGCGTCCGGCAGAGTCGGTCAGTCGGAGGATGTTGCGGCCAAAGGTGAGCAGGATGTCGTCTGGCGAGGCTGAGCGAAAACCGCTGTAGCTAACGGTGTTGGCATCGCTATCCACCGCCGGGTTGGCCACTTCCACAGAGGCAACGCCGTCGGCAGCGAGGGCATAGTGATAGCCGTCGGAGTCGGCGAGATAGTAGAGCACGTCTAATTCCGAGTCGAGGGCAAGCTCTTCGCGGTCTTGGTTGGGGCAATCGATGCGAATTTCGGGGGAGAATGTGTCTTGACCGACGGTCACCACGAATATGCCGGTGTTTTCGGCCCAAAGGCGGCTCCAAGTGGCGCCAAACCAGAATTTGTAGTCGGCGTTGCGCACGTAGTAGCCGTCAACTTTATTGTAGCCGTAGGCGTAACAGGCATCGTAGTCCACCATCACTATGGCCGTGCCGGTGCCCACGGCTGTGAGCAGTCCGTCGGCGTCGATGGTCACCACTGCGTTTGATGGCTGAAAATGCTCATCCACAACGGCATAATGATAGTCGGGCGAGAGGAAATAGTTGTTGCAGTCGTCGTCAACAATCTGCCAAACGCGGTTGGCCACGAGCGCTTTTTGCTCTCCGGGTTGGAGCTGCAGGTGGCCGCTGCGGGTCACATTGAGCAGCAGGTCGGCGAGGTTGGCGGCACTGTTGTCGGCGGCGTTGTGGTTGCAATAGTCAGCGGTGCCGTGGCTGAGCATCTCCGCGCGAGTGATGGCAAAGGCGGTGTGCTCGCTGTCGATGCCGAATTTGCCCACATGGGTCATTGCGCCGGGCAATTGCAAGCGGTAGGCGTAGGTGTCAAACCCGTCGCTCATGGGGAAGGTGTAGGTGGCGACGCCGTCGGCAGCGGTGCTGTCGGAGGGAGTGCATGCCTTAAAGGGCATGTAATGCTTTTGTTTGGTGCCCACAAAGAGTGTGGCATCCGAGGGGACGCTGACGGTAAATGTGCCGTCGGCAGCGGCGGCCGAGAGTGCGCCGCAGGCAATAAGCAGAATAGGAAGGTGTTTCATTTTCTATGGATTTTTCCGTTTTGGATGTAGATTTGACCGATGCGGGGAGTTGCGATTTTCATGCCTTGGAGATTATAGCAGGCGTCGTCGGCTGCAGCAGGCGCAGCCGTCACCTCCTCCACGGCGCCGAATTTGCCGTCGGGGGGCAGAGCCACGATATGGCCGGGGTTGATGTAGACTTTATATTTGCCCACGTAGGTGCCGTCGGGTTGCCACTGATAGAGGGCGCCGGCCGACTGATAGGCGGCGGCATCCGTAGCGTAGATGTAGCCTGTGTAGGGGTTGACGTAGATGCAATAGGGGGTGTACATCTTCTTCAGGCGCGAAACCACCGTCGGCGGCAGCGCCTCCTCTACGCCTTCGGCACCGCCGGTGGCCATGACGCGCTCGGGGTCGATGGCCACGTAGTTGAAGTCGCTTTCGCCGGAGGTGTAGGAGAATGTGGAGCCCACGGCCCAGAAGCGGCCGTCGGTGGCGGTGCAATTAAACGCTGCCGAATAGGGCAGCGCCACGGTGCAATCTTCATCGCCGGCCAGGGCTTTGTCGCAGTCCATCACTATGGCATAGGAGCCGGTGGCGTCGTAGTTGCCGGACGAATTTATCAGCAGATAGCGACCGCTTTGGGACATGGGGCCGTAGAGGTTGACGTGACCGGTGTCTACGGTGCGCACCACCTTCATGGTGGCGGCGTCGAGGATGCTCACAGTGGTTTCGTAGTCGTGTTTCTCTTGGGCGGCATATCCGCCGGTGTTGGCCACGAAGAGGTGGCCGCGATAGTAGGCAATCCCCTCTGGTTCGTAGCCCACCTCGGTGGCGTCGACAACGCGGCGCGTTGCCACGTCGATTTTGGCCACGAAACCTTTGGTGAAGGTGTAGGTCTGCGTGGGGCTGCCGCATTCATGGCCGTAGGAGGTGACGTAGAGATAGCGTCCGTCGGAGGCCAGGCGGCGATTGTTGGGCACGTCTTCGGTGGCCCCGGCGGCGCGACCTTCGGGGGTGATGAATTGCACGATGTTCGACCAGTTGACGGCAATGGCCAACAGCGAGTCGTTGATTTGGATGATGTCGTTGGGGGTATCGCCGATTGTGGATTTATTCACGTCGGCAAACCATTGATTGCTCACCACTTGCGCATCCTCAAAATAGGATAGACGGCCGTTGTTGGTCTTCCATGTGCCTTCGTTGAGGATAATGAGTCGCTCTTGGGCTGCGAGGGTAGTTGCAGCTGTGAGCGCAAGCAGGAATATGGCATGGCGAATGTGGGTCATTGTGGGGTGGATTGTTATAGCGAGTAGGTTAGCGACACTCGGAAGTTGCGCCCGGGCATCGGGTAACGTGGAATATGTTCGTATTGTACGTCAAAGAGGTCGTTAATCTCCAGGGCGGCACACCAGTGGGCACGGGCATACTGCAACTTGAGGTCGACGTTGTTGTAGGCCGAAAGCTGATCGGCCGGGTCGGCATACGACCACATACGCGGCCCCACGTGGAGCTGCGACAGGGTGAGCGTCAACTGTTGCCACCCCACCACGGCGGTGAGTCCGTAGGAGAATGTGGGCGAATAGCATATCGGTTTATTGTAGGTATCTTCGTCTTCGGGGTCGGTGCGATTGAGGTCGCGTTGCCAGGTGAGGGAGTTCAGCAGGGAGAAGTGCCAGCGGCGCAGGGTGTAGCGCAGCGAGATGGTGGAGTTGAGTCCGCGGCAGAAGGTTTTGCCATAGTTTAGCATAGTCCAGGTGTAGGTGCCGCGCTGCGGCAGGCAGACTATGCGGTTGGTCACACTGTTTTGATAGACGTCGGCTTGCACGCCGAGGCCCCAGCGGTCGACTTGCAGGTGATATTCCGCGCCGAGGTTGAGCTGCTTGGTGAATTCGGGTTTGAGGTTGCGGTTGCCCACCTGCGTGTAGTAGAGGTCGTTGAGCGTTGGAGCGCGGAAGATGCTCTTATACCATCCGCGCAGAGCCACGGGGCCGAGATTGT
>CAZJWM010000053.1:0-14093 GCA_964549975.1 uncultured Bacteroides sp. | reverse complement strand
ATAAAATCAATGCTACAACGATTCAATGAGTAAACATCTCAAAAGAGTTAAAATACATCACGAAGGCACCGAAATCCTTATAATCGCCATTCTGTTATTGCTGCTGCTCAATGTGTTTGTGTGGTGGCTGAGCCGCCCCGCGGGCATAGCCCTGACGGCTATATCAGTGATCATCTACGGACTGATGGTCAACTTTTTCCGGTCGCCCAAACGCAGGTTTGTGGGCAATCAGGAGGATGTGGTGGTGAGCTCTGTAGACGGCACCGTGGTGGCTCTCGAGGAGGTGGAGGAAACGGAATATCTCCATCGCCGCGTGATTCAGCTGTCGGTGTTTATGACCATTTTGGATGTTCATGCCAACTGGTTTCCCGTCAATGGCGAGGTGATCTACGTGAAGCATCATTCGGGGCGCTTCATGAGCGCATGGTTGCCCAAGTCGAGCACCGAAAATGAGCGTAGCACCATAGTGATTCGCACCTTCAACGGCCAAGACATCTTGGTGCGTCAGGTGGCCGGGGCGATGGCTCGCCGCATAGTGACCTATGCAGAGCCGGGCGTGGAGGCCTCCATCGAAGACCACATGGGCTTCATCAAGTTTGGCTCGAGAGTGGACATTTATCTGCCACTCGACTCCGAGATTTTGGTGAAGATAGGCGACAAGACCACCGGCGGCATCACCGAGGTGGCCCATTTGAATTCCTCAACGACATCAACCGAAAACAATGTTTAAGGATATCATAGCACAAGTGCCCAACACCATCACGTGTCTGAATCTGATTTCAGGCTGCGTGGCCATTGCTTTGGCTTTTGCCGGCAATTATGTGGGTGCTTCGGTGGCCATCTTTGCGGCCGCCGTGTTCGACTTCATGGATGGAGCTGTGGCTCGATTGATGAAGGCCTACTCTGCCGTTGGCAAGGAGCTTGACTCGCTGAGCGACTTGGTGAGTTTCGGAGTGGCTCCTGCCGCGATGCTCTACAATGTGCTGCCCGCCGACTATAGCTGGATAGCGCTGGCCGTGCCCGTGTGCGGGGCCTTGCGTCTGGCGCGGTTCAATGTGGACAGCCGCCAATCTACCTCTTTTATCGGCATGCCCATCCCGGCGAATGCATTGCTGTGGGTGGGAGCCGTGGCGTGGTACACCTCTTTGGCTCATCCCGAGCAGATTCCGGATTGGATGGCAATCTGCGCCGTGGGCTTGGGAGCGCAAACCATGCTTGATCCCATCCAACTTGTGTCGCTGAAGTTTAAGGACTTCAAGCTGACTACTGAAAACGTGTTGCGTTACGTGGTGATCGTGGTCGCCATCGTATCGGTGTTGTTGCTTGGTCTCCCGGGCCTGAGCCTCACCGTGCTGATCTACTACTGCCTGGGGCTAATCTATCCGTTCCTTCCCTGAGCGCAGGCGGAGCCCTTTGCATAGGTTAGTCATCGTAAACCCTGATTTATTGACAAGTATTTTCTGAATTGACATGTTTCTGATTCAACTGCTCTTTTTCGTCTTGCTGTTTATGCTGCTGCGCGGCCTGATAGCCGCGATGCGTGTGCGCAACACCATTCGCGACGCCTTCTCCGCAGGTCAGGACACCTCCCGGCAACGTGCGCGCCGCCGGAGCGGCTCCTTCTGGAGCGCGGCCCCTTCGCGCAAGGCAAAGAAGATTGACCCCGAGGTGGGTGAATACGTGAAGTTCACCGACGTCGATGCAGAGACAGCGTCAACCGACGAAGCCCGACAAGCTTCCTCCTCCTCTCAATCGGCCCATCGCGCCGACGCTCGCACCCGCAGCCACTCCGAGGCTCAGGTGGTCGACGTGGAATGGACCGACATCACCGACTGACACTCCGTGGCCGCCGCGTAGGCCTCACACACCCCGCCGCCCGGCTGCTCTGCCCCCACTCACTCCCCACACGAGAAACACGGGGCGAATGTCTTACCTTCTCCTAACTCTACACCCTTCGATTTATTCAAGTCTTACACACTAAAACTCTAAAAAACACTTCTCGGCACTATGGTTAATGTCGTAATTATCCTGTTGCTGCTGATTGTAGGCATGCTGGGATGGGCCATCTTCAAGGCAGGGCTCCTCCCCAATCTACACGTGCAGCGCCCCGACAAGTCGCAGTCACCGACCTCCGACTTCCTCGGCCGAGATAGCTTGCCCGAAATCCTGAGAAACCTGTTGTTACGTCTACAAGTCAACCCCGATACCATCATCTATCGCAAGGCCTCTGAAGACAATAGCGGCCCGCCCGCAGGCGCGCCCGTTGCAGCCGACGACGAAGAGGTGGATGGCACCATGCTCTTCGACTTCCAAGGCGGAAAGTTCATGGCACAGTTTCAGCAGACCAACGACAGCGTGTTTCCCGGTTCGGTCTCTATCTCCTATTTCAACTGTCTGGAGATGCCCGCCGAGCAACTGCCCGAAGCTCAGGCGGCCGCCAACACCGTGAACAACATCACCGTGCCCATCAAATGCACCTACACCCCCGGCGACGACGGCAAACTCAACTTCAGCCTCCACACCTCGGGCCTGCGTTTGGGCGACAACAAAGAGTCGGCCGACTCCCTCTACGAGGTGCTCACCTGCTTCTTCCGCATGCACCGCACCCTGATGGAGCAGAGCGAGCGCATCAACGCCGACCCCATGGCCCTGATGAGCAACCGCATCTTCACCGAGAAGGTGTCGAACTCGCTCAAGTCCTTTGCCATGCAGCAACAGCCGGCGCCCTACAATATCCCCACCTACGCTCCGCTGAAGGTGACCTTGGGCGACCTGCTGCACACGCTCTTCAGGCTCGACGTGAGCGACGGCACCACCCTGCACGTCGACGGCGAACACGTCTCCGACGACCCCGAAGTGATTCGCTCCTTCCCCGTGCTCTCGCTTCTGGTGAGCGGCGAAGGCGCCGACACCAAACTCGACCGCGAAGAGGCCTCGCTGACGGTGCATATCCTCAAGCCCGTGCCTGCACAGGTGATGATGTCGCTCTCGGCGGCCGTCCACTCTCCGCGCCTGATCATGGCCACCCTCAGCGCCATGCTCTCGTCGCGCCCCTCGGCCCCCTTCAAGCAAGCCGGCGCCGTCGACGACGATCCTCGCGCCGTGTCGCTCCACCTTGGCATCCCCACCGTGAGCGACGCCGAGCTCCGCGCCGAAGCCGAATATAAGGCCGGCGAAGAGCCCGTGCCCGACGTGGACTTCGACAAAATCTCCGCCGCCATGCTCTATTGGGGCAAAACCCTCTATGCCGACGGTCGCTACTACGAAGCCGTGCGCTATCTGCGCTCCTCGTTCGACCAGATGGAGAGCATCGTGCAGACCTACGAAGACCCCCATCAGTCGCTGGTTGACCAATTTTGCGACGTCTGCTTCATGCTGGGTATGTCTATGATGGCCATGGGCGACTACTTCACCGCCTACTACTATCTCGACTACATCTGGCAGCAGGGGCGCGTCACCTGGACCTGCGCCTTTGTGGAGTGTCTGATGGCCATGCACGACCCGCGCCTGAGCAGCATCTTGCAGCAACTGCGTTCGCGCATCAACACCAACACCGACGACGACAACGAGGCCGGCAACATCATGCTCCGCTTCATTGAACAGAAGGAGATTTTGCTCGACATTGAGTTTAATCGCACCGACCAAGCGCGTGCACGCCTGGAGAAGATTCTGGAGCGCGACCCCGACGACGAATTTGCCCTGATGAATCTGCGCAAACTCGACTCCGCAAAATAGCTCCGCCGAGATTTGGACATCTCGCGCGGAATAGCTAATTTTGCGTATATGAAAAGACTTCGCCGCGGTGTGTGGTTGGCCATGACAGCCTGCGCCGCCCTCACCACCCTTGCCGCCAACGGTCGAACCTCTCTGACCACGGCGCAACTTCCCTCAGCCCGCGCAGAAGTGTGGCAGCAATGGCAACAGACCACTGCTGCCGAAGCTTCGTTGCCCCAAGTCAAACCTCTGAGTGAGCGGCCCTTGGGCCAATGGACACTGCCCGACTCCCTGGAGCCGCAGGCCATCATGGACTTCTATTTCGGCACCGCCGGCTCCTGCCCGGCTTCCGGCTCCGGCCTGCCGCTGATGATCTATCTCCACGGCTCCGGGCCGCGCGACATCGAATGGGCCAACGGTCTGGCCTTGTCGCAGCGCTGGGGAGAGCGCTCGCCGGCGCTCTACTGGGTGCCCCGCATCCCCAACGAGGGCGAATGGTATCGCTGGTGGCAACGCGGCAAGCAGTGGGCCTACGAGCGCCTGCTGCGCCAAGTGCTCGCCTCCGGAGAAGTGCACCCCGACAGCATCTACATGCTCGGCATCAGCGAAGGCGGCTACGGCTCGCAACGCCTCGCCTCATTCTATGCCGACTATCTCGCCGCCGCCGGGCCTATGGCCGGGGGCGAACCCCTGCGCAATGCGCCTGCCGAAAACCTGCGCAACCTGCCGCTGAGTTTCCTCACCGGCGACCGTGACACCGGATTCTATCGCAACCGCCTGACGGCACGCACCGCCCGCGCCCTCGATTCCCTGGCGCAAGCCTCACCCGGATTCTACACCCACCGCGTGCAGCTGCTCAGCGGTTTCGGCCACGGCATCCCCTATGAACTCACTGCCCCCTGGCTCAAATGCTTCAGCCGCAACTCCCATCCGCGCCGCGTCACCTGGGAAGACTACGCCATGGATGGCCGCCACCGCAGCGGTTTCTACAACCTGCTGGTGGAGCAGCGACCCGAATTGCCCGACACAGTGCGCATCCTCTACAATCTGACCATCAGCGGCCAAACAGTTGACCTGACAGTGGAGCAAGTGACCTACGTCACCACTGAAATCGACCCCATGTGGGGCATAGCTCTCGACTTCGACCGCCGCATCAGCGAAGCCCATGGCGGCTCCGTCACCATCTTCCTCGACGAAGAACTCGTTGACCTTGAGCGTCCCGTGGAGGTGCGCCTCAACGGCCAAACCGTCTTCCGCGGCCTTCTCACCCTCACCGAAGAAAACCTGCGCCGCAGCTGCGCGGCCTACTTCGACCCACGCCGCCTCTATCCTGCGGCCGTCACCCTCAACTACTAATATCCTTACGCCCAACCGACACTCATTTCCATTATGCTTGACTACGTGATGCTCCCCGTGAGCTACTTCCTGCTGACCACGCTGCTCTTTGCCGTGGTCTATCGTCCGATATTCATGTTTCGCCATCGCGCCCTGTTGGGCCGCAAACTCACGGCCGACGACCTCCGTCAATCCACTCGCGCCGGCTTTCGCACCGACCTCATTCCGGCCGCCTATCTCACAGCGTTGCCGCTAATCATGGCCACCGCTCAGGCCTACAGCCGGGGCTGCTGGTTGCCCGCGGCCATGCATGTATATAATGTGTTGGTGGGCGTGGTGCTCTCGCTGATGCTCGTGGCCGACTTGGTGCTCTACGGTTTCTGGAAGAGCAAACTCGACTCCTCGGCCTTGGCCTATCTGCGCTCCATCCGCGGCGTCACCGCCTCCGTCAGTCCGCTGTTTGTGGTCGTGGCCGTGGCCGCATGGATTGTGGCCGCCATCATCCTCACGGCCTATCTGCAGTTCTGCCGCGTGGAAGTGTTCGCCGTCGGCTCCCTGTGGCAAGGCATCCTCACGGCTGTGCTCTTCCTGGTGTTGGCCGCCGGAGTGTTCATCTGCATTCGCGGCCTTGGTCGCCGGCCCAACAACACGAGTATCGCCTTTTTCAGCCAAGAGCAATTTCTCAACCATTCGGCCCTCAACCCCATCTACAACTTCATCTACTCGCTTTCGGTGAACGACAAGATTGACGGCGCCTTCCGCGAATTTTCCGACGAGCGCTGCCGCGAAATCATCGCCGAACTCTATCCCACGCCTGCGCCCGACGCCACCACCACGCCCCTGCTCAACACCTCGAGGCCCAACATCCTGCTCATCATCTGGGAGAGCCTTTCGGCCGGATTTGTCGACTGGCTCGGCGGCAAACCCGGAGTGACTCCGCAGTTGGCCCGCTATGCCGCCCAAGGCGTCAACTTCACGAGAGTGGACTCCGGCAGCTTCCGCACCGACCGCGCCTTGCCCTGCATTCTGGCCGGTTTTCCGGGGATGCCAACGGCCAGTGTGATTCGCATGGGCAAGAAACTCGCAGCGCTCCCCGGCTTGCCGCGCGAGCTGCGCGACCAAGCAGGATATGCCACCACGGCAGTGCACGGCGGCCGCCTCACCATCATGCACAAAGGCGAATTCTACCTCACCATGGGGTGCGACCGCGTGATCAGCGAATATGATTTCAACAAAAACCTGGCGCGCTGCTCTTGGGGCGTGCACGACGGCGAAGTGGCCCAATGGCTCTTCGACGACTGCCAACGCCAGAGCGCCGCGGGCAAACCGTGGTTCACCGTCTGGCAGACGCTCAGTTCGCATGAGCCGTTTCGCGTGCCCTACAAGCGCCTGGAGCAAACGCCCGTGGAAAACTCGTTTGCCTACGTTGACGACGCCGTGGGCCGCCTGCTCGACCGCTTGAAAGACTCCGAGATGTGGCGCAACCTGCTGGTGGTCATCGTGGCCGACCATAGCTGCAACGACGCAGGCGAAGCGCTACCGTTGACGCGCGACACCTATCCCCACATTCCGCTGGTGATGACCGGCGGCGCCGTCAGCGAGCCGCGCACCGTCGACACCCACGTCAGCCAATTCGACATCCCCGCCACGCTGTTGGCCCAACTGGGCCTGGATCACAGCGCGTTCCATTTCAGCCGCAACGTCATGTCGGAGGCCTACACCGACTCATGGTCGATGCACACCTTCAACAACGGCTTTGTCTATCGCGACGCCACCGGCTCCACCGTCTACGACAACCAAGCGCAAGCCGCCACCTCAGGCGACGACCCGCGTCGCACCGCCCGCGGCAAAGCCTTCCTCCAACACCTCTACCGCTACCTTGCCGACCTGCATTAATTGAAAGTTGAAAGTTGAAAATTGAAAGTTGGGGAGTTTTTAGTTTTTAGTTAAGAGTTGAGTTCCTAAAGACCCTAAAACGT
Organism: uncultured Bacteroides sp.; assembly: GCA_964549975.1. Classification (GTDB taxonomy): domain Bacteria; phylum Bacteroidota; class Bacteroidia; order Bacteroidales; family Muribaculaceae; genus UBA3263. The sequence continues at coordinate 7,065 of CAZJWM010000053.1, read as the reverse complement.
GGCGGCCATTGCGCCGAGAGGCGCAAATTATGGTTAACCGGGTACACGGGAGCTTCAGCTCACGTGTGCCCGGCAAAAAGCGAAAAAAATGTCTGCCGAAGGTAGACATTGTAGTGCATCAAACTTGAGAGACACCACAATGTGTACCTTCGGCACACATATCTTGCGCTCCTCCACCGGGCACACGGTCGCCTACGGCTCCCTCTGTGCCCGGTTAACCAAAATATGCGCCTCTCGGCGCATTAACTGTCTCTGATTTAGCGCTTTGCGACAGTGTGATTGGTCTGAAAAAGGAGTGCCCCGCTCGGTTGGACGAGCGGGGCGCTTGATTAGGCTATTGGGGGGGGAGGGGATTAGTTGCGGCGGATGGCGCGGCCTTGGATGTAGAGTTGGCCGTGGCGCGGCGATGCGATGCGGCGGCCCATGAGGTCGTAGCAGTTGGAGGGCAGCTCAGCGTCGACGGTGAGGTCGGTGATCGACGTGAGGATGCTCACGAGCGAGTAGCTGTCTTCGGCGGTTTGGTCGGGGTCGAGTGTCAGCGTGAAGTTGTCGTAGGGCTCGTAGGTGGTGCCGGAAATCGACTTCGAGATGGTGAGAATCGGCGCGTTGGCGGGAAGGGTTTCCGAGGCTTGGATGAAGCTGACGGTGGCTGTGTTGGAGGCGTCGGCAGCGCGGCGCATGGCCGGGGCGGCTGAGATGGCGGCTTCGGATGTGCTGGCGGGTTTGCCGGGAATGTAGGTCACGTTGTCGGTGTCGGCGGTGAATTCGTGGATGTAGTAGCTACCGGCAAATTCGTCGCACACATGGCTTTCGTCGCCTGATGAGGCCACGGTGAAGGTCACGGTGGTTCCGGCAGTGCCTTTCACGAAGATGGGTGTGCCGGCGGCGTAGGTGGCTCCGGCTTCAGCCTTGTTGAGCTTGAGGTATTGTCCGCTGATGGTGGCCACGAAGCAGTCGGCATCCGATGGTGTGGTCACGGCCACTGGCAGACACAGGGCGGCAATGCCGTCGTCGTCGATGGTGACAGGCAGGCTCTCCACGTATTCCAGTTGCAGGTGGTAGCCGGCCGGACTGCTGCAGGCTTCCATTGAGGCAACGTCGGCAAAGTTGCCGCCGTCGGTGGCCGACGTGTTGAGATAGAGGTAGCGGCAGGGCAGAGATGTGTCGCTGCTGGTGTATTCAATCAGGTAGCAGCCGAGTTCGCCTGTGGAGGCTTTCAGCGAGAAGTTAAACGGCGTGTAGTTGGTGGTGTTGGTGTAGAAATTCTTAACGGTTGTGCCGTCGAGATATGGGCGGAGGAAGTAGCCTGTGGCATATCCGGCGAGGTTTTCGCCGCTGTAGTAGAGGATGGTGTTGAGCTGATCGTCGGCAGAGGTGAGCGAGGTGACCACTGCGGCGTTGGTGCCGGCAGAGTTGTTGGCGGTGCTCAGATAGGCCATGCCGGTGGAGTAGGTAGCGGCGCGTTGCGGGCCGGCTTTCACGCGGATGTAGCTGCCGGCTTTGGGCATGTTAAGTCCGGTGTTGGCAGAGGAGGATAGGGTGGAGGCATCGGCCTTGACAGTGCGCAGGGCGGCACACACTTCGGCGAAGTCGCCGTTGGCCGCGATTTTGGCAATCACATTGGCTTTTTCTTGGCCCAGCGGGTCGGTGATTTGGTTGAGGCCGTCGCCATAGAGCGCGGGGTCTGTGGCCGTGGATGTGGCGGTGCCGTCGCTGTAGGTCAGGGCTGAGGCTTCGGAGGAGAGGGCGGTGAAGATTGTGGCCTTGTTGTCGGCGGTCAAGTCCTCAATATACCATTTCGAGCCATCGCCGTCGCCCGTGTAGTAGAGCATACGGGCGGTGACGTTGTTGTGGATATACAGGTCGCCGTATTGGATGAAAAACTTCGTGGCCGATGAGTCGATGCCAATGAGTTTGTAGTCGAGGGCGGTGTCGGCGTTGTCAGACATCAGCGCGGTGTGGCCGCTGGTTGTGCTCAACGTGCTGTTGCCGAAATAGATGCCCGTGTAGGGATTGGTCAGCTTGATGCTGAAGCCATAGTCGTTGCTCTCGTCGAGCTGCGCTTGCACTTGCCAGATGGCTTTGGCTGCTGCGGCAGCGTCGGTGGCTCGTTCGGCGTAGATGCCGGTGAGGTCGTCAGACTGCTCGGCCGTGTTCTCCATTGTGATGTAATACGTTGAGTTGGCCACGTTGCGCAGAGTGACGTATCGGCCGTTGAAGCGGTCGACCACGGCTTGCTTGAAGGCGGGTTTGCTGTCGGCAATGATTTGCTCCATCTTGGCCTTAGCGGCGGTGAGTTCGGCGTCGGTAGAGGCCGTCAGAGCGTTGATTTGATCAACGTAGGAGGCCATAGCGTCGGCCACGCCATATTTCTGCGGGTCGGCCAGCAGTTGGGCGATATATTCGGTTTTCGCCTCGGCAAGATAGTCGGATGCGGTTTTGACGATGCGATAGATTTTGTAGAATTCCGAATAACCCTCGCTGTAGTAGTTAGAGGAAGTGAAGTCATTGGAGGCACTTGCTCTGGTGTACATATTGACTGAACCGGAGGTGTCAAGCACAATTAGCGCTTCGAGCACGCTGTTTGTGCTGTTCCAGTTGCCGAGAATGCTGAAATATGTGCTGCCATCGTCGGTTAGGGCACTTGGGGTGGTGGAGTGTTTGATCAGTTCGAAATAGGTGGAAGCGGCGCCGGGAGTGGTGGTTGTGGGCAAGGTTGCCGCCGTGGTGTGGCTCCAATAGTTGCCGTTGTTGCTGATGAAGAAGATGCCCACGTGGTTGTCTGAGGTGTAGCTCGTGTGGGCGCAGGTGTGGTCAGAGGTCTTGGTGAAGGTCCAGTGACATTGCGGGTTGATGATTGCCGTGAGCTCCTCGGAGAACGTTTGGAACGAGGCCGTGGAGCCATCTTCGCTGATGGTGAAGATACGGTTTCCGCTCGGGTTCATGTTGATGATGGCATAGACGCCGCCGTCGACGATTTCTTCGACACTCGACACCTCTTGAGCGTTGTAAGCACCGGCTGAGAATGCTGCAGCCAAAGCAATAAGTAGAGTAAAAGTTTTTTTCATAAGTGGAAAAAGATGTGTTTTGGAATTCGTAAATGAGAAATATAGCCTAATGTTAATGCCCTCAAATATAGGTAAAATATTTTGAAATCAAATGTTAAAAATAGCTAATCAGCTGGGATTCAGCAGAGTGCGGTGATGCATCGGAGATGCAGGTTATTAGTAACCCTGGCTTGACGTAGGCTAGCCGGGGCCCTACGAGCGCTCCTCACGAGCTACCTCGAATAGGTTGTCGCCGGGGCGGCACTGGTGACATGGTCTCCGACCAAGTAGTTGTGTATCAGGGTTGTGTCCCCAACTAGCCTGCGGCAAGTTGGGGTTTTAGGATAACCAGCATCTCCGATGCATCGCCACACTGTAGCGGCCGCGGCGGCGCAATTGGTCTAATTGGTCTAATTGGTCTAATTGGACTAATTGGTCTAATTGGGAGAGCGGACTACGGACTATGGACTATGGACTCTTGACTCCGGACTTTCCACTTTCAATTTTCAATTATCAATTTTCAATTCAGAAAAGCGGCGGCGGAAGCGGAAGAAGTAGGCGGTGAGGATGTTGGGGCGCGAGGCGATGAGGTTGAGGGTGGGGGATGTGGGGGCGATGTTGGGGGCCATTTGGCGGTAGTGGGTGTGGGCGCGGAAGATGGCGGCGGCGTCGCGGAAGTGGAGGGTGAGGATGGCGCGGAGCCAGGCGATGGTGTCGAGCAGTCGGCGCACCAGCAGGGCGCGTCGGCGGTCGGCCACGGGGAGGTTTTTGTGGAGCAGCAGCAGGTTGTTGCGGAAGTTGAGGTAGGTTTTGCGTGGGTTGCCCATGGCCAGGGTTCCGCCGCCGAGGTGGTAGACCACGGCTCGGGGCTCTACGGCCACTTTCCAGCCGCGCAGGCGCATGCGCCAGCAGAGGTCTATTTCCTCCATGTGGGCGAAGAATGTTTCGTCGAGGCCGCCCACTGCTTTGAAGCAGGCGGTGCGCACCATCAGGGCGGCTCCGCTGGCCCAGTCGACGTGGCAGGCGTCGTCGTATTGGCCCAGATCGGGCTCTACGATGGAGAATATGCGGCCGCGGCAGAAGGGGTAGCCGTGGCGGTCGATGAAACCGCCGGCGGCTCCGGCATATTCAAACATGTCGGGATAGTTGAAGCTGCGGAGTTTGGGCTGACAGGCGGCCACGTCAGGGTTTGCGTCCATGTATTCCACCAGGGCTTCGAGCCAGCCGTCGGCCGGGGCCACGTCGGTGTTGAGCAGCACGGTGTATTCCTCTTGGGTGATTTGCTCGAGGGCGCGGTTGTAGCCGCCGGCATAGCCGAAGTTTTCGGGCAGGGCTATTATGTCGATGCCCATCCAGCGGACGTAGTCGAGCGAGCCGTCGGTGGAGCCGTTGTCGGCCACCACCACACGGCCCAGGTCGAGGTTGGTGTGGTTCATCACTCGCGGCAGGTATTCCTTGAGCATGTTGAGGCCGTTCCAGTTGAGCAACACAACGGCCACGCGTGAAGATGGGGTCATAGGGCCAATTCTCCTGTGAATTTAGAGGCGTCGTCGGCCAGCGAGCAGAGGCGCACGGGCACCACGCGGTTGGCCAATTCGGGGATGACGCGCGGGAGCTCCACGCGCAGATAGTTGTCGGTGAATCCGCCCATGCGGCCGTGGTTTTCGTGTTCGATGAGCACGGGGCGCACCGTGCCCTCAAATTGGCGGCTGAATGAGCGCTGCAGGTTTTCGCTCACGGCGAGCATCTCCGAGGTGCGCTGATGTTTCAGCTCCGGGGGCACGGCGTAGGCTATGTCGAGGGCGCGGGTGCCGGGGCGTTCGGAGTAGGTGAACACGTGGAGGCGGGAAATGGGGAGCGACTCCACGAAGGCTTTTGAGGCTGCGAAACATTCGTCGGTTTCGCCGCGGGCACCCACGATGAGGTCCACTCCGATGAAGCAGTGGGGGATGGCGTGGCGCACGCGGTGAATTTTCTGAGCGAAGTCGGCGGTGAGATAGTGGCGCCGCATCAGGCGGAGCACGTCGTCGCTGCCGCTCTGCAGCGGGATGTGGAAGTGGGGCATGAACTTGCTGCTTTGGGCGCAGAAGTCGATGATTTCGTCGGTGAGCAGATTGGGCTCAATGGAGCTGATGCGATAGCGTTCGATGCCGTCAACGCGGTCGAGGGCTCGCACCAGGTCGAAGAATGTTTCGTCGGTGCCTTTGCCGAAGTCGCCGATGTTGACGCCGGTGATGACAATTTCACGGCCGCCTTCTTCGGCCACCTTGCGGGCTTGGTCGACGATTTGGGCCACGGAGCCGGAGCGGGAGCGGCCGCGGGCGGCGGGGATGGTGCAGTAGCTGCACCAGTAGTCGCAGCCGTCTTGCACCTTGAGGAAATAGCGCGTGCGGTCGCCGCGCGAGCATGAAGGCATGAACTCACGCAAATCGCGCGCCGGGGCGACTTCCGGAGCAGACTGTTGCTCCAGGAAGTCGGCGATGCGCAGTTTGTCGTTGATGCCCACCACCAGGTCGACGCCCTCGATGGCGGCCACTTCCATGGGCTTGAGCTGGGCGTAGCATCCGGTCACCACTATGGTGGCGCCGGGATAGCGTGTGGCCAGTCGGCGAATCACGTGGCGACACTTGCGGTCGGCCTCGGAGGTGACGGAGCAGGTGTTGACCACGCACAAGTCGGGCTCTTGGCCGGGGGTGACGCGGGCGATGCCGCGTTGCTCCAGAGTGCGGGCCACGGTTGACGTTTCGGCAAAGTTGAGTTTGCAGCCGAGGGTGGCGTAGAGGGCGGTGTGGTGGCGGTTGGAGGTCATTTAATGGAGTTGGTGACTTTCAGATTGCTGATGGTGCTCTTGAAATCGCCGGCCTTCTGCAAGGGGAAGACCAGAGTGCGCACTTCGGCCATCTTGTTTTTGCCGCCGTTGTAGCTCACCCAGCGAGTGTTGAGGTCGTCGACCAGGGTGTCGTTCACCCAGAGCTGAGTGCCGCGGTTGTTGCCGGTGATTTTGCAGCGGAGGGTTTCGCCCGGGAGCACGTTTTGGCGGAATGTGTAGAGCTTGTCTTCGCGGCTGAAGCCCATCAGACCGGTCACGGGGTCGCTGATCCAGAAGATGGCGTTGGGGCTCTCGAAGAGCTTGGTGCCGCGGGCTTCTTCGGCGCCGTTGATGGTGAATTCAACGGTGTAGTCGTAGCCGATTTCGGGGATGGCCAGGGTGGAGCCCGGGGCCACTGATGCCTGTTCCAGAATCACCTCACCGGGTTGCGAGCCGTAGCGGCCGAGATAGTTCACGCCGGGGGCTTCGCTCAGCGAGGCCGATTTGGCGGCGAAGTCGTCGTAGCTCAGGGTCACGTCGGCGCCGTCCCAGGTTTTGGCGGCCATGGTGGGGATGGCGGCCATCACGCGATGGTGGATATCTTTGACGGTGATGCCGTTGTTGGGATGGTCGTTCCACACGGCAAACATGCCGCCCTTGATTTGCGGATGCTTCTCTTGGAAGGTGAAGTCGCCGCCGAGCACGGCCGGGGTGTAGTGCTCATAGAGATATTGCGTGTTGAGATAGTCGTAGTAGTAGCCGGCGTTGGGCACAATGTAGACCCAACCGTCGGGGATCGACACCATGTCGTAGCCGGCGTCGATCATATCTTGGGGGTTGGCGTAGCCGGTGCTCCAGGCATACATCAACACATCTTTTGACTCCACGGGCTGCTTGCCGGCGGCGTGGGTCAATGAGCCCCAGATGGCGGGTTCCTTGCCGAAGCTCTTCACGTATTTGATGTAGCGGTCGGTGAGATAGCGGAATTTCTCCACCACGAGGCTGTCGCGGTTGGAATATTCGTCGGTGCCGATGTGGACGCGGGGGCCGGCAAACACGGGGTCGGGGCCCTGCATATATTCGGCCAGGAGGGTGTCGAGAAATTCGTAGGTTTTGGGTTCGAGTATGTTGAGGTGGTCGCGGCCGTAGAGGTCGTCGGTGGAGCCGATTTCCGGCATATAGCGGGTGAAGGCCAGGGCGTGGGCGGGG
>CAZJWM010000052.1:10041-14571 GCA_964549975.1 uncultured Bacteroides sp. | reverse complement strand
GGAACTTCACGTTGTCGATCTTCATGAAGTAGGTGCTATAGCGTTCGGGCTCGTCTACGGTGCCCAACACGAGCAGGCCGCCGGTTTGCGCCATGGCTTCAACCAGCAGCACTCCGGGCATCACGGGCTCTTGGGGGAAGTGGCCCTGGAAGAAGGGCTCGTTGCCGGTGACGTTTTTCACGCCCACGATGTGCTTCTCACCCTGCTCGATGATTTTGTCGACGAGCAAGAAGGGATAGCGGTGAGGCAGGAGTTGGCGAATGCGGTTCACGTCCATCAGGGGCTCCACATTGGGATTGTAGACGGGGGCCTGCATGTCTTGACGCTTGAGCTCTTTGCGAATCTTCTTGCTCAGAGCGGTATTGAGGCTGTGGCCGGGGCGTGTGGCGATGACTTTACCGCGAATGGGGCGGCCAATCAGGGCCAGGTCGCCGATGACGTCCATGAGCTTGTGGCGAGCGGGCTCGTTGTCGTGGCTCAGCGGACGGTCGTTGATATATCCAAGCTGCGTGGCGCTGACCGTGGGCACGTTCATCAGCGATGCGATGCGGTCGAGCTGCTCTTGATTCATGGGGGTGTCGTAGATCACGATGGCGTTGTCCAGATCGCCCCCCTTGATGAGGTTGAGCTTCACCAGAGGTTCGATTTCGCGAACAAACACGAAGGTGCGGCTTGAGGCCACCTCCTCGGCAAAGTCGCTCATCTTCTCCAGCGAGGCAAACTGATTTTGCAGAACGGGGCTGTCGAAGGCCACCATCGTGTCGATTGAGAAGTCGTCGTCGGGGAGCACCACAATGGATGCGCCGGTGGAGTCGTCGTGCACTTCAATCTTCTGCTTCACCACGTAGAAGTCTTTGTCGGCGGCCTGTTCTTCGATGCCCACGCGGGCAATCTCTTCGCAATACACTCGAGCCGAGCCGTCGAGAATAGGCATTTCGGGCGCGTTCAGGCGAATCAGGCAGTTGTCGATGCCGGCAGCATAGAGTGCCGCCAGACAGTGTTCGATGGTGCTCACCTGCACCTGTCCGCGGCCAATCACCGTGCCGCGGGTGGTGGCCACAACGTTTTCGGCCACAGCGTCTATTTCGGGTTGACCTTCCAGGTCGATGCGTTGAAACTTATAACCATGATTTTCGGGAGCGGGAAGCAATTCTGCTTCGATTTGCAAGCCTGTGTGGAGGCCTTTGCCGCTCACATGAAAACTTTCTTTCAGCGTGGTCTGCTTCATCTGTTTATATTGGGTATATAGGAGTTTTATTGAGGTTTCTGAGTTAATTCGTTGAGCTGCTTCTCCAGCCGGCTGAGCTTGAGATTCATCTCGGGCAAGCGCGTCAGGCAAGCGCTCACGCGCATAAATTTGCGGGCATCCATGGCGGGAGTGCCCAGCTGAATGGCGCCGTCGGGCGTGTTGGAGTGGATGCCACACTGAGCGCCCAGACCCACGCGGTCGCCCACGCGGATATGTCCGGCAATGCCCACTTGGCCGCCCACTTGGCAGTTGCTGCCCACCTTGGCCGAACCGGCCACGCCGGCCTGTGCGGCCATCACGGTGTCGTGGCCCACCTCCACGTTGTGGGCAATCTGGATGAGGTTGTCGAGCTTGGTGCCGCGGCCCACACGAGTGGCGCCCATCGTGGCACGGTCAACCGTGGTGTTTGCCCCGATTTCCACATCGTCGGCAATCTCCACGCAACCCATCTGCGGGATTTTACTATAAGTGCCGTCGGGCATCGGAGCAAATCCGAATCCGTCGGCACCAATCACGGCGCCGGCATGCAGAATGCATCGTGCGCCAATCTTGCAACCATGATAAATCTTCACTCCGGGATAAACCACGGAGCCGGAGCCAATCTCCACTCCCGGCCCAACGTAGGCCTGAGGATAGATTTGCACCCCGGCGCCAAGCTTGGCCCCGGCGCCAACATAGGCAAACGCGCCGATATAAGCATCCTCGGGCACACTCACCGACGCATCGACATACGACGGCTGCTCCACGCCGCGGCGGCGCGGATTGGCTATCTCGTCGACCATACGCATCAGTTGCGCAAGGGTGGCATAGGGATTGGCCACACGAATCAGAGTGCAGTGCACGGGGTGTTCCAGCTGCAGGTCGTCTTTCACCAGAGCCACGCCATCTTCCATAGCATACAGATGATGAGCGTATTTGGGATTAGACAGAAAGGTCAGTGCGCCGCGGCCCGCGGTCTCGATTTTCGCGAACGTGCTCACCGGGGCGTTGCCATCGCCTTCAACTGTTCCGCCGACTAACTCGGCTATTTGGTTGGCTGAAAATTCCATTAATTTACTTATTTTAGCCGCAAAGTTAATAAATAATTCGCAAACAGCCAAACCCCCTGCCCCACCGCCCACGCAAATTCCCCAAATCTCCCCCCCGCTCCACAGCCACAATGCCTTCCCCCGGGATAAAATTCACTTGCGGATGACCTTCTTATACTTCTGGTTTCTATCCTTTAGATTGTCCGGTATTGTCATCTGAAGATATCCGGCCTCAACAAGAGGAGATATATAGCGGCCACGATTGCTCGATTGATTTGACACACCGACGCGTTTCAAAATTTCCGCTGCCGACCGAGGCACAGAGCAGAATTTCACAATATCAATTTGCTTCTTTGTTAGCACGATACGTCTACTTTCTTGGTTACTTTCTTGGTTACTTTCTTGGTTACTTCCTTGGTTACTTTCTTGGTTACTTCCTTGGCTACTTCCTTGGTTACTTTCTTGGTTACTTTCTGAACCTGTTTCGCATTCGCTTTCTTCGTTACCTTCTTGGTTACCGCCTTCGTTACCAACATTTACCATATACACTTCAGAATCAGCCTTTTCACAACGCTGTATAGTAATAACAAACTCTTGCGTATTCTCATCGTTGGCGAAAGACGCAGCGATGCCATCTTCAAGTGCACGAGTTATGCCACTACCGGCGCCCGTGTACGGCAACAAGTAAATTGCATTACTAAAAAGAAACGTATTGCGAGGCATAGATATGCCTGCCTGAATATCATCTATCGTCAACCCATTAGGCAATGTTCCGGGACTATGGATCTCCACCCTATTGTCAAAAATAAATATACGTATAGGTGATTTCTGATTTAGGGAGCGATGAACTAAGCTATTGACCGTAAACTCGACCAGACTACTATAGGATATCTCTAATCTACCACGGCTATTAAACTCATCTCCAACTTGGACGTTTCGCAGATTGCGAGTAAAAAAGTCCATGATAGTATTGTATTGATGCAGCATATTCCCCTCTATGTCCGCATCATTCACCTTATCTCGAAACGTTTTGCTGCCAACACTATTCCCGGCAAAACATATGCATTTAGCAGTCATAACAGGTAACCATCGTTGGGTGTACTTGCCAAATAGCGACATTGCAGCAACCGTCAGCGAACCATCCGGACGAATAAAGCGCAAATTGCGAAGAATTTTCTCACAATTATGACTTGTAGCAATTGCTGAACATATTGTATCAAGCGAAGCCTCATTAAAAGCATCTGCAACAAGCCCCCTTTTAGAAAGCACACGTTCAAATCTATTACCTAAATATCTCTTGATCGTGTTTACATCCAAATCATTTATAGTCGCGCCTTTGACAACCGCCTCATCAGGCACAAAGCTACCGCAACTTGACATCATTTCGGCAAGTTCAGCATTGTCGAAGACCTTGCGTTTGTCAGCGCCATTCTTGACCCATACAATGCCTTTATTGTCGTGATACGGCTTATTTAAGCCCTCCTTTATCGTAGCCACGACCACACAACCCCCTTCAACGCCAAGAGTTTCTACTTCAATCAGAATTGATGGCACAACATTTTCCGATGCTATGTCGCTAAGCAAATTTGTTGTTTCTTGAACTTCAGAATAAGAAAGAGAATTAATGTCACCGGTCTTATCTCTCACTCCGATAACCAGTTTACCACCATGAGCATTGCTAAAAGCAACCATTTCACAACCAATATCATACTTATCGAGAATACGCTCCTTAAATTGCACTCCCGACACTTCTCCTGCCTTTACTTGTTTCAGTATGCTGTTCATGACCATTACGAAAGTTTGTTGATGCAAAGATAAACCACTTACTTGAAATTTGCAACAAAAATTTTAATTTTGCCGTCTTGAACAATTTTCCTACATTTGCATCATGATAATCAAGCGCAAAGACAAAGTCGCCGAAATCAAGGCGATTCTCCTTCAGCAACTCAAGCAGGAGAACGCCTTTTGGTCATACGACCCTCAGTCGGTGACCCTGGACAACATGCACGATGAGCAACTCATCGCTCTGACTATGCGCTATCTCGACTTGGCCGAAATCGAGCAGCTATTCCACATCTTCTCATACAAGAAAATAAAAGACGCGTGGAAGGCCATACTCGTGCCCGAAGGCGAATACCTCTACACGCTCAATCGCTTCTTCGCATGGTATTATTTCAAGGCAAAAAATCCCGACGCCTACCTGAAGTCGCTGCAAACCCGCCACTTAAACGCAATGCTAAACTAATCTTATGA
>CAZJWM010000052.1:0-9941 GCA_964549975.1 uncultured Bacteroides sp. | reverse complement strand
GACAACTATGGACGAAACGGCTATCATCTCATCCATCTCCCAATCAGCCTCAATCGAAATCATGGGCCACACGTTCAACGGGCTGCGCGACGTGTGCGCCGCAGTGGAAATCACCGCCGTGTACAGTTTAGGCAAAATCCGCGTGCTTGGCGGCGATGACGCCCCGAGCAAACCCGTGGAGGGAATCCACGTGGCCGAAATCTACGAGCGCTACCCCTGCTTCGACTACTACGACCGCTGGAACGAGCGTCGCTGCTATCGCAATTTCTTCTTCTCGCGCGAGCCGTTCACGCAAGAGCGCTTAGAGGAGCTCTACGCAACGTGTCGACCCACCCGCAATTTCTGCATGGTCAAAGAGGGTATGCCGGCCGGTTGCGCCCCGGCGCTGTATGCCGACGACGACAAAGCCTACGCAACGCTGGCCCAACGGCCGCCGTCGCAGCCGGAATAGCCGCCGGCGGCGGAAGCGTCAGATGGTGGAGGGCACGCCCTTTTCCAGGTAGGGGATCAGCGAGTCAAACGTGATGTTGCCACAAACGATTTTCACGCCGTTGCTCTCGAGCATGTAGACGTCGTCGCCCACGCGATACAGACGGAAATGGCTCATGGCCTCTTCTGCGGAGTTGACCTTCATGGTCACTTGATAGATTTTGCTGCAGGTGATTTCCAGCAGGTCGGACATTCGGAACACCACCTCCAGATGCACCTCGCCGGCGCGATAGTCCACGTCGACCGACAGGTTGGCACAATCGTGCACGGCCGTTTCGCCGAATTTTGCATTGTCGTCGCCCATCAGGTCGTCAAACATCTCATACCAGAACAGATGGCCGCGAATGCTGTCTACGGCCGACTTCTGCACCATCAACTGCCGCCGGGCATCCAAGTCGGCGATCAGCTCCGGGTGGTGCTTGCGATAGTCGGAAAACAGGCGGTCGAGCCTCCGCTCTTGCTCCGCGGTCAGGGCCACGCCGCTATGGCCACGGCGCCAATCGAAGTCGGGGATGGCGGCCTCGAGTTCTTCGGTGGTGATAATGGGCATCGTCTCTGAATCAAACAGATAGCTCACCCACAGGTCGCAATAATAGGTTTCGCGCCCTTTGCCGCTCCAATCCTCGCCGAGTTCGGGCTCGGAGGAGAGCATGCCGTGCATGGTGATGCCGGTGTTGCCATCGCCCACGCGCAACATGTAGAAGCGGTCGCCCACCTCCACGCGCTCATGCTCCCACACGCTCCAGTTCAGATCGAAAAACGGGAAATTGCGCTGCATCCGCTCGGCAGCATCGAGTCGAATCGACGAAATGGCGGGATTCCATTTCAAAATAAATGTGCTCATATATGTATAGCTTTATCGGTTTTTGCTAATATGCTCGCGGATATACTCCACCATCGCATCCGCGTCGCGGCAGCCCAACACGTATTGGCGGCCGCCCGTCAGGCGCAGGCGGAAACAATGATCCCGGCAGCCGAAATAGCCGGTGTAGGTGCCAATCACGTTGTCGCGGAAACGGCCCCAATAGCCCATGAAGCCGTCGGAGGCACACAGGCGCAGAGTGCCCTTGGCCGGGGTGTAGCGCTCAACCTCCACGATGTCGGCCATGGCAATGCTGCGCCAGCTCAGCGAACTGAAGATGCACACACGCTGCTCATCGGCCTCAATGCGCATGGGCATGCGGCAAAGGCCCACAAGCAAAATGGCCACCAAAATTGCGGCCGGCGCCAGGCACCACATCGACGGATAAGCCAAAGCCGTAGCGCCCAAAAATGCGCAAATCACCACAAGGGTCAACGCCAGCGAACCGGCGCTCAGATCAACAATAGATTTCATGTAATGTATTCATTAGAGATTTCACCCCCAAAGATACAACATTTCCGCCAATTCCCCAAACGAAACATGATAGGCGCTCCGGGCGCAGCATCGCCGCACTTAAGCCTGCCGCATCTTACTCTTTGACATGACATAACATATCATATAATGCGCAAAAATGCCGATTAGCATTCATTTTATGGCACATTAGCGCACAGAAATCAGCCTAATTCAAGACATCCCAACTACCGCCTCTATCCGGGCCTATACGACGAATCACCACAAGTTCTTTTAATTTTCGCAGATGATACTTGATTCCATTAGGAGAGATATCGCCAAGCGAATCACTGATTTCTCGCATTGACGCAGTTGGATGCTCTTTGATATAATTTACTATTTTTAGCTGAAGGCCAGACGGCATCGTGAATGTTTTCCGGGTAGTTTTCCGGGTAGTTTTCTGGGTAGTTTTCCGGGTAGTTTTCTGGGTAGTTTTCTGGGTAGTTTTCCTGAGAGTAACCAGATGGCACAACCATGCTCAAAACCCAAGAGAACGAAACATGATAGGCGCTCCGGCAGCGGCGCCGAGGGCGCCGAGTGTGCCAGCCCGGAGGGCTGTTCGGTCTAAACCCGGGTCGCGGCCCCTGCCGCGGCCCGGGTAGGTATGCCACCCTGACGCGGGTCGGAGACTCGCAGAGTCTGCAAGTGACACCCAAGACACTGCGGCTCACCGAGCCGCGACTGTTACACACGCCTACACGGGCCGCGGCTGAGCCGCGACCCGATGTTCAGACCGAACAGGTCTCCGACCTGGCACACGGCGCGCCGCCGGCGCGCTCTATCCATGCACCATATTCGTGTATGTTGCAAATGCGCTCTATAGTAGGCATCGACTCACTTGAGCATACTGCTGACATGACATAATATTAGCATTCATTTTATGGCACATTAGCGCACAGAAAAGATTAGCGGAGGCGGATGGCGGTGAGGGTGCGCAGGGGCCAATCGCGGCCTTGGCGGCGCACGGAGTTGTGGCCCGCGGGGGAGCACTTTGAGCAGGCCGTGGGCAGGGCTATATGGGTCACGCCTCGGCTGCGCAGCTGGGCGGCCACGGTGGCAGCAAGGTCTACGTGTGGTTTCTCGCCGGGGCGGCGGCGCACCATCTCCGGGGGAAATTGCGCGGCCACTTCTTCGCCCACTTCAAAGCAGTCGAGGCAGAGGCAGGGGCCCATGGCGGCGTGGATGCGCTCGGGCCGCGCGCCCAGAGCCATCATCGCCTCGAGGGTGCGCAGGGCTATGCCGGCCACGGTGCCACGCCAGCCGCAATGGGCCGCGCCGATCACTCCGGCCTGCTCGTCGACCAGAAGCAGCGGCAAGCAGTCGGCCGTGTTGATGCAGAGCACCTGCCCGGGGCGATTGCTCACCAGGGCGTCTACACCCTCCAGGTCGAGGTCTACTCCGGCGTGGGCCACGCGCGCCGAGTGGGTCTGGCGGGGTATGAAAAGCGACGTCGGCTCCACCGCCATAAAGGCAGCGAGCCGACGTCGGTCAGGTAAATATTGCTCGGGAGTGGCACCGGCATAGTGACACACGTTGAAGCCGGCGGGCGAGGTGACGGCTGTCACCGACGCCACTTCCTCCAGCAGCAATTCAAAATTCATAGTCAACGCAAGCGCGGGCGGCTTTGAGCGGGCCCACGATTGAGGCGGCAGCCACGTGAGCGGGATGCTTGGCGTAGGTGGCCACATCGGCCATGGTGGGCACCACGGCGGTGAGCACCACGTCCCACTCTTCGGCAGGGTTTTCATTCAGCCCCACTTCCATCGACTGCAAAACGTCGATTTGCGCGGGCAGAGCCATCAAGGCATCGCGAAAACGCTCGGCCGCGTCGCGGCGCTCGGCCGCAGTGCCGTTAAGGCGGAAAGCCACGATATGTTTCACCATAAGGCTTAACCCAAGTAGGCTTTGAGCAGACGCGACTTCTGACCTTTGAGGCGGCGGATGGCCTTCTCTTTGATCTGACGAACGCGTTCGCGGGTGAGGTCAAATTTGGCGCCGATCTCTTCCAGGGTCATCTCCTGGCAGTCGATGCCAAAAAACATTTTCAGGATTTCGCGTTCGCGGTCGTGGAGCTGGTGAAGCGCACGGTCCACTTCCTTGCTGAGCGAGTCCTTGTTGAGGCCGGCGTCGGCCATGGGTGAGTCGTCGTTGGTCAGCACGTCGAGCAACGAGTTGTCTTCGCCCTCCACGAAGGGGGCATCCACAGAGATGTGGCGGCCGCTCACTTTCAGAGTGTCGGCAATCTTTTCTACGGGCACATCGAGCTTTTCGGCAAGCTCCTCGGGCGAGGGGCGGCGTTCGTTTTCCTGTTCGAACTTGCTGAGTGCCTTTGTGATTTTGTTGAGAGAACCCACCTGATTGAGGGGCAGGCGCACGATGCGGCTCTGTTCGGCCAGAGCCTGCAAGATTGATTGGCGGATCCACCACACGGCATAGCTGATAAACTTGAAGCCGCGGGTTTCGTCAAACTTTTGGGCCGCCTTTATCAAGCCCAAGTTGCCCTCGTTGATCAAGTCGGGCAACGAGAGTCCCTGGTTTTGATATTGTTTAGCCACTGATACCACAAAACGGAGATTGGCTCGCGTCAGTTTCTCCAGGGCCTTTTCGTCGCCCTCGCGGATTCGTTGAGCAAGTTCAACCTCTTCATCCACTGAGATGAGATCTTCGCGGCCGATTTCCTGAAGATACTTATCCAGCGATGCGCTTTCGCGATTTGTAATTGATTTAGTGATTTTTAGCTGTCTCATATTGACATCAAAGCATAGTTTTGAGTCTACAAAGTTACACATATTATACGCAATAGGCAAATTTTTTTCGAATTAATTTGTGCAATTTTTTCTCACAAAATGTGAAGTTTCTGTCACGCCGCCGCCGGCGCGGCCCGGATTCAAGGGCGCGGCTGAACTTTAGATTGCAATTATCCGAAAAATTTCGTACCTTTGCTGCAACTATATAATCACAACAAATTCACTACACCTCTAACATCTTAATAGACCAATGAAATTTAAACTGTTAATGTGTGCCGCAGTAGCTTGTGCATCAGTGATGACCTGCTCGGCAAAGACTATCACCACCAAGGTGCCCAAGCGCCCCAGTGGTCAAACCGACATGGTGAATTATGCCGCCCCCGCCATCGACACCGTCCGCGTGGGCTTTGTTGGCCTGGGCATGCGCGGCCCCGGCGCCGTGGCCCGTTTCACCAAAATCCCCGGCGTGAAAATCGTGGCCGTTTGCGACCTTGACTCCGCTCGCGCTGCCAACGGTCAGAAAATCGTCACCGACGCCGGTCTGGCCAAACCCGATGCCTACTACGGCTCGAAAGACGCTTGGAAACAGCTCGCCGAACGCGACGACATTAACCTGCTCTATATCGTCACCGACTGGGAAAACCATGCCAAGATGGGTATCTACGGCATGGAACACGGCAAAAACGTGGCCATCGAAGTGCCCGCTGCCATGGACCTCGACGAAATCTGGGGCCTGATCAACACCTCGGAACGCACCCGCAAACACTGCATGATGCTCGAAAACTGCGTCTACGACTTCTTTGAAATGAACACCCTCTACATGGCTCAGCAAGGCCTCTTCGGCGAACCCGTCCACGTGGAAGGCTCCTACATCCACAACCTCGAAGAATTCTGGCCCTACTACTGGAACAACTGGCGCCTCGACTTCAACAGCCGCCACCGTGGCGACGTCTACGCCACCCACGGCATGGGCCCGGCTTGCCAACTCCTGGACATGCACCGCGGCGACCGCATGACCACCCTCGTGGCCATGGACTCCGACCCCTTCACCGGCCCCGGCATCGTTAAAGCTCAAACCGGCAAGGATTGCACCGACTTCCAAAACGGCGACCACACCATGACGATGATTCGCACCGTCAAAGGCAAAACCATCCAAATCCAACACGACGTGATGAACCCCCGACCCTACAGCCGCATGTATCAAATCACCGGCACTAAGGGCTTCGCCAACAAATATCCCGAACCCGGCTACGCATTCCAACCCGATGCCCTGCCCGCCACCGAAGCCAACGGCCTGCCCAACCACGAAAACCTCAGCGCCCACAACTTCCTCTCACCCGAGCAGCAGCAAGCCCTCGAAGCCAAATACACCCACCCCATCGTCAAAGAAATCGGCGAATATGCCAAAACTGTTGGCGGCCATGGCGGCATGGACTACATCATGGACTACCGTCTGGTCTACTGCCTGCGCAACGGCCTGCCCCTGGACATGGACGTGTATGACCTGGCCGAATGGTGCTGCCTGGCTCCCCTGAGCAAGCTCTCCATCGAAAACGGCAACGCCCCCGTGGAAGTGCCCGACTTCACCCGCGGCGCTTGGCAGAAAGTGAAAGGCTTCCACCACGCCTATAAAAAATAAGAAATCACTCAAGAAACATTATGCGTTTAGTAATCGAACCTAACTACGCCGACCTCTCACGTTGGGCCGGCAACTACGTGGCAGCGCGCATCAACGCCGCCAAGCCCACCGCCGAACATCCCTTCGTGCTCGGTCTCCCCACAGGCAGCAGCCCCCTGGGCATGTATCGCCGCCTCATCGAGCTCCACAAAGAGGGCAAAGTGAGCTTCAAACACGTGGTGACATTCAATATGGACGAGTATTGCAACCTGCCCCAAAACCACGAGCAGAGCTACTACACCTTCATGCACGAAAACTTCTTCAACCACATCGACATCCCCGCCGACCAGGTGAACATCCTCAACGGCAACGCTGCCGATCCCGCCGAAGAATGCGCTCGCTATGAAGCCAAAATCGCCTCCTACGGCGGCATCGACCTCTTCCTGGGCGGCGTTGGCCCCGACGGCCACATCGCCTTCAACGAGCCCGGCTCCAGCCTCACCTCGCGCACCCGCATGAAGACCCTCACCCAAGACACCATCATCGCCAACTCACGCTTCTTCGAAGGCAACCTCGACCTGGTGCCCAAGACCGCACTGACCGTGGGCGTTGGCACCGTGATGGCCGCCCGCGAAGTGCTCCTCATGGTCAACGGCCACAACAAGGCCCGCGCCCTGCAGCACGGCGTGGAAGGTGGCGTCAGCCAAATGTGGACCATCTCGGCCCTGCAGCTCCATCAACACGCCATCATCGTGGCCGACGAAGATGCCTGCGCCGAACTGAAAGTGTCGACCTATCGCTACTTCAAAGACATCGAAGCAGCCAACCTCAACCCCGACACCCAGCTCTAAGCCGAGCCCTCCACCCACTCCCCCGAATCCCCAAAGCCCGATTGGCCCGCGCCAATCGGGCTTTCCCGTCCCCCCACGGCGCCCGCGGCGATTGGCTTGAATATCTGCACAATTCAGTGAAGCCGCCCGCACGAAAATTCCGAGAAAAAAGGGAGCAAAAAATTTTGTAGTCACAGAAAATTTTCGTAATTTTGCCCCGCAATTCGAAACAAACAAACCCTTTGCATAACATTCAAAAAGCTCTATAACAAATGATTATTGTACAAGTAAAAGAAGGCGAAAACATCGAGAAAGCCCTCAAAAAGTTCAAGCGCAAATTCGAAAAGACCGGCATCGTTCGCGAACTCCGCAGCCGCCAAGCTTTCGAAAAACCCTCTGTGGCCAACCGCAAAAAGATGATGAAAGCGGTTTACGTGCAGAAACTGCGCTCGGTTGAAGCTTAAAGCAACTTTTCCCGAATTTTTTGCCTAAATTATTTGGCAAACTCAAAATATAGTCTTATCTTCGCTGCATAGGTTGGAGGCTCACCTCCCCCGCACCTTGCCGAAGATAATGAACGACTATATTGAATCCTTCAAGACTTACACACGGTGCGAGCTGAACTACTCAGCCTGCACCGTTTCGTCGTATATTGGTTGCTTGACCCACTGGGCCGACTTCGCAACCGACGGCAACCGCGAGCGCTTCGACCCCCTGGCCATTAGCGAAGCCGATGTGCGCATCTACATGGCCCACCTTGCTCAAAAAGGCCTCAAAGCCAACTCCATTCGCAGCAACGTGGCCGCCCTGCGCACATTCTACCGCTTCCTTTGCGCCACCCACCCCCAAGCAAAAGACCCCACGGCCCACCTGCGCATGCCGCGCACCCACCACCGCCTGCCCGTCAAGCTCCGCGCCTCGCAGCTCAACGCCTATATCGACACCGAGCTCCCCGCAGCCCTCAGCGCCGACGCCTCGCCCGACAGCGGCGACACCACCCTACGCGACACCCTGATTATCACCATGCTCTACTCCACCGGCCTGCGCTGCTCCGAACTCATCAACCTGCAAGACGCTCAGGTGGACACCGCCGCCGGCGAACTCCGCGTCAACGGCAAAGGCAACAAAGACCGCATCATCCCATTCGGCCCCGAACTCGCCGGCCTCATCGACCGCTATCGCGCCTCGCGCGGCCCCGTGGGCGAAGCCGGGACACTGTTGGCTCGCCCCGACGGCCGCCCACTCTACCGCCGACTGGTCTACAACGTGGTCCACAACAACCTCACCGCCGCCGGAATGCACGCCGACCAAATCAGCCCACACGTGTTGCGCCACTCATTTGCCACCGACATGCTCTCGCAAGGCGCCGACCTCAACTCCGTGCGCCGGCTCCTCGGCCACGAATCACTCGCCACGACACAAATCTACACGCACATCAGCATGCGTGACCTTAAAAATAATTATCAACTCGCACATCCTCGTGCACAAAGAAAAGGAGGAACAAATGGAAACTAAAATTCAAGCCATCCACTTCGACATCGCCGAAAGCCTCACCGCCTTCATCAACAAGAAGGCCGACAAACTGGCACGCAAACACATCAACATCACCGAAATCGCCGCCACGCTCAAAGTCGTCAAGCCCGAAACCGCCATGAACAAAGAAGCCCGACTCAGCGTCACCATCCCGCAACACGACGACATCGTGGCCACCAAAACCGCCAACTCTTTCGAAGAGGCCATCGACCTCTGCATCGCAGCCATCGAGCCCCAACTCGAAAAACTCAAAGACAAGAAATAATCCACCCAACTCTCTGAAACGTCACGCGGGGCGCGCCGACCTGTCGGCACGCTCCGCTTCCGTTTTGTCATTTTTTCCGCCGCGCGATTCAATAGCGATAGGTCACAATCGCTTCATCGTCGGCATTGGGATTCACGGCAATGATCAGTCCGCGCTTTTCGTCGATGGTGATCACCGACGTAGGCTTGATGACGTAGTGGGCCCGCGGCTCGCCCTCATAGCTCATGGCCATAACGTGAGCGCAGTCCATCAACTCATCGTCGCCATAAAGCAGCCAAATCAAATCATCGGTCAGAGTCACCGACCTAAACACGTCGGAGAGCCGATCATATTCCTTCTCCTGAGGGTCAATGCCCTTGACAGTGATGGTGCGCACCACTGCGCCTGTCTCATCGTGGAGCACCACCACCGGCATCGAGCCATAAATCTCCGCCACTATACCGTTCTTGGCCGAATAGCTCATGTCGCGCATCGACACGTGGTCGGCCAACGGCTTCGTCTCATCCACTGCCTTCAATCCCGTGGGGCAAAGCATCGTGGCCGACGTGGCCGGATCATACATCACCATGCCATAGCGGAAATCGCCGCGCGTGGCTGCATAGCTGCCCGTCTTAAGCCTCACAACACTCAGCGGAGCATACGCCGCAAAATCGGTTGGAAAGGTCATCACCTCCTGCAAAGCGCCGTCGCCGCCGGGCTGATAGCCATACATCTTCACGGCATGAGGATCATAGACCGACAGCAAACCGCTGTCGTCCAACGGCCGTCCAAACGAGCCCGACACGGCTGTCACCTCGCCCGGAGCCTGCCCCTTGTGAGCAATCAACCGTTGCTGACGAAATGCCGTATCAGTCACCGAAATAAAATCTTCAGAATCATATAGATAGACCATATACCCGCTGTCGGTCACAGCCAAAGCACCGGGCACGTAAACATCATCGCATTCAATTGTTCTGACCTCACCCGTAAGCATCTTAGCCTCGGGAAACTTGTCAAAATCCACCTCAACATCCGATTCGGCCGACTTGCCGCAACTCACCATGGCCACCGCCGCCATAGCCACGGCCGCAGCCCTCCATCGAGTGAT
>CAZJWM010000051.1:0-14833 GCA_964549975.1 uncultured Bacteroides sp. | reverse complement strand
AGAGGCTGGTTATCCTAAAACCCCATCTTGGCCGCACAGCGGCCTAGGTGGGGCAACAATGCTGATACACAGCAGCTTGGTCGGAGACCATGTCACCAGTGTCGCTCTGGTGACAACCTCTTCGAGGTAGCTCGTGAGGGCTCAGCGCGGCCCCCGGCTAGCCTGCGGCAAGCCGGGGTTACAAATAACCGGCATCTCCGATGCATCGCCGCACTTAACCATGCTGCATTGCCTTTTGCATGCGGTTGCCCTTGTCTTTAGGGAGCCGGGGGGGGGCTTTGGCGGCGAGGTTCGCAAAAATTTTTTCGAAAAAATAGGTTATCACAAAAAAAATGATTAAATTTGCTGCCAAAGTTTACTAAAGATAATACTCCTTAATTAATCAAACCATTAACTATCAACCATTATGAAGAAATTTACTCTTCTGTCGGGTGCTCTTGCAATGGCAGCTGTGGCTTTCGCAGCTGACTATGTAACACCTACGGTTTCCACCGCAGACGCGCCCAAGTATTACAAAATCACCTCTAACCGTATCCAAACCTTGGATTACAGCGGTTTCCCCCGTCTGTACAAGGCCGGTGAAGAATACCCCACCGCCGGTACCAACAACGTAGAATTCACCACTTGGGAAACTGCCACTCAAGACACCACCGTCTACAACCCCTGCAACCGCGTCGTTGACTTCGGTCAGGGTTCACTGGCAAGCCGCGGCTACTTCGGTCTGCTCTCAAACGACAACGTTGCCGTTTCGCTCGACGCTGATCAAGTGCCCGACTACACCCTCTACTGGTATTTCACTCCCGCCACTCCCATCGAGGACACTGACGACACCGAAGAAGGCGTATCCGTTGACGGCGTTGGTTGCTACATCAACAACATGACCGTTTCGAAGCCTATGGGTGTGACCAGCCCCTTCGGCGTGAAGAACCCCGGTATCCCCTTCTACATGGTTAAGCTCGACAACTATGAAGATCCCGATGGTGCCTACACCGAAACCTTCAACGACAACAGCTTCACCTTCTCCACCAAGAACCCCATCACCAACACCTCTTGCCTCGACCTGAACAACTACTTCGGCATCGGTGGCCAGTCTTACGACGACGCTCCCTACGTGAGCATGAAGATTTGCTGGAACCCCTACCGCGACTTCGCAAGCGCAGATGCTGCTGCTAACTGCAACATCAACAATGGTGGCGTGTTCTACTTCGAAGAAGCTGACGCTGCCGACGTGGCTGCCGCTCTCGAAGCCTACAAGGCCAACGGTGTTGCTCCCCGTATCGCTGCCGCTAAGGAAACCGCTATCGCCAGCGTTAACTCTATCACCAACGTTCCCGCCCTCTGGCAAGACGCCGACATCGCTGCCGCTCAGGCTGCTGTTGCCGCTATCGACGTTGACATGACCACTCTCCAAACCGTGGCTCAAATCGACGCTGCCATCGACGGCGTTCAGGAACAAGCCGACGCTATCCTCGCTCAAGTTGTGAAGAAAGCCGACGGCCAGAAGGTTTACTTCCACTGCGTTCAAAACCGTCAGTCTGAAGAGACTAACGAATATCTCGCAGCCGGTCAGGAAGAAGGCGACATCGACGAAGCTACCGGTGACGCTATCATGGTTAACACCCTCGTTGCTCTTCCCGAAGAAGAAAAGGACGAAACCTGCGTTTGGACTCTCGAATATGTTAGCGGTCTGAACTTCCGTCTCTACAACGAAGCCACCGGCACATACGCTGCCAGCGGTGCTGACCTCGCAGTTAACTCCACTTGGGGCATGACTGAAGACAAGGAAGAAGCCGGTCTGTTCCAAATCCAGGGCGGTGCCACCTATCCCGAAACCATGACCGAAACTACCACCGAAGTTGACGAAAACACCGGTGAGATGATTGAAATCCCCGGCGACTATGTTTACGCTAACCACGGCGAAGCTTGGCTGAACAACGTAGGTATCTACAACAGCGACAGCAGCTCTTATGGCTACCTCCACGAAGCAGGTTCAAGCACCGGTTACAACATCGTAACTTGGCTGCGTGACTCCTACGACAACGCTTCCAACTGGATGATCTCCTTCGATGGCAACGACAACGCTTCCATCAACTCTGTAGTGGCTGAAAACACCGAAAAGGCTGCCAACGCTATCTACGACCTGAGCGGTCGCCGCGTGGCTAACCTCTCTCGCAACGGTCTCTACATCGTTAACGGCAAGAAGATCCTCATCAACAAGTAATCAATCTTCCCCGCAATAAAAAAAGCGGCGCCCCCTCGGCGCCGCTTTTTTTATTGAGGAGCCCGGGGACTCATGAGCATGGGGCGCGGCTATTGGACTAATTGGACTATTTGGACTAATTGGATTTTTGAGGCACGGTAGGTCGATGAATTGTTGCGAAAGTGGCGGAAAATTTGTATCTTTGCAAGTTGAATAACAAGCCCAAAACCCAACTTAATGAAGAAGTTACTGACTCTCACAATATTAGCCCTGGCGGTGAGCTCCTGCGGAGAATACCAGAAGGTGGTTAAGAGCAACGATGCAAACTACAAGTTTGACTATGCTCAGCGCATGTACCAAAAAGGTCACTACGAGCAGGCTGCATCGATTCTGAGCGAGCTCACCAACTCATTTCGCGGCAACGAGAAGGCCGAGGAGGTGCTCTATACGCTCGGCCAAAGCTACTATAAAAACAAGGATTATGCCAATTCAGGCGCCATCTTCCGTAGCTATTACACTCGCTATCCCAAAGGCAAATATTGCGAGGAGGCTCGCTTCTATTGCGGCATGGGCTACGTGAAGGATTCGCCCGATCCGCAGCTCGACCAGAGCACCACGGTGCAAGCCATCAAGGAGCTGTCGGCCTTCCTGGAATATTATCCCAAGAGCGACTTGGTGCCGCAGGCTCAGGATGCCATCTTTGCCATGCAAGACAAGTTGGCGCTTAAGCAGCTGCAAAATGCCCAGCTCTATTACAACCTTGGCCCCTACCGCGGCAACAACTATGAGTCGGCCATCATCACGGCGCAGAATGCCGTGAAGGCCTACCCCTACACCAAATACAAGGAGCAGTTGGAAATGTTGATTCTCAAGTCGCGCTATCGCGAAGCCGAGCTCTCCATTGCCGAGAAGCAGGCCGACCGCTATCGTCGCGTGGTTGACGAATACTATTCGTTTATCTCCAACTACCCCGAAAGCTCCTATCGCTCGGAGGCCGACGGCATCTACCGCGTGGCTCAGCGCAACATCAAGGACTAACCGACAATATACGTATATACAAGAGATATGGACTACAAAAAGACAAATGCACCGCTGAACACCGTGACTCGCGACATGGTGAAACTGTCGGAAGACACCGGCAACGTCTATGAAACCGTTTGCATCATTGCCAAGCGCGCCAACCAAGTGGCCGCCGAGATGAAGCGCGACCTCGACAAGAAGTTGGCCGAGTTTGCCACTTTGGGCGATTCGCTCGAAGAAGTATCCGAAAACCGTGAGCAAATCGAAATTTCGCGCTATTACGAGAAGCTTCCGAAGCCCACGCTGATTGCCGCTCAAGAATATGAAGAGGGCAAGCTCTACTATCGCAATCCGTCGCGCGACCATAATCTCGACAGCGAGGACTAATCTCTCACGCCAAATCGACTTTCGCCAATGAAGCTCTACGGGCTTATAGGCTATCCCTTGGGCCATTCGTTTTCGGCAAATTTCTTTGCCGAAAAGTTTGCGCGCGAGGGGATTGATGCCCGGTATCTCAATTTTGAGATACCGGACATTGGCGATTTGATGGAGCTGTTGGCGGAGTATCCCGAGTTGGAGGGATTCAACGTCACCATCCCCTACAAGCAGCAGATTTTGCCCTATCTGCAAACGCTGTCGCCGCAGGCTCAGGCTATAGGCGCGGTCAACGTGGTGAGCGTGGAGCACACGGCCTCCGGCCCCGTGCTTCATGGTCATAACACCGACTGCCCCGGGTTTGCCCGCACTCTGGCGCCGCTGCTGCCGCAGGAGGCTGTCAGTGCGCTGGTGCTCGGCACGGGCGGCGCGGCCAAGGCCGTGCTCACCGCACTGAGTCAGCTTGGCGTGGCCGCCAAAACGGTGAGTCGCACCCCGGCTGCGGGCCGTCTCACCTACGATGACCTCACTGCGGAGGTGATGGCCGCCCACCGTGTGGTGGTGAACTGCACGCCCCTGGGCATGTGGCCCAACGTCGACTCCGCGCCCGCAATTCCTTACGATGAAATCACGACGGCCCACGTGTGCTACGACGTGGTCTACAATCCCGAGGAAACTGAATTTATGCGCCGTGCCCGTGCCAAAGGTGCCACGGTGAGCAATGGGCTGGCAATGCTCCACATGCAGGCGTTGCTGGCATGGCAAATTTGGAACACTCAAATCTAATATAATGTTAGTCAAGACATATGGCGCTGCCGTGCAAGGCATCGACGCCCTTGTCATCACCATAGAAGTGGTGGTGGACAAAGGTTTCGAATTCAACATTGTGGGCCTTCCCGATGCAGCCGTCAAAGAAAGCTATTCGCGCGTCACCAGTGCAATGAGTCAGAGCGCGCTCGTGCCTCCCCACCGAAGCATCCTCATCAACATGTCGCCCGCC
Organism: uncultured Bacteroides sp.; assembly: GCA_964549975.1. Lineage (GTDB taxonomy): Bacteria > Bacteroidota > Bacteroidia > Bacteroidales > Muribaculaceae > UBA3263. The sequence goes on along the minus strand of CAZJWM010000051.1, from coordinate 10,238 downwards.
GACGTGCGCAAAGAGGGCGCCGCCTACGATTTGCCCATAGCCGTGGGCATCCTCGCCGCCGATTCGCAGATCTCTTCAGAGCGGCTCTCCAAGTGTTTGATTATGGGCGAACTGAGCCTCGATGGCACGTTGCTCCCCATCAAAGGCGCACTGCCCATGGCCATCAAAGCCCGCGAGGCGGGGTTTGAGGCGATGATTGTGCCCACGGCCAACGTGAGCGAAGCCGCCGTGGTTAACCGTCTGAAAGTCTACGGCGCAGCCTCGCTGAGCGAGGTGGTGGCCCTGCTCAACGGCGTGAGCTCCCTGCAGCCCACCGAAGTGGACACCCGCGCCGAATTTGCGCGCACCTCGGAGCAATTCGACTTCGACTTTGCCGACGTGAAAGGCCAGGAGATGGTGAAACGCGCCTTCGAAGTGGCCTGCGCCGGCGGCCACAACATCCTGCTGGTGGGCCCTCCCGGGTCGGGTAAGTCGATGATGGCAAAACGTTTGCCCTCGATTCTTCCGCCCTTGACCCTCTCCGAAGCCCTCGAAACCACGAAGATACACTCCGTGGCCGGCACCCTCAAGCGCGGCTCACACCTGATGACCACGCGCCCCTTCCGTTCGCCTCACCACACCATCTCGCCCGTGGCCCTCGTGGGCGGCGGCTCCAACATGCCCATGCCCGGCGAGATCTCCCTGGCCCACAACGGCGTGCTCTTCCTCGACGAATTTCCCGAATTTCCGCGCCAGGTGCTCGAAGTGCTCCGCCAACCCCTCGAAGACCGCTGCATCAACATCTCGCGCGCCCGCTATAGCGTGGACTATCCCGCCGGATTCATGCTGGTGGCCTCGATGAACCCCTGTCCGTGTGGCTACTACAACCATCCCACCAAGCCGTGCACCTGCCTGCCCGGCGCCGTGTCGCGCTACAAAAACCGCATCTCCGGCCCTTTGCTCGACCGCATCGACATTCAGGTGGAGATTCTCCCCGTGCCCTTCGACGAATTGGCCTCCAAGCAGCCCGGCGAATCCAGTGCCTCCATCCGTCGGCGCGTCATCGCTGCCCGCGCCATCCAAACCGAGCGCTTTGCCGCCCTGCCCAAGGTGCACTGCAATGCGCAGATGAATTCCAAGCAGTTGGCCGAGTTTGCGCAGCTCTCGCCGGAGTGTAGCAACATCTTGCGCGAGGCGATGACCCGACTCGACATGAGCGCCCGCGCCTACGACAGGATTCTGCGAGTGTCGCGCACCATTGCCGACCTCGCCGGCGAGGCCGAAATTCTCCCCGACCATATCCGCGAAGCCGTGAGCTATCGCAACCTCGACCGCTCGTCGTGGGGCGCCACGATTGTGTGATTTGGCAGTGTCGTGAATAATTCGTATTTTTGTAGTCAATGAAACTACGTCACTTTCTATATGCGGCTATGACGCTGTCGGTTGCGGCCACAGCTCATGCCGACTATACCGCCACCGATGCCTTCGTGAGGATGCCGCGCGCGCTGATGCCGCTGCTTCCCCACAGCCAACGCCTCGACATGGTGGACTATTTCAACAGCGGTTTTGCCGATCACCGCGAGGCCAACTCGCTGGGCGGCTCCGCCGGCGTGACGGCCATCTCCGCCACGCAACTCTCCGTGGAGCTCACCGCAGTGAGCCGCATGGAGTTGACCCTTCTGCCCTGCAAGAACGACACGATTATAGCCGTGGTGGAGACCATCGACACCCCCACGCCCGATAGCTCAGTGCGCTTCTTCAACGCCCGTTGGCAGCCGCTGGAGCTGCTGAGCGAACCCGCCGTGGCCGACTGGCTCACCGCCGACGGCCGCAAACGCGCCGCCGAGGTGGCGCAGACCGTGCCCTTCATGCTCGCATCGGCGGAGTTTTCGGCCGACGGCACGCGCCTGACGTTCACCAACAACGTGGCCCAATGGGTTGGCAAAGAACCGTATAACGCCGTGGCCGACTGCCTGCGTCAAACTCTGACCTACACATGGAACGGCCGCAAATTTCAACTCTCCAAGCAATGACCGACGACCAGCGCAAAATCCAAACCCTCACCGAGCTGCAGCGCAATCTCGCCGCGGCCATCAGCTCGTCGCCCGCCACTCAGGGCGTGTGGGTCACCGCCGAGCTCTCCGACGTGGCCGTGCGCGGCGGACATTGCTATCTGGAACTAATCGAAAAAGACCCCAACACCGGAGTGGCCGTGGCCAAAGCCCGTGCCGTCATCTGGGCCACGCAGTGGCGCGCCATCGGCGGCCAATTTCAGGCAGCCACCGGTCAGACATTCAAGTCGGGGCTGAAGGTGATGGTGCGCGTGAGCGCCCGCTATCACGTGGTCTACGGCCTCTCGCTGGTGATCGACGCCATCGACCCGAGCTACACCATGGGCGACCTTGAGCGTCGTCGCCGCGAGATTCTCGAAAAACTCAAGCGCGAAGGCGTCATCGACTACAATCGCAAACTGCAATTCCCCGAACTCACGCAGCGCATAGCCATTGTGAGCGCTCGCGGCGCCGCCGGCTATGGCGACTTCATGCACCAGCTCTATGAGCGCGGCGGCGGTCTTCGATTCAAGACCCGGCTCTTTGAGTCGATCATGCAAGGTGATCGCACCGCAGCCGGCGTCATCGCCGCCCTTGAGGCCATCGCCGCCGAGCAAGAGCAGTGGGACTGCGTGGTGATTATACGCGGCGGTGGTGCCACCTCCGATTTGAGCGGATTTGAAGACTACGACTTGGCCAACAACGTGGCCCAATTTCCCCTGCCCGTGATTGTGGGCATAGGCCACGAGCGCGACATCACCGTGCTCGACTACGTTGCCCGCCAACGCGTCAAGACCCCCACGGCTGCCGCCGAATTTCTCGTCAACCTGGGGCTGGCGCAAGTGGAACGTCTGCAGCTGCTGAGCCAAAACATCGTCGCCGCCGTGCGCGAATGCACCACCGGCGCCGAACGCCAGTTGGCCTACATCGAAGGCCAACTGCCCATGCTCCCCATGGCCGCAATCCATCGCGCCGAAAAGCGCCTGAACAATGCCACCATGCTGCTGACCAACATCTCCGCGCGCCGTCTGCAGCCCATGCAGAGCCGTCTCGACCGCTATGCCGACGCCATTCGCATGGCTCTGGCCGCGCAACTTCAGCGCCGCAACGCCCGCCTCGACGCCCTGCAAGAGCTTCTTGGAGTGCTCTCGCCCGAAGCCACCCTGCGCCGCGGCTACTCCATCACCCGCGTAGACGGCCACGCCGTCACCTCGGCCGACCAAGTGCCCATCGGCGCCGACATCGAAACCACCCTGGCCGGCGGCGTGATTCATTCAACCCGAAAATAAGAAAAGTAAACCACCCATAAAACGTTCACCCTATGGAATTTACCCCCGTCAATCAACTCTCCTACACTCAGGCCGTTCAGGAGCTTGAAAAGATTCTCAACCTCATGCAGAGCGACAACTGCGACATCGACTCGCTCTCGCAATTCACCACTCGCGCCGCCGAGTTGCTCAAGGCTTGCCGCGAGCGCCTGATGATGACCGACAAGGAGCTCCAAAAGATTCTCGCCGAACTCAATCCCACCCAATCAGCCCAATAACGATAAGCACGCCGCGAGGCAGTCTTACTTACAGATAATCAAAAACATAAAATTACTCACATATTCTTATGAAGCAGTTACTTATCGCCATTCTGGCGCTGCTCCCCTTTGGGGTGTCGGGCCAGATGCTTGAGCCTGTCAAATGGACCTCGGAGTGGGCCGTTGACGGCGACGAAGGTGTGCTCACCCTCACCGCCACCATCGACGATGGCTGGCATCTCTACGCAACCGAACTTCCCGAAATGGACTACGGCCCCAGCCCCACGGCCATCAACTTCACCACCCTCAGCGGCGCTGAAGTCAACGGCGAAATCGAGGCCGAAAGCCGACCCATTGAAAAATATGACGCCCAATTTGAAGCCGACCTCCGCTTCTGGGAGCACACCGTGGTGCTCCACCAATATTTCACCATCACCGACCCCGAACACTATAGCGTGGCCGGCACAGTGGACTTCATGGCCTGCAACGACCAAAACTGCACCACCGGCTCGCAGGAGTTCTCCTTCGGCGACGCGCAAGCCGCCGCTGCGGTGACGGCCTCCGGCGCTGCTCAGCAATTCGACCCTGCGCAAGACCCTTTGTGGGAGCCCGTTGACGGCGGCGGGCAAGACGTGGCCGATTCATCGCTGTGGCAAATCTTTCTCTATGGCTTTTTAGGCGGACTGGTGGCGCTGCTCACCCCCTGCGTTTGGCCGATGATTCCTATGACAGTGAGCTTCTTTCTGAAGAAGAACGGCACCCGCGCCAAGGCCGTGCGCGAGGCCATCATCTATGGCCTGTCAATCGTGGTGATCTACCTCGTTTTCGGCCTGCTGATCACCGTCATCTTCGGCGCAAGTGCCCTGAACAGCCTCAGCACCAACGCCGTGTTCAACCTGATTTTCTTTGCTCTGCTGGTGGTGTTTGCCATCTCCTTTTTCGGCGCCTTCGACATCAAGCTCCCCTCGAAATGGAGCAACGCCGTCGACTCCAAAGCCGAAAGCACCACGGGCATCCTGAGCATCTTCTTCATGGCCTTCACCCTGGTGTTGGTCTCCTTTAGCTGCACCGGCCCCATCATCGGCACCCTGCTTGTGGAGGCTGCCGGCATGGGCTCCTACGTAGGCCCCGCCGTGGGCATGTTTGCCTTCGCCCTGGCCCTGGCCATCCCCTTTGCGCTGTTTGCCATCTTCCCCTCCGTGCTCAAGAGCGCACCCCGCTCCGGCGGCTGGCTCAACTCCGTGAAGGTGGTTCTCGGTTTCCTTGAATTGGCCCTCTCGCTGAAGTTTCTCTCCGTGGCCGACATGGCCTACGGCTGGCGCCTGCTCGACCGCGAAGTGTTCGTGGCCCTCTGGGTGGTGATCTTCGCTCTGCTGGGCATGTATCTCCTGGGCAAACTCCGCTTCAGCCACGACTCACCCGCGGCCCACACCGGAGTGTTGGGCTTCTTCCTGGCGCTGATTTCGCTGAGCTTCTCGGTGTATCTCCTGCCCGGCCTCTGGGGCGCACCCCTTAAGGCAGTGAGCGCCTTCGTGCCCCCGTTGAGCACACAAGACTTCAACCTCTATCAAGAAAAAGAATTCACCACTTTCCACGACTACGACGAAGGCATGGCCTATGCCGCCGAACACAATATGCCCGTGTTTATGGACTTCTCCGGCTATGGCTGCGTCAATTGCCGCAAGATGGAAAACGCCGTGTTCGACACTCCCCAAGTGGGCGAACTCCTGGAGCAAAACTTCGTGATGATTGAGCTGATGGTCGACGACAAAACCGCCCTGCCTGCGCCAATCGTCGTGGAGGAAAACGGCAAGCAAGTGACCCTGCGCACCGTTGGCGACAAGTGGAGCTACCTGCAGCGCTATAAATTTGCCGCCAACGCTCAACCCTATTATATGGTGCTCGACAACGAGGGTAAACCCGTGTCGCCCTCGGCCGGACACGACGAAGATGTCGACAAGTTTGCGAAGTATCTGCAGACAGCCCTCGACGAGTATAAAAACAGATAAGATAATGATTCTAAACGAACGAACCGACCGCTCCGAATCTGTCATTGCTGCGGCCAGAAATATGATGACGGCGGCACGCACCGCCCCCAAGACCAAAGGCACCGACTATGTGGAAATTGCCATGGTGACCGACGACGACCTCGAACGCCTCTCTGAGAAGATGAAGCAAATAGGCGAGGAGCGCGGCCGCATGGGCATGGTGCGCGACGCCGACTGCATCCTGCGCGGCGAGTGTGTGGTGCTCATCGGAAGCAAAATCCGTCCGCAGGGGCTCAACTGCGCCCACTGCGGCTTCCCCTGCTGCGCCGAGAAGCCCGACTCCGTGCCCTGCGCATTCAACGCCATCGACGTGGGCATTGCTCTGGGCTCGGCTTGCGCCACCGCCGCCGACCGCCGTGTCGACACCCGCGTGATGTATTCCGTGGGCGTCGCCGCCCAGGCTCTGGGCTATCTCACCGACTGCAAACTCGTGCAGGGTATAGCCCTGTCGGCCTCCAGCAAATCGCCCTTCTTCGACCGTGGATAAGACTCTGACGGCATCGCTGCGCAAGGCCGTGGCCTCGTTGGCCACCACCAAAGGACGCAAATCTCTGGGCCTCTTCACGGCCCAGGGCACACGTTGCGTGGCCGACACGATGCCGCATCTGCCTTGCCGCTACCTATTTGCCACCGCCGCTTGGCTCGACGAGCATCCGACGGTGCGCCCCGCCGGCGGCGGCGAGGTGATTCAGGTCAGTCAAACCGACATTCAGCGCATGAGCGACCAGCGCTCGCCGCAGCCCGTGATGGCCGTCTACGAGATTCCCCGGCCCGAGCCGTGGAGCTACGACGGCCGACTGACTCTGGCCCTCGATTGCGTGCAAGACCCCGGCAACCTCGGCACGATTGTGCGTCTGGCCGACTGGTTTGGCGTGGAGCATATCCTCGCCGCCCCCGGCACCGCCGACCTCTATAACCCCAAGGTGGTGCAAGCCACCATGGGCGCCCTCTGCCGCGTGAAAGTGCACTATGTCGACTCCCTGGCCGACGCGCTGCAGCGCTCGGGAGCCCCGGTGGTGGGCACATTTCTCGACGGCCGCAACCTCTACGGCAGCGAATTGCCCTTGGAGCGCGGCCCCATCGTGGTGATGGGCAACGAAGGCAACGGCATCTCCGAGGAAGTGGCCGCAGTGGTGACCCACCGCGTGCTCATCCCCTCGTTCCCGCCCGGCCGCCAAGGCGTGGAGTCGCTCAACGTGGCCACAGCCACGGCTATCGTCATCTCCGAAATCTCACGTAGAATCTATGGCTAAAACCAAATCAAAAGTGGCCACGGCGTGGTTTTGCTCCAACTGCGGCAACGAATACTCGCAATGGGAGGGTCGCTGCCCTGCCTGCGGCGAATGGAACACCCTGGTGGAGGAGCGCAAAGTGACCGGCGGCAGCTCCGCCGCACGCGTCACCTCCGGCCCCAAAGGCACACTCAACCTCACCGGCGGCGGCCTGCAAACGCCCCAGCGCGTGAGCGACATCACCGTGGAAGACCAACCGCGCATCACCCTGCCCAGCGGCGAATTGAACCGCGTGCTCGGCGGCGGACTGGTGCCCGGCTCGATGGTGTTGGTGGGTGGCGAACCGGGCATCGGCAAGTCGACCCTCGTGTTGCAAAACATCCTCTCCATCCGCTCGCGCAAAATCCTCTACGTCAGCGGCGAAGAGAGCGCCATGCAGCTGAAAATGCGCGCCGACCGCATAGGTCGGCCCAGCGACAACTGCTATATCGTCACCGAGACCTCGCTCGACAACATCATGGCCCACATTGAGAACCTCGAGCCCGGATTGGTGGTGATAGACTCCATCCAAACCATCGCCGCCGACGACCTCGAATCGTCGGCCGGTTCCGTGGGCCAAGTGCGCGAATGTGCTGCCCGACTGCTGGCTTATGCCAAACATTCCAACGTGCCCGTGATACTCATAGGCCATATCACCAAAGAGGGCTCTCTGGCCGGCCCGAAAGTGTTGGAACACATTGTCGACGCCGTGCTCCGCTTTGAGGGCGATTCCCACTACATGTATCGCATTCTGCGCGCCATCAAAAACCGCTTTGGCTCCACCTCCGAACTGGGCATCTACGAGATGTGTCAGCGCGGCCTGCGCGAAGTGACCAACCCCAGCGAAGTGCTCATGTCCACGGCCGAAGACGACCTCTCCGGAGTGGCCATCGGTGTGACCATCGAGGGCTTGCGCCCCTTCCTGATTGAAGCGCAAGCGCTGGTGAGCACCGCCGCCTACGGCACCCCGCAGCGCTCCGTCACCGGCTTCGACTCCAAACGCATGAACATGCTTCTGGCCGTGCTCGAAAAGCGCGTGGGCTTCAAACTCTCGCAAAAAGATGTGTTTCTCAATATTGCCGGCGGCCTGCGTGTCAACGACCCTGCGCTCGACTTGGCCGTCATCTCCGCCATCCTCTCGAGTAACACCGACCTGGTGGTGCCGCGCCGCGTGTGCATGACCGGCGAGATTGGCCTCTCGGGCGAAATTCGCCCCGTGTCGCGCATCGAACAGCGCATCATGGAGGCCGAAAAACTCGGCATGGAGCAGATTTTCATACCCAACCACAATCTCAAGGGCGTGGACACTTCGCGCTTGAAGATTGAAGTCACCGAAGTGTCGAAAGTTGATGAAGTGTTTCGCAAACTCTTCACCTAACCCCTGCAATTTATATGGCAAAAATTGGCGATACCGTCCGTTTTCTCAACGCCGTGGGCGGCGGCGTAATCACCCGCATTGAGGGCCGCATGGCCTACGTCACCGACGAAGATGGCTTCGACACGCCCGTGCTCCTGAGCGAATGTGTGCTTGTGCCGTCGGCGCCCGCTGCCAAGGCCGAGGAGCCTGCGCCCAAGGCCGTTGCCCCCAAGGTCATCGAACCTGCTCCCAAGCCCGTGGAGGCCATGGAGACGCCCGGCGGCGACACCCTCAACGTGGCTCTGCTCTTCGAACCGCAAGACATCAAACATCTGTCGGCCACCCACTTCGACCCGATTTTGGTGAACGACTCAAACTATACGCTGCTCTACACCGTGGCCATCGCCTCGCGCGACATCGACCACTGGACCCTCATCGACCAAGGCACCATCGAGCCAAACGTGCAGATTCTCCTGCCCGAACTGCTCCACGACGACATCAACCGCTGGGAGCGCGTGAGCGTGCAGCTGCTGCCGTTCAAGCAGGGTAGGGGATACGAACTCAAGGCCCCGGTGGCCGTGATGCAGCGCCTGGATTTGACCAAGTTTGCCAAGCTCCACAGCTTCACCCCCACGGCCTACAGCAACGCCCCGGTGATGACCGTGCCGATTGTCACGGCCGGACGTCCCTATCGCCCTCTGCAGCTCTCGGAAGAGATGTTTGCCGACGTGACGCAGCCCAAAGCCGCCGACCGCCAACTGCCCAAGGCCGCGCCCTCGGGCAAACGCCGCGCCGACGAGCCGCTGGTGGTGGACCTCCACATCGACCAACTTCTCGACTCCACCTCCGGTATGACCTCAGGCGAGATGCTCGCCTATCAGATTGAAACCTTCCACGCCCACATGCGCAAACTTCAGCGCAACGTCGGCGCAAAAGTGATATTCATCCACGGCAAAGGCGACGGCGTGCTTCGAGCAGCCCTGCTCAAAGAGCTTCGCCGCTGCTATCCCAAAGCCGAGCCCCAAGACGCATCCTTCCTCGAATATGGCTTCGGCGCAACCCAAATAACCATCCACTGACATGGCCGCACGGATTCACTGCTTCTCCGGCATGGGCAACAGCGCCGCCGTGGCCCAACGCCTGCGCGAACTCCTCCCCGAGGACTTCGCCGACACGGTGTGGGTGATGCCCGTCTACGCCTGGGGCGTCCCCCCGGTGGTGGTGCGCCATCTGCGCGCCTTTCCGCCGCGCGGTGAGCGAGTGCACATGGTGTGCACCTACGGCGACGAAACCGGCAACATCGACCGCCGCTGGCGCGCCCTGCTGGAAGAATGCGGCGCCACAGTGGGCGGCATCTACGGCGTGTGGATGCCCAACACCTACGTCTGCCTGCCATTTTTCGGCACCGACTCCGCCGCGCTGATTCAGCGCAAACTCACCGAAGCCGAAGAGCGCATACGCTCCATTGCCGCGCGCATTGCCGCCGGAAGCACCGAAGTGGACATCCACCGCGGCCCGCTGCCCGAATTTAAGTCGCGCGTAATCTACCCGTGGTTTTTCAACCGTCTGATGAAATACGGCAAATTTCACGCCACCGACGCCTGCCGCGGCTGCGGCCGCTGCGCCGAGCTCTGCCCCACGGCCAACATCACCCTCGACGCCGACGGCCACCCCCGGTGGGGAGCAAACTGCGCCTACTGCCTGCGCTGCTATCACGTCTGTCAGGCCCACGCCGTGGCCTACGGCGCTCAAACCCGCCGCAAAGGCCAATATCTCCACCCCCTCTTTGCCAAAAATCGCAAAAATGTAGATTCTGACTTTCAACAAGATAGAGGAAAAATCGAAAAATAATGCAATTTTTTCTCTCAAATATTTGGTAGATTCGCAGAAAGTCCGTAACTTTGCAATCGCAAAAGCGAAACAACGCAGCGCAAACGAACATATAAAACAAACGAAATGCGAAAATAGCTCAGTTGGTAGAGCACGACCTTGCCAAGGTCGGGGTCG
>CAZJWM010000050.1:0-15254 GCA_964549975.1 uncultured Bacteroides sp. | reverse complement strand
CCGACGTGACGGGCGACAATGCGCTGCTTGGCGCCGACGGCGAGGTCTACTTCATTGACCCGATTGTCGGTTTCAAGCGCCCGGTGAAAGTGGTAATAGATAAGCTGAGCGGAGGTATCGCCTGTATTGATGCCCGATAAGGTGGCATAGCGCTTGGACGACCATCCAAAATAAAGTTCAAGCCCAGATAAACAAACAGCGAATCAATCTCGCTGACGTTGAATACCTTGACTTGAACGATGTTGCAAAGGTAATGAAAATTGTTGAGTTTCTACATGTGAAAACTTGACATTTTTATATTTCACTTCAATTAATTCAATACAGCTAAGGAATCAGCCGTAAGCTTGCGTCTGTGAGTGGGGCCATGACCGAATGGGGCTCCGGGCCGACACACGGCGCAGCTCCGCCGCGTTCTTGCCCGACACGTTATGTGAGTGTCGTTGTAGGCTGTGTTCTACAAATTTTTTTTGGGGGGTGAATTTATATTGGAATTTTGTGTACATTTGTCGTCATGAACGCAATGCCGAGACAATTGCTGATGTATGCTCTGCAAAATCGTGCCGATGAATTCATCAACGAGTTTGCATCATATGCTTCATATGATACACCCTCATAGCATCGGCTTGATTTACTGCGGAATTGGTATGCGGCATTTTGATGCGGTTGCTCTGATCAGCCCATAAGATATGTTCGACATGATTTTTTTTGAGGTTTTGGAGAGGGGTGTTGGAAAATTGGGAAAATAGTTATAACTTTGGGGGTCGACTTTGTGCTTATTGTCATGAAAATCTCAAAGCCATATAATCTAAATACTCATATAAATTCTATACATTATGATTAATCTTTTAATTAACCCGGAAGGTGCTTCTTCTGTTGCTACCTCGGTGTCGTGTACTTACACGGCATGCGATGAGCATTGTCGTACGACATTGATTGTGTGTGTGACGGTCCTGGCAGTTGTTGCCGTAATATGTTATTGCATCTATAGGATGGTGATAGCGTGTAAAGCGGCAAAATATTATGACCGTGAAATAGAATATAGTCGCACTGAGGAACGCAGAGCTAAGGATGCCGATCGCAAGCGCCGCGAGAAATATGACGAGTTAATCACAAATTATGCCGAGCGAGCGCTCAAATTTACATCACCGGAAGAGGTGGCCAAAGGCTGCGAGGAAATTGACAAATTCTATCTCTGCTCTAAAGGAAAAGGGAAAGGTTGCTACAGCCTATGAATACTGTCTGAGAGTTCGCAGATTTGGGTGGATTATTTCCTGTTTTGGCGAATTTTTTGTAATTTTGTGCCAAAATTAGAGAATTATGATAGAATCATTGTCGCTGCGGGAGATGCCGCGATTGCAGAAGATAGCCCATTATGAGTCGGTGCGCAACACCGATTATGTGTTTGTGCACGTCACTCCGCAGAGCGACGTGGCCAGCGAAATTGAGCGTGCCATTCGCTTCAACGGGATGATAATCACGTTGGTGACGGGTGGCTCTATCGGCTTGACTGTCAATATGGAATACCATCGGCTGAAGGCGAATAATCTGATGGTGACGGGGCCGAGTTCGATCATCACGATCGACACCGACAGCATCGATCATCTGGAGGCTTACGTGCTTTTCGTGTCGGTGGAGTTTCTCCACGATTTGAATTTTGAGATTGTGAATTTGAATGCGTTGCCTGTCACCACCCATCGCGAGCCGTATATTCGCTTGGTGGCCGAGCATTCCGATTTGTTGATTCGCTATTTCGATCTTCTCGATGCCAACGCTCGATTGAATTCGCGAGAAGGGAGCGAGCAGCTCTCGCGCAGCATTTCGCGGTCGCTGTTGACGGCCACGCTCTATCAGCTGATGATTCTGTCGGAGGAGTGCAACCCCACGCAGCTCACTGGCGAGGAGCCCACCGGACGCCAGCGTTCGCGTCGTGTGATCTACACTCACGAATTTGTGCGCTTGGTGCGCAAGTTTTTCCGCCAGGAGCGCACGGTGAAGTTTTATGCCGACAAGCTTTGCATTTCTCCGAAATATCTCTCGCTGGTGATTAAGGAGAGCACGGGCCGCTCGGCTGCCGAGATTATCGACGAATATGTGGTGCTCGAGGCTAAGAATATGCTCCGATTCTCCAGCAAGAATGTGCAGCAGGTGGCCTACGACCTGAATTTTCCCAATCAGTCGTCGTTTGGCAAATATTTCAAACATCAGACGGGCATGAGCCCCAGCGAATTTCAAAACTCTTGAAGAAAAATGATCCGCAAAATCCTTACGTATACACTCCTTTCGGCGGCGGCCACACTGAGCGCCGCAGCCGCCCCTCAAGTTTATATTGAAGACGATGATGACTTCGCCGACGAAGAAGAGGAAGTTCTGCCCGAAGAACTTGCCGAGGTGATTGCCGCCGACAACGACTCCACGCGTCCGGCCTGTTTCCCCGTGGCGCTGCCTTCGTCGCTGTTTCTGCCGGCCGTCTATCAGCCTTATGAGCAGGTCGCCGACGACGTCGACTTGATGGCCCGCCCCAGCGACGTGAACTATTCGCCCACCTACCGGTTGGACCGCCAGGTGTGGATGTATAACGCCACGGCGCATATGCGTCAGCGTCTGGCCATGCAGCGCCCCGACTTGGTGCGATATAATCATGCCACGTTGCCCGAGGTGCCCAAGCAATATGAGATGCTCGTCGACCCCTCCACGGCGCGCGTGATTGTCAAGGAGGTGAAGCCGCAGACGTCGCAAATCAACATGGCGCAAGTGGAACTTGACCGCCAGCGCTGGATCAACAAGCTCAACTTTGCGCTGCAATTTTCGCAGGCTTACGTGTCGCCCAACTGGTATCAAGGCGGCAACAGCGCCTTGAACATGATTCTCGACATCAACTACACCACCAAACTCAACACCAAGTTTTATCCCAAACTGCTGTTTGAGAACACCTTCCAATGGCGCACGGCGCTGACCAGTTCGCCAGACGACGAATATCGCAACTACAACCTCACGGAAAACCTCTTTCAGGTGAATTCCAAATTCGGTTACAAGGCCGGAACGCACTGGTATTACACCATCAACGGCATGCTGAAGACGCCGGTGTTTAACGGCTACAAGTCGGGCACGCTCACTCGCACGGCGTCGCTTTTCTCGCCCGGCGAATTGAACGTGGGTCTTGGTATGACCTACACCCTGACCAAGAGCAAATTCAACCTCAACGCCACCATAGCGCCGATATCCTACAACCTCAAGACCTGCATCGACCGTCAGATTGACGAGACCTCATTCGGCATTGAAGAGGGCCGCAAGTCGGTGAGCGCCTACGGTTCGACCATCGACATGACTTGGAACTGGACCATCTGCTACAATGTGGCGTGGACCTCGCGCGTCTTTGCCTTCACCGACTACTCCTATCTGCAAGTCGACTGGCAAAACACCATCAAATTCACCATCAACCGCTTTCTGACGGCCAACGTGAACATCGACGCGCGCTACGACACCTCGTCGCCTCGCCGCGACGACACCAAGTGGCACAAGATTCAGCTGCGCGAAGTGTTGAGCCTCGGCTTCTCCTACGCCATCTCCCACTAAGGAGAGGGAGGCTATAGGCCTTCGCCGAGCAAGAAAGGAATCACGCCGATGTAGACGATGCCGTCGTCGTCGGTCCATGGCTTGACGTTTCCGTCGACCACCACGATTTTGCGGAAGAAGTCGCCGGTGTTGTGCAGCGACATCGTCTCTTGTGCCTTTTTCTCCGGGGTGTCGACATTGAGCGCAGATTGGATGTAGACTTTGCTATTGCCCACGTTCACCACAAAGTCGATTTCGTATTGCAATTGCGTGCGCTTGCTGTCAACCATGTTGCGAAGCTCCACGATGCCCACGTCGACGGAGTAGCCACGCCGAATAAGCTCGTTGTAGATCATATTCTCCATCAGGTGGGAGCGCTCTTGTTGGCGGAAGTTTAGGCGGGCATTGCGTAGGCCAAGGTCCATGGCATAATATTTTTGAATGGTGTTGAAATATTTTCTGCCTTTCACGTTCCAGCGTTTTGCGCTTTGAAATAGAAAAGAGTCTTCGAGATAGTTGATATATTCGGAGATGGTGTTGCTCGACGTGGTTTTGCCCATCAGCGAACCGGCGGTGTTGGCGAGTCGGTTGGGATTGCTCAGTGAGCCGATGGCCGACGACAGAGCATCGACCAGCGCACTCAAGACGCTGTCGTCTTTCAGGCCATAACGTTCCACGATATCCTTCAGATAGACGTTGGCAAACAGCCCTTGCAGATATTTGCGTTTTTCCTTCTCATTCGGCTCCAGCACGGCCAGAGGCATACCGCCGTAGGTCAGATATTCCTCCAGCGCGTCGGCCTTTTCCAAGTTTGATGCCGCAAGAAATTCGGAGAACGACAGGGGGTAGACCTGTATTTCAGATCCGCGGTCGCGGAAGTTGGTCACTATGTCTTTGGAGAGCATTTTCGAGTTTGAGCCCGTGACGTAGACGTCGAGGTTGGGGCGTGCCATCAGGTCGTTGAGTATGTCGTAAAACGACGTGTAGAGCAGCTCCACGTCATCGTCGGCCACCATTGCCGGGTCGATATCCTCGTTCTTTACTTTGTATGAGAGCTGAATTTCGTCGATGAGCACGTAGTAGCGTTTGTCGGGGTTGGCAGAACGCTCTATCACGTAATCGTAAAGCACGTTGGGATTGCGAAACTTGATGTCGGATTTCCTGTCGAGAGCCACTTCTATAAATTCGTCGGCTTGAGCGCCGTCGGCTATCAAGCGATTTTTGAAGAGCGTGAAGAGAAGATACGACTTGCCACAACGTCGGATTCCGGTCACTATTTTGACTTTGCCGTTCCAACGCTTGGCGTACAATCTGTCGACGTATTCGTTTCTGGAGATGTTCATAATCAAGCTGTTAGTCGTTTCTACTGAAAAAACGGTGGCGTTTGGTGACCATTTTTTCAGTGCAAAGATAGCAATTTAGATTAAATCTTCCAAAAAACAGCCTGAAAATGAGGCGCAAAAGGGGCGGCACCGCGTGGGAGCGCGATGCCGCCGTGCTTTTTGCTCTTAGCTCTTGGTTAGCGGACGAGTTTGCCGCCGGAGATGCGGAGTTGGGAGGCGGAGGGGTTGGTCAGGCGACGGCCAAGCAGGTCGTAGGCTTCGGTGGATGCCGGGGTGGGGGCGGCCACTTCGCTGATGGAGCTGCTGAGGGTTTCGACGTCGGCCACGTGAATCAGGTATTGGCAGCCGGTGTCGGAGGTGTTATACGCGCCGGCGGTGGCGGTGCCGTAGCCCCAGTTGTAGACCTTGTAGCCGAGGCCGGAGTTGGTTTGGTTGAACTGGGTTGTGCCTGATGTGATGATGTAGTAGCCGTCGGTGGCGGCGTCGAGGAATTGCCAACCGGCCGCGGGAGAGGTGGCGGAGGTGGAGAGCTGCGAGTTTGCGGCGGCCGACGATGGGTCGATGAATCGGCCGGAGGCGCGGTTCACGATGTCGTAGGAGCCGTCGGTGCGGGTGAGGATTTTCCACATGGCTTTGTCGGCTTCGGAGTCGGCGCCGCCGTAGAGCGTGTTGTCGGTGTTCTCATAGAGATAGCGAGAGTCGCGCAGCGGGGTGGAAAAGGTGTGCCAATAGATTTCGGTGGCGGTCGACGGGGTAGGGTCGTTCACGATTTTGTCGGGGTCGATTGCGGAGGCGTCGTCGGGGAGTTCGGTGACGCAGAATTCGCAGCCGGTGTCGGTGTTGTTAAATTCGCCGGTGGTCACGGAGCTGTAGCCCCAGTTGTAGATGTAGGCGCCCAGCGAGGCGTTGGTTTGGTTGAGCTGGGTTGTGCCTGAGGTGATGATGTAGAGGCCTGTGGTCGACGATGCGGTGAGAGTCCAGCCCTGCGAGGGGGTATCTTTCACGGCTTTGACGGCGCTGTTTGACGAGGCCGAGGGGCTGATGTAGGTGCCGTAGCAGCGGTTCACGATGTTGAACGTGCCGTCGGTGCGGGGTTCGAAGGCCCATTGGGCGGCGGTGCTCTTGGCGTTGTCGGCTACGCCGACCACTGTGGAGGCGTCGGTCAGCGAGGTGTAGTAGGAGCTGCGGCGCGGGGTGGTGATGGTATACCATTTGCCCTCAACGGGTTGGTTGATGGCTTGGCGCGCTGTGGTTGTGGCGGTGGAGAGTTCCGCGCCGAGAGATTGGAGTTCCGAGAGCGAGGCGTCGTCGGCAGCCAGCAGAGTGTAGGCTGCGTCGATTTTGTCGGTCAGGGGAGCCAGGGCCGAGGCCGACCATGTGCCGGTGGTGGTGCCTTGAGGCAGCAGTGTGGCCGTGTCGATGGCGCGGCCCACGATTTGGCGAGCGTTGATGGTGGCGTAGCGGTTGGAGAATTGTTCGTCGGTGTCCACGGTCACGTCGTCGCCGATGGTTTTGGCCAGGATTTGGGCGATGTGGTGGTAGCCGGTGGCGGTGACATAGTTATTTGAGTCGATGTCGGTGCCGTTGGATAGGGTGGTGTAGAGGTCCACGTAGTTGACGCCGTCGGTGGCGTCGGCAATCTCCTTGAGTTTGGCGTTGAACGAGGCCGAGCGGGTGTTGTAGGTCGAGTTGGCGTGAGGCGTGGCGCTGAGGATGTAGATTTCGGCGTTGGGGGCCAGGCGCTTGGCTTCGGTGACGACGGCCTCATAGTTGGTCTTTTCGGTGGCGAGGTCGGAGGTGCCGTTCACCACGGTGGTGTTCATGTAGAGGTAAATCTGCTTGGGGCACTGCTTGATGCCGGAGTTGGTCTCCAGGATGGCGGTGAGCATCGTCTTATATTGAGCCAGTGAGCAGCCGCCGTAGCCCCAGTAGATGCCGCGGCCTTTCACGCGCGAAGAGTGGAGCAGTTCGTGCCATTCGCCGCCGTGGACCATTTCGTCGCCGATGATGAGCACGTCATCAGATTTCACCGGGAGTACGCCGAAGAGCTGCGAGCGCATGCCGTAGGCATAGGAGAGGCCGCTCTGGTTGAGCGTCATATAGCTGTCGTTGAACACCGAGGTGAGTCCGTCGAGGAGCGGGGCCACCTTTTCGGCCCAGATTTTGTAGCCTTTGGGGTTGACGTGGAGGGCGTCGAGCGAGAGGCCGCCGCCGTTGACGATGCCCATCAGGTCGTCCCAGAGGTCAACGTAGGTCACATTGGTTTCCTCGCAGAGCGGTTTCAGCAGCGAGTTGATTTCGCCAAGGTTGGTGAGGTTGCGATAGCCGTTGGTGGAGGGAAACACCGAGGTGATGAAAATCTGAGTGTTGGGCGATTCGCGTTGGATTCGGTTGATGATTTGGCGGGTGTTGGCGGCCACGTCGGCGGGTTCGCCCACCAGACCGCCGATGTCGTTGGTGCCCACCATCACGAAGATGGCGCGCGGACGGCCAATCAACACCGACTCCAGTTCGTCGAGGCTCTCGTAGGAATAGCAGCCGGAGTTGCCGCGGTTGACCACCACGGGGTTGGCCGAGAAGTGTTCCCACCATTCGCCCATGTTGGTGATGGAGTTGCCGATAAAGACGATGCTTTCCGAGGTGACTTCGCAAGCCTTGAAGGAGTCGTAGCGGTGAGCGCGAAAGGGTTCGTCGGCCCAAGCGGATGAGCCGATTAGGAGCGCGAGAGAGGCCGCGCCAAGCAGTTTTCGGAGGGATTGATTCATTAGTCTGTGATGAAAAAGAATGTGTAATTAAGGGTTTGTTTTTGGTTTCTCATGCGGCGAGGAAGGAGTGCCGCCCAATTTTGACACCGCAAATCTACAACTTTTTTCTCAATCGCGCAACACTCGAGGGCGGAAAGTTTTGAGGGAATCAGGAGTTTAAGGGGCGTTGGTGAGGGGATTTGAGGGCGATTAAGAAACTTTAACAGGAATTAAGGGGGGGTAACAAATTAATGCGTATATTTGCGAATTGCTAATCGAACCGAATAATCATTAACCTACACATTAATCACTTTAACCCTAAATGAAATTACGGACTCTACTTTTTGCAGCATTGGCTGCACTGACTTCCGCTCCTTGGGCTACCGCTGACGACGCTTTCAAGCTCCACCGCTATGACTCGTTTAAGGCCGGCCGTGTCACAGAGCAGAGCATCGTATTTGTGGGCAACTCCATCACCAACATGGGCTCTTGGGCTGAGACCTTTGGTGACGACGCACGCTGCCTTAACCGCGGCAACTCCGGTGCGCTCTCCGGCGAAACCCTCGAAAATATTGAAAACTGGCTTATCGGTCACCCTGCCAAAATCTTCGTGATGATCGGCACCAACGACCTCGGCAGCCAGATTTCCGGCGACGTGGCCTTTGCCAACGTCAAATCCCTGGTGGAACGCGTGAAAGATGAATCGCCCAACACCAAAATCTACATCACCTCGGTGTTTCCCTCCACCGTGGGCTATCGCACTTTGGCCGATATCACCGCGCTGAACACCCAATATCAGACGTTGGTAGACAACAAGACCGTCTACTATCTCGACCTCTACAACGACCTGATGGGCATCACCACCGGCGCAATCTCCCTTGACAACCTCCACCTCGGCCCCAAAGGCTACAAAATCTGGTGTGACAAGGTGGTGAGCGTGGCCGGCGACTCCACCCTCAAGTCTTCGCTCATCGACGGCGACCAGATGACCAACAACGCTTGCAACGTCGGCTCCGCCAACGGCATGCGCAATCAGATGTTTTGCGAGCTGCCAAGCTACGCCAACGACGTGTGGATCTTCGGCGACGAAATGATCAACGGCGGCGAATGGCACGAACTTCTCGGCGGCATGGCCAACGTGAAAAACCGCGGCTGGGCCTGGGGCTACGGCGGCATGTCGATCGACACGTATACCACAGTGTTGGAAAACATGTTCTCAACCGACAGCTCCAAGATGAGCAAAGTGGCGCCGAAGCAAATCTTCTTCTATGTGGGCACCTACGAGCTCGGCCAGAGCACCGCTGCCGCCACAGTGAAGACAAGCTACGCCTCGCTCATCGCAAAGGCTAAGTCGCTGGCGCCCAACGCCAAGATCTACATCCTGTCGCTGACGCCTCACTGGACCACCGCCACCAACACCCTCACTCAGCAATATAACGAGCAATTTAAGGCCCTGGCCACCGAAACCGGCGCCACCTACGTGGACATCTTCAACCCGCTGGCCACAGCGAGCTCCACGCCCAACTCCGCCTATATGCCCTCGAACTACGTCTACGGCAAAGGCTACAACAAAATCGCGCAAATTCTCGCTCAATATATCGACGGCGCAAAAGCGCAGACCGACGACGAATTCGACGCCCAATATGCCGCCATCAACGCGCGCAACACCTTGGGCAAAGCCGTCACCTCGGCCAAATCCGTGGCCTCGTCGGCCACAGTGAGCGCCGCCTACAAGGCCCGCCTGCAAGCCTCCATCGACTCGGCCAACGCCCTGCTGCAAGGCTCAACAGCCGCTGCCGACAGCTACTCGGCGCAAGCCTCGTCGCTGACGACCCTCTCCTCGGCCATTCAGACACTTTCGGCCACCAACTCCACAGTTGACGGCGTGGACTATAAGTTCGTGCCCATCAGCTCCGCCGCCGAAATCGAAGATGGCAAGCGCTACGTGATGCAGGTCTACAACACCAACTGGGACTACACCTTCATCCTCACCCACGACGACACGAACTTCACCGTCAAACTGCGCACCGACCTCACCGACTCCGACCTGGAATCGTGCATCTGGTATGCCAAACAGCTCTCCACGGCCGTGAGCTGCACGCAGACCCACGCCACCGACGGCTCCGGCGCCTCGTTTCAATTCCAGAGCGGCGAGTCCACCGGCAAATATATGGTGCTTTCGCAACCCTCTACCGTTGTTTCGACCTACGCCCTCGGCGACGAATCTACGAATAACACCCAGTTTGAAGTGATCAAAGGCAGCGACGTGGCCGCCAACGGTTCCGCGCTCTTCTGGATGCACTTCTACTCCACCAACTCGTCTAACACCACCAACCTGGTGCAGAGCCTCTTTGCCGCCACCTCCGGCGCCTTCGGTCACTTCAGCTGCTCGGCAAATGCGCCCAGCTACTACAACGCAAGCTGGAGCCCCTACGTGATCATCTACAAAGTGGAAGAGGGCTCCGTGGACTATCGCGACTCCTTCAAAGAGCAATTGGCCTCAATCCAAGAGCAACTCAAAGACCTGAACATGGGCAACGACCTCGGCCAATATTCGCTGAACTACGACGGCTGGGACGCCGACATCAAGCTCCTCGAGGAGATGTTGGCCGACGGTTCCACCACCTACGACGAACTCGAATGTGCGCTGGCGCTGGCTCGTCTGCAAGCCGCAGTGAGCTCCGTGAGCATCAACACACCCAAGTTTGGCCGCTACATCCGCGTGCGCGCATCCGACGGCTACGTGACCAACAGCACGTACACCTCCACGTTTAACGGCACTCCCACCTATCTCTCCTCCACCTGCAAGGAGAACACCGTCAACTCCGGCACTGACTATCAGGCCGTGTGCGTCGCCTCCAAAACCGGCGACAACGAGGCCTCCACAATCTTCTATTACGAACCTGCCGCCGACAGCTCCTACGGCCATCTGCTGAGCTATCCCGAAGGCCGCTACGCCTACAATGGCTCCGGCCGTATGCTCGGTTTCCACCAGGGCACCGCTGCCGACAACGCCTCAGTGGCCACCATCGTGGGCTTCCAAGGCGCACTGGCCGAGAGCGGCGCCTACCACCTGCGCTACGGCATCCAGGGCACCGACATTGAGTCGGCTCGCGTGATGGCCTGCTCCGGCGACGGCAATGTGGTCAATGGCGGTGCAGCCGATGCTGCCACGCTCAAGAGCTACATCTGGAGCAACGTCAACCTCGAATACGTCACCTCGCTGCCCGTGAGCGTAGACGCTAACGGTCGCGCATCGTTTGCCGCTCCCGTGGCCGTGACCGTGCCCACCGTGGCCGGTGCCGAATTCTTCGTCACCACCTACGGAGACGGCATCCTCACCATCCACCAAGTTTCGGCCGGTGAGACCTACGCCGCAGGCACCCCCTTCCTCATCAAAGCCGCTGCCGGCTCAACGGTGAACTTCGCCATCGACTACGACGCCACCTCGGCTAACGCCAACTACGTCGGCGAGGCCGTTCACGCCTCCGTGGCTTGGGCGCCCTTTGCCGCCACCGAAGGCACCACATCCTTCATCAAGAGCGCTGCAACCTCGGCCGCCGCTCCCGCGCTGACCTCAGCGCAGGTGAGTGCCGACACCCCCACAGTGGCCTTCGCAGCCCTCAGCGAGGGCGACGACGTGGCCGCCAACAGTGCCGTGATCGACGTGCCCACCGCAGTGTTGGGCGAGTCAACCGCGCAATCCATCGCCATCCCCGTGGCCAACGGTAGCCAGGGCGGCGACTTCCTCCTCGACCTGCGCTCCGGCGACGAAAGCGGCACCTCCGGCCTGAAGACCGTGGTGGTGGAACGCACCTCCGGCCGTCAAACCTACGACCTGCTCGGTCGCCGCCTCGTGAACCGCAGCGGCCTCAAGCAAGTGAAGGTTGAAGACGGCAAACTCCGAATCGACTAAAACACAGCTAAATCTGCGGCGGGCCGAGCCGTCAGCATCGGCCCGCCCGCCGCTCATATTTGGGTAACTCATATTTACTAATAATTTAACACATCTTTTTCCACTTATGAAAACAAAGCTACTCATGAGTATGCTTTCTGCGGCCCTCTGCGCATTGCCCTTCGGCGCGCAAGCCCTCGACACAAGCTACTCCACCTCCGACGGCATCTACACGCTCACCCCGGTGACCTCCGTGAGCGACATCACCGACTCCGATGCCAACACCCACTACCTGATTCGCACCTACAGCACCAACTGGTCGTCGCAATTCGTGTTCACCCACAGCGACACCCAGGCCATCTACAACACCGCTGAGAGTGCCATCACCGCCGACAACCTCGCCGACGCCCTTTGGAGCGTAGAAACCGGCGTCACCGTCGGCTGCTCAAACTTCACCACCACCTCAGAGAACCACTCCGAGACCCTCAACGTGGCCTTCAAAGCAGACGGTGGCTACCTGCGCTGGAATTGCACAGCTTCAACTTGCGTTACGACTGAGAATCTGCTTTCAGCCGCTTCAAGCAATGATGCTTGTGCCGAACTCGTGAAATCGACATATGCAACAGACGAACAGGCTGTGTTTTACGTGCACTATGGCACGAACGGCTACTCCTATCTGCTGAATTATACTTCCGGTATTGGCACATATTCGTCGACTACTTTCATGACGCAGTATTACAATGCTACTTATTCCGGCTATATAGTGATTTATAAGGTGACATTGACGCCGTGGACCATTGACGGCGAGGAATATCGCATCACCAGCGTGGCCGACCCCACCGAAATCCAACCCGGCTACAAATTCCTTATCAAGACGTATTGCGACGCTACGGAATGGCCCGGTGATTACTACGTGACTCACGATGCCACCAATACCAATCTTGTGTGGCGCCCAGAATCGGAACTCACCACCGCCGACCTCAGCTCCGCAGCTTGGGATGGTGCAGAAGGCAACACCGAAGCAAACGTCTGCACCGTGTCTGATACGGGTACATACGGCTCTGAAACACACGCCTCAAGACAAGTCTGCACATTCAAGTCCGGCGACAAATATCTTCCTTGGGGCGACTTCACAACTCTTGGACTCACTCAAACCCTGGGCACGGCCATCGATGACCAAACCAACGCCGAAGTTGTGAAATCTACCCTGAGAAGCACCACAGACCAGAGCGTGTTCTACATTCACCATGGCTCTAATCCTTATGCGTTCCTTTTCTGCAGCACTAAGTTTGGAACAGCAGGTGTTGGTATGTTTAGAAACGCTGCCAATATGACATCGTATTACGGTAATCAGTATTCCGGATATGTGCGTATCTTCAAGGCTGAGAGTTTGGTGGCCATCAAGTTGCGCGAGGAGAAGGCTGCTGCTGTGGCCCGCATCCCCGAAGAGAGCGTTGCCACCATCTATGGCGTGACCATCAGCGGTTATGACCGCCAGAGCTACATCGACCAAATCAACGCCCTGACCGCCGGCACCAAGGCCGAACTCGCCACCGCCGAAGCCGAGATTGAAAAGATTGTGGCCGACGCCTACACGACGCTCTCCGCCCCCGTGATTGAGAAATATAGCGGCAAACTCTACAAAATCCAAAACGCCGGCAACAGCCGTTATCTCGGCGGCACATACACCACCGACGCCACCTACAATGCCGTGTTGAGCAATTGCGACGCCACACTCGACCACAACGCCATCTGGAAGATCACCCTCACCGGCTCGCTCGAAAACGGCCTGCAAGCCGCGCTCTACAACCCCTTCAACGGCAAATATCTCGCCACGGCGGTTGCCAACTCCAACGCTCGCATCTCCATGGCCGACGCCGACCCCGAGATGTATGCCATGGTGCGCAACACCATCAGCGGCACCGACTACTTCATCTTCCGTGCCTCCGACGGCTATGTCCACAACAATAACCTCTCTCCCGCTCAGCTCTATGCCGACCCCAATTGGAGCACCAACGTGCTCACCAACTGGACCATCGAAGAGATGACCGCCGACGATCAGGCCACAGTCTACGCCGCCGCTAAGTCGGCCGCAACAGCCCTGGCCGACGGCCGCACCATCGGCTCCGGCCTGAGCGAATATTCCGGCAGCTTCGCCGCCAAAATCACCGAATTCGGCCAACTCTCCGACGACTCCGAGTTTGACACCGTGGCCGCTGCCTATCGCGACCTCATCGCCACTCCCGCCGCCGACCGCACTTTCACCCTGAACATGCCCGAGGCCAACTCCTACTTCCGCATCAAGAGCGCGAGCGGCGACTACCTCACCGCTGCCGGTATCTTCAGTTTGGAGTCCTCGCTGACCAACAACTCAATCATGTGGTATGGCGACGGCCAAATGGCCGACTACGTCAACGGCTACGCCTTCATCGGCGCTAACGGCTTTGCCACCGCTTCGACCATCGACGACAACACCCCCGAGACAATGGCCATCGCCGCCGACCAAACAATCGGTTATGGTAAATACGCCATCAACTATGGCGAGAGCAACACCGCCTACCTCTCAAGCGTTGCCCTTGAGAAGGTCACCTCGCTGCCCGTGGCAATCAACGGCGGCGTGGGCACCATCTGCGTGCCCGTGGCCCTGACCATCCCCGAAGGCGCTGACTGCTACGTGGGCAGCCTCAACGGCACCAACCTCACCATCCACAAGGCCGAGGCCGGCGAAACCTATCCCGCAGGCACCCCCATCATGGTGGCCACCGACGCTGAGACCGTCAGCTTCGAAATTGCCGACGCCGCCACCACCGCCTCGACATTCACCACCTCCGCCGACTTTGCCGGCGAAACCTTGGCCCGCAAGTTGACCGACACCGACAACTACGTCTACGCACCCTCTGCCGCCACCACCGCCGCCCAGGCTCCCGCCATCCGCCGCGTCTCTGACGCCGAAGGCGCTGACGATGCCTCCTCGAAGATTGCCTTTGGCAAAATCTCCGAAGGCACCCTGTTGGCCCCCAACGTGCCCATCCTCTCCGTGTCGAAGCAGACCGTCGACGCTGCCTCCACAACGTCGGTTGACAGCTTCGCCATCGACCTCTCCGAAGCCGACACCGAAGATCAGACATTCTCAGTGGTGAGCGTAGTGACCTCGCTGAGCGAACTCAACGCCGACGCCACCGGTGCCGCCGACGCCGTCTACTTCGACCTGCAAGGTCGCCGCATCGCCACCCCCTCGGCCCACGGCATCTACATCCAACGCGGAATCAAAATTCGTAAATGATATAGATAAGTAAAAGTTTTTTTATCAACTCACCTACGCCCCCGACGAGAGTCGGCGGCGCGTCGCCCCCCGGCCCGCTCTGCGCGCCGGGGGTTTCGCGCACATTGTGGGTCATAATTTGTGGAATTGTCAAAAAAAAATCGTACATTTGCACCACTGAAACAAACAATTCCAAACCCCCATAAAAATTTTAATCATGAAGATTGAAAAAATCATTGGTCGTGAGGTGCTTGACTCCCGCGGCAACCCCACAGTTGAAGTTGACGTAATCCTCGAAAGCGGTGCACGTGGCCGTGCATCCGTACCTTCGGGCGCATCCACCGGCGTGAACGAAGCTCTCGAGCTCCGCGACGGCGACAAGTCTCGCTACATGGGCAAGGGCGTACAGAAAGCCGTTGCCAACGTTAACGGCCCCATCGCCGAAGCCCTCAAGGGCA
>CAZJWM010000049.1:0-15383 GCA_964549975.1 uncultured Bacteroides sp. | reverse complement strand
CGAATCCAAGGGCAGCTTCCGTTTGAATAAAGTCGCCCGGGATATTTTGATCCGGCCGACATCTTGCGGATTTCGCCTTTGGGATTGGTCTTGCCCCAGGGATTGTCGAAGTCCTTGCCCATGAGAATCAGGCCGCCGCGCGGGCCGCGGAGAGTCTTGTGGGTTGTGGAGGTGACGATGTGGGCATATTTCACGGGGTTGTCGAGCTCTCCGGCAGCGATGAGGCCTGCGGGGTGAGCCATGTCAATCATCAGGATGGCACCGATTTCGTCGGCCAGACGACGCATGCGAGCGTAGTCCCATTCGCGGCTGTAGGCGCTGGCGCCGCCGACGATCAATTTCGGACGTTCGCGGCGAGCCACTTCCTCCATCTGGTCGTAGTCGATACGGCCGTCGCTCTCTTTGACGTTGTACTCGAGAGCCTTATACATCAGGCCGCTGAAGTTCACGGGGCTACCGTGGCTCAGGTGGCCGCCATGAGCAAGGTTCAGGCCCAGGAACTTGTCGCCGGGCTTCAGGCAGGCCATGAACACGGCCATGTTGGCCTGTGCTCCGGAGTGGGGTTGCACGTTGGCGTATTCTGCGCCGAAGAGTTGTTTCACACGGTCGATGGCAAGTTGCTCTGCCTTGTCCACCACTTCGCAACCGCCGTAGTAGCGGTGGCCGGGGTAGCCTTCGGCATACTTGTTGGTCAGGCAGGAACCCATGGCTTGCATCACTTGCTCGCTCACGAAGTTTTCCGAAGCAATCAGCTCAATGCCTTTGTGTTGGCGCAGCTTTTCTTGCTCGATGATGTCAAAAATTTCAGTGTCGCGTTTCATTTTTGAGGTTTATGAGTTTAATGTTTGTTGTTCTTTTTCTGTACGGAGAAACCGAATTTCCCCAGTTTTTCGCCAAGGGTGTAGTAGCCACCATGGGCGTAGGCAATCAGCCCGGCGCGCTCCATGTCGAAGGCTCCGGTGGTTGGGTCGAGATATTGTTCATCGGCCAAGACGGATAGAACCTCTGCGATAAACATATGGTGAGTGCCCAGCGGCACGATGCTCTTCACCCGACATTCTATGCTCATGGGCGATTCGGCCACGTGAGGGCAGGCTACTTTCACGCCGGGTGCGGCGGTCAGCCCCATTTCATGCCATTTGTCGTAGTCGCGGCCGGAGCGCACGCCACACCAGTCGGTGGCGCGGCAGAGCTGACGGGTGGTCAGGTTCACCGTAAACTCCATCTGCTCTTTGATGAGCTCATACGATGCGCGCTCGGGGCGCACCGAAATGTAGAGCATGGCCGGATCGGAGCATATTGTTCCGGTCCAAGCCACGGTGAAGAGATTCGACTTCTCGCTGTTGCCGCAACTAACCAACACGGCCGGCACGGGATAGACCATTGTGCCTGGGCGCCACATCACCTTTCCGCTCATCGTCGTCTGTTTAGATGATGTGAGCCTTGTCGGCGGTGATGGTGTGGCCGCAATAGTGGCAGCGGATGGTCACGGGGTCGCGGTCCACCACGCTGAAGCGGGTGTGCATCGGCTCATTGTTGGTGATGCACTTGGGGTTGTCGCATTTCACGAGATTCGTCAACGTGTCGGAGAGCACCACTTGGCGTTTCTCCACCACTTCGTAGTTGCGGATAATGTTGACCACGGCCGTCGGAGCAATGATGGCAATGCGGTCAATCACGGTTTGCGGAAATTCCACATTGGCCACTTTCACAATGCCCTTCGCGCCCATGCGTTTGCTCGGCAGGTTGTTGCCGATGGTCACGTGGGTGTCGAGCTGCTCGATGCCCAGCAGACGCACCACATTGAAGAGGGCGTTGGCTGGAATATGATCGATGACGGTGCCGTTTTGCAGGGCGGCAACGGCCAGTTCTTTCTTGTTGTTCGTCATAACTGCTTAATCTTTGATGGGAACTTCAATACCAAGTGAACGACAAATCAGAGCCTCGCGGGCATAAAGGCCGTTTTTGGCTTGCTGGAAATAATATGCTTTGGGATTTTCATCCACGTCGCGGTCTATTTCGTTGACTCTCGGCAGTGGGTGCAGAATCTTCAGATTGTCGCGCGAATCGGCGAGCATTGAGTTGCGCAATGTGTAGAGGTCTTTCACGCGTTCATATTCCATGATGTCGGTGAAGCGCTCGCGCTGCACGCGGGTCATATAGATAATGTCGCTGGTGTTAATCACGTCGGCGTCAAACTCCTTGTGCTCCGTATAGCGAATGCCGTTTTCGTCGCAAAATTTCTTGTATTCGTCGGGCATTCGCAGTTCGTCACAAGCCACAAAGCGGAACGTTGAGTTGAAGTGGCGCATGGCCATAAGCATCGAGTGAACTGTGCGGCCATATTTCAAGTCGCCCACCAGGGTGATGGTCAGTCCGTCGAGCGTGCCTTGTGTTTTGTAGATGGAATAGAGGTCGAGCATCGTCTGCGAGGGGTGTTGATTTGCACCGTCGCCGGCATTGAGAATGGGGATGTCGGTCACCTCAGTGGCATAACGCGCCGCACCTTCCAAGTAATGACGCATAATGATCAGGTCAACGTAGTTGCTCACCATGATGATGGTGTCCTTGAGCGTTTCGCCCTTGGATGTGGATGTGACTGCAGGATCGCTGAAGCCAATCACTTTGCCGCCCAGGCGGTTCACCGCAGTTTCAAAACTCAAGCGTGTGCGGGTGGACGGTTCAAAAAACAGAGTTGCAACTACTCGGCCATCGAGTATCTTATGATTAGGGTTTTGCTCAAAATATTGAGCGGCGTGGAGAATCCGCAGAATCTCCTCTTTAGAGATGTCGTCGATAGACACCAGACTTTTTGTCTTCATAAATTCGCTTGTGTTGCGTGAGGGTTGAAACTTTCCGCAAATTTACGAAAAAAGCCTCAAAATTCATCCCTGTTTCGCTACATATTTTTTCACAATGTGAAATTTCCTCACCGGGCGCCCGTTTTCTCGAGAAAAATAATTAACTTTGTAGGTCATGAAAGCCATCGTAACATCCGCTCTGCTCCTTGCTCTGAGTGCCCCGCTTAGTGCAAAAGTATCAACCAAACGCCCCGACCCTCAGCAGCTTCTGGAGTCGGCGCAATCAGCCATTGCCAACTATCAGCCCTCACAGGCCCTGAAATTCCTCTCCGACTACGACACGGAGATGCGCCGTCGCCGCGCCTCTACCGACGAGCGGGTGGAGTCGATGCGCCACACGGCTCAGCGCATGGATGAGATGATGCAACGTGTGGAGCAGATTGTGGTGATCGACAGCATTACGGTGGATAGCTCCGACTTCTTCAAGGCATTCCATCTCGATCCATCGGCCGGTGTGCTCTGCGATCCGAAAGCAACGTTGCCTCAGGGCTTTGAAGCTGCAGATCCCACAGTGGTTTATCTGCCTGAAAAGGAGACCACGATGATTTGGGGTGCTCCCATAGGACTGATGCAGAGCAGCTGTTTCACCGACGGTACATGGAACAGCCCCACCCCGCTTGGTGACCAACTCAACTGCGGCGGAGTGGCCAACTATCCATTTCTGATGACCGACGGCGTGACGCTCTATTATGCCACCAAAGGCGATGACTCGCTTGGCGGATATGACCTCTACGTGTCGCGCCGCGATGATTCCGGATTCCTTTCGCCGCAGAATATGGGCATGCCCTACAATTCTCCGGCCAACGACTATATGCTGGCCATTGACGAGGTCTCCGGCTTAGGCTGGTGGGCCTCGGATCGCACCGGCATCCCCGGCAAAGTGACCATCTACGTGTTCATCCCTGCGGAGATGCGCACAAACGTCGACGTTGACTCCCCCAATCTGGCGGCGCTGGCTTCGCTCTCCAACATCTCCCTGACTTGGCCCGATGAGCAGACCCTCGCCACCTATCGCAAGCGTTTGCTCCTCGACGAGTCTACCCCCGGCGCGTCGCGCGGAGAATATGACTTTGAATTTACGTTCCCCAACGGACAAATCTACCACTACTGGAGCGACTTCCGCTCCGGCGATGCGCAGCAGGCCATGGAGCGTTACGTTGATGCACTTGAATCGTTTAATGCCGACAGCGAAGCCTTAGAGCAAATGCGCGCCGCCTACACAAAAAACAAGTCCCTGAGCAGCAAAATCCTCGCTGCCGAAAATAAGCTTGAAAATAACAGATTAACACTCAAGAAACTCGCCAACCGTGTGATCAAGGCTGAGTTTCCAAACACAAAATGATAGACTTTCTATTATCACTTGACGAACAAACACTGCTGGCTTTCAACGGCCATCACACCGCGTGGCTCGACGGACTGATGCTCATAGTCACCTATCGGTTTACGTGGATCCCCCTCTATGCGCTGATTGTTGGGCTGCTCTTCTATCATCTGGGTTGGGCAAAGGCTTTGACCGTGTTGGTGGGCGCAGCCTTGGTAATCTTGCTCACCGATCAACTCTGTGCTTCGGTGATTCGGCCCTTGGTGGCGCGACTGCGCCCCTCCAATCCCGACAACCCCTTTTCGGAGTATGTGCAGGTGGTCAACAACTACCGCGCCGGGCGCTACACATTCCCTTCGTGTCACGCCGCCAACACCTTTGCAATAGCCACATTCCTGTCGCGAGCGTTCGCTCGTCGATGGTTCACGTGGGCCATTTTCATCTGGGCCTTTGTGGTCTCCTGCTCCCGGCTATATCTTGGCGTTCACTATCCCAGCGACCTGATTGTGGGCGGAATTATTGGCAGCGCCATTGCCTATATGATCTATGAAATCATCCGTTTCTGCATTCATCATATTCATTTCCGTTGGGCCGTGGCCTCGCTGTTGCTACTGCTGTCGGCCGCACCCGCATCGGCTCAACACTTTGAATATGGCGGCGAATTTAAGAGCGTCTTCGACAACCGCGAAGGCGACGCCACCTATTCGCCCGCCGAAACATATTTTCTGACGCAACTATCGCCGGAGGTGGGCATCTCCTTCGATGGAGGAACTCACCGCGTGATGGGCGGCGTGGTTTGGACGCAGCCCATCGGTTGCGAATGGGAAGGCCACCGTGTCTCGCCCACCCTCTACTATCAATATAGCTCACCCCGCTGGCGCTTCGCTATGGGTATGTTGCCGCGCACGCAGCTTTTCCGCGAATTGCCCAACTATATCTCATCTGACTCGGTGAACTATTTCCAGCGCAACATCCGCGGAATTTTGATTCAACATGCCTCGGATAACGGTTTTGCCGAACTGATGCTCGACTGGCGTGGCATGCAGAGCGAAACTCGTCGCGAAGCCTTTGCGCTGCTGCTTCAAGGCCAATGGCAACGCCCCAATCGCTGGCTGCAATTGGGAGGCACCGTGATGCTCAACCATCTGGCCAAACAGAAACATGCCCCCGAAGGACAGTATGTGGTCGACAACTTCATCTACAACCCCTACATTGGCGCTGACTTAACCACCGTGGCTCCGGCCATGGATAAACTCTACGCGCAAGTGGGCCTGCTCGGCTCGCTGACACGCGACCGCGGTCTTGGCCGTTGGCATTCGCCTCTCGGCGCCTGGGCCGAAGTGGGCGCAGAGTGGTGGCGCATCGGAGCCAAATCCACGCTCTATGCATCGAAAAATCCGCTCTTCCCCATGTATTCCCGTTTCCGCTCGCAGCTTAACGACGGCGAACCATATTACGCATCGAAATTCTACAGCCGCACCGAAGTCTATGGCTACTTTCTCCGCAACGATTGGATGAACCTCAAAGCCTCGCTCGACTTCCACGTGGCCGAAGACTCATTCATATTCTATCAACGATTAATCCTATCAATACATATTTAATTTATGCAATCACTACACCAACTCCTGGTGGAGCGCCGCAGCATCCGCCGATACACCGACCAACAGCTCGATCCCGAGCAAGTGAAAACTATTCTTGAGGCCGGCCTCCTCTCCCCCACCGGCAAAAGTGCACGCGCTTGGCACTTCATCGTGGTTGATGACCCCGATATGCTCCAACGTCTGAGCGAGTGCAAAAAGGCCGGCGCTCTCCCCGTGGCTAAAGCTCGCATGGCCGTTGTGGTGGCCGTCGACGTGACCCGCTCCGAAACGTGGGTAGAAGATGGCTCCATCGCCGCTGCCTATATGATGCTTCAGGCTCGCGACCTCGGCATTGGCTCCTGCTGGATTGAAGTCAATGGCCGCTTGGCCGCTGACGGCACTCCCGCCGAAGATATCGTGGCCGAGCTGCTTGGCATCCCCGAACAGATTCAGCCCCTCAGCATCATCACCTTCGGCTATCCCGACGAAGTGCGTCAACCTCAAAACGTTGAAAAACTGCTTTGGGAGCGTGTCCACATTGGCTCGTTCCACCCCGAACAATGCTCAGAGTAAGTTTTATCGGCACCGGCAACGTTGCCACACGAATGGCCGACGGCCTAAGCGCCGTAGGTGCCGAGATTGTGCAGATGTGCTCGCCTCACCATGGCGAGCCCATCGCGTCTTTGCGCCCCGACGATGCCGATTTGATCATCGTGGCCGTGAGCGACGACGCTATTCCGTCGGTGCTTGCATCGGTGTCCTCGGCCGGCAAGGCAGTGTGGGCCCACACTGCCGGGTCGGTGGCAATGTCGGCATTCGATGCGGAGAAATTTCCTCGCCACGGCGTGTTCTACCCCATGCAGACCATGAGCAAGGAGTTGGCTGTGGATTGGCAGAAAGTGCCGATGTTCATCGAGGGCAATTCGCCCGAAGTGACCGATTTTCTGCTCTCTGTGGCCCGCCGGCTCACCCCAAACGTGCGCGAACTCAGTTCGGAGAATCGTGTGAAGCTCCATTCGGCAGCTGTCGTTGGGTGCAACATGGTGATGTATCTCTGGGCTGTGGCCGACGACATTTTGCAGCGTGCAGGCATAGACTTTGAAGTGTTGCGTCCGCTGCTTGAAGTGACCCTTGAACGCACCAAACAGTTGCCGCCCAACAGCGCAATCACAGGCCCGGCACGCCGCGGCGATGTCAAGACCATTGCTAAACATATCGCAGCATTGCCCCCCGAAGAGGCCGACACCTACCGCTTCCTATCTCAAAAGATTTTGAACCTTTTTACGGAAATAAAAATATGAGTCGAATTGACTACGACCTAACACGTATCCGCGCATTCGTTTTCGATGTCGACGGAGTGCTCTCACCAAATTGTGTGCCCATCGACGCCAACGGCGTCCCCTCGCGCATGGCCAACGTGAAAGATGGCTATGCCCTGCAATTGGCCGTGAAACACGGCTACAAAATGGCCATCATCACCGGCGCCGACACTCGCGAAGTGCGCCTGCGCTATGAGTTGCTTGGCATCAAAGATATATTCCAAAAGGCTGCCTATAAAATAAACTATTTGCGTCAGTGGATGGCCGACCAAAACTTGCAGCCCGATGAAGTGGCTTATTTCGGCGACGACCTGCCCGACGTGCAGTGTCTCCAAGAGGTTGGCTTGGCTGTGGTTCCGGCCGACGCCAGCGACGATGCTAAAGAGGTGGCAAAATATATTTCGCCCTGCCAAGGCGGCGGGGGTGTGGCGCGCGACGTCATCGAGCAGGTGATGCGTGCCCAAGGTCAATGGCTTCACAACGACACTGCTTATGGCTGGTAATTTCATTCTGGCAAGCGGTTCGCCGCGCCGCCGCGAACTGCTCGCGATGCTCGACTTGGATTTCCGTGTCGACACTTCGCGCTCCGTGGATGAGATAGTTCCGCAAGGGATGGCCGCGGAAGATATTCCGGCATATCTGTCGCAAATCAAAGCCGCACCATATCTGCCCGACCTTGCCGCCGACGATGTGCTCATCACGGCCGACACCGTGGTGATTCTCGATGGCGAAGTGATTGGCAAACCGCGCGATGCGGCCGATGCCTGTGCCACATTGGCCAAGCTCTCCGGCAGAGTCCACACCGTGGTCACCGGCGTGAGCATCAGTCGCAAGGACGCGCCTGTGCACACCTTCTCCGAGTCTACCAAGGTGGAATTTGCGCCTATCACCGCAGATGAAATAGCCTACTACGTAGAGCGCTACTCGCCCCTCGACAAAGCCGGAGCCTATGGCATTCAGGAATGGATTGGCGCCGTGGCCGTAAAAGGAATGACCGGCAGCTTTTACAACGTAATGGGCCTGCCGGTCAATCGATTGTATCGTGAGCTCAAGGCTCTGAGTATTCTTTAGCGCAACTCCAGGCGGCACACATTCTCCACGTGTGCCGTGTGGGGGAACATATCCACGGGTTGCACGGCTGTGATGTCATATTTTTCGTGCAGCAACTGCAAGTCGCGGGCCTGTGTGGCCGGGTTGCAGCTCACGTAGACAATGCGCTTGGGCTCGGCGGCGAGAATCACCTCGACCACCGATTGGTGCATACCTGCACGCGGTGGGTCAACAATCATCACGTCGGGGCGACCATGCTCATCGAGAAACTCGGCAGTGAGCACATCTTTCATGTCGCCGGCATAGAATTCCGTGTTCATGATGCCGTTGACTTCAGAATTCACCTTGGCATCGGCAATGGCTTCCGGCACATATTCAATGCCCACCACGTGGCGCGCACGCCGTGCCACAAAGTTGGCAATCGTGCCGGTGCCGGTGTAGAGGTCGTAGACCAGTTCCTCGCCGGTGAGTTCCGCCATCTTGCGGGCCACGCTGTAGAGCTTGTGGGCTTGGCGAGAATTGGTCTGATAGAACGATTTCGGGCCGACTCGGAAACGGAGTCCCTCCATCTCCTCCTCAATGTAGGGCATGCCTCGGTGGCACACCACCTCTTGGTCGGCAATCGTGTCGTTCACCTTGAGGTTTATCACATAGTTGAGCGACGTGATGCGTTCGCCGAATTTCTCGGCAATAGCGTCCATCACCTCGCAAACTTGCTGCTGATTGTCTTCGCCAAAACTCATCACCACCATCACTTGTCCGGTAGAGGCCGTGCGAATCATCAGAGTGCGCAGCAAGCCCTGATTGGCTCGGAGGTCATAGAAGCTATAGTCTCGCTCCTTGCCGAGCTGTTTCACGAAAAGGCGCAACTCGTTGCCGATGCCGCCATCTTGCAGGTGACACCAGTTGATGTCGAGCACTTTGTCGAAAGCTCCGGGGATGTGAAATCCGGCAGCACGGCGGTCGTCGAACTCCACGCCCGAGGCCATCTGCTCCGGGGTGAGCCAGAAGCGCGAGCTGAACGTGTATTCCATCTTGTTGCGATAGTCCCAAATCTGCTCCGAGCCGAGCGTCTGGGCCACATCGGGATGTTCCACCTTGGCAATGCGGTCGAGCGCGTCCAGCACCTGCTGACGCTTGCAGGCCAACTGCACCTCGTAGGGCAGATGCTGCCAACGGCAACCGCCGCACACACCAAAGTGTTCGCAGCGCGCCTCAACGCGCTGCTCCGACGGATGAGTCAACTCCACGATGCGCCCTTCGGCCCACGATTTCTTCTTCTTGGTGATTTGCACGGTGGCTTCATCGCCCGGTGCGCCGAACGGAATAAACACCACCATGTCGTTGACACGCGCCAGAGCATTGCCCTCGGCCGCCACGTCGGTTATTTTCACTCCGGTGAGGAGGGGTAATTCTTTTTTCTTTCTTGCCATATTTTAGCGATTTATGGCTACAAATTTCGGCAAAAATGCGTAAATTTGCAAACGGAATCAAACTTAACGCTTAAAATCAACCTCAAACAGAATCACTTTTGGCTAATTTTCACGGGCAAACAAAAAAGCGGAGCTTCCGCGAAATCAGGCATCGCATTGACATGCGTGTGGGGATAGGTGCTTTGGAGCGGCTATTCTCTCGCCGATGGTTCAACCCGCTATCCACCCTATGGATCAACTTCCGTTGTTTCTCGTGGCGACAGGCTTGGCGCTTGCCGCTGTGGGCCTATGGGTGGCCGAACATCGAATGTCTCAGCGGCTATATGCGCATCCAACCCGGAGTGAAAGTCCGCACCGGCATGATTCGCTATAACTACAATCGCGTTGGAGCGCCGAATGCCCGCGGCTGCAACGCCTCGCTGCTCAATTGCGGCACCATCACCTTTGGCGGCCGCTGCACCATCTGCACATCCTCATGCATTCGCACAATCCAAGATTCCGAACTCTACTTGGGCGACGACTCGCTCATCTGCGAGGAGGTGAACATCTCCTGCTTCGAATCTGTGAGCATCGGTCATCGCAGTTGGGTGGTGCATCGCTCACAGGTTTTGGAGTCAAACAATCATTATATGGCCGACTTGACTTCAGCCACCATCGCTCGTGCCCACAATCCCATCGCAATCGGCGACGACTGCTGGGTGTGCAATTCCTCCACAATCCTCGGAGGGACAACCCTGCCCAACGGCACACTGGTAGCCTCAAATTCGCTCGTGCGCGGCGATTTCTCCGATGCACCGACCAATCCCATGATTGCCGGCATCCCGGCCAAGGTGATCGGCTCGGGCAAACGCAGAGTGGACAACGCCGATCTGATGATTCGCGCAAGAGACTATATCCGGCAACATCCGGGCGAAGTCTATACGATGACGCCCGATGACATAAGATTATTCACATAACTTTATACTAATAACATTCAATGTCACGACAGGTATCCAAGACGTTACTGACTCTGGTGGCCATTGCTGCCGCTGCGACACCCATGTGTGCCGCCTCAGACGCCATTACAGATTTCCCCGCCAATAAATATTGGGAAAATCAAGCCGTGGTTGGAGAAAACAAGGAAGCGGCTCACGCCACCTACGTGCCCTACCCCTCGGTGAGCGCCATGAAGGCCGACGCATCCTTTTTCAGCACTCCGTGGGTAGCCCCGCAGAGCGACTTCTATCTCAACCTCAACGGCACGTGGAAATTCAAATGGGCCGAAACTCCGGCCTCGCGTCCGTCAACATTCTATCAAGAGTCGTTTTCAACCGACTCATGGGACGACATCACAGTGCCCTCCAACTGGGAAATGCAAGGCTATGGCACGCCCATCTATTGCAACGAAGCCAACCCCTTTGACGACTCCAATCCGCCCACAATCGGCCAACGCTGGAACTACAGCTACGCCGCCAACCCCGTAGGCTCCTATGTTCGCTCTTTTGAGATCCCGTCATCGTGGGCCGACAAAGAGGTGTTCATCAAATTCGGCGGCATCTATTCCTGCGCTTTTGTGTGGGTCAACGGCCAATATATCGGCTACACCCAGGGCGCCAACAACGACCACGAGTTTGACATCACCTCGGCAGTGCGCACCGGCTCCAACCGCGTGGCCGTGCAGGTGATTCGCTGGAGCGACGGCTCATATCTCGAATGTCAGGATATGTTTCGCATGAGCGGCATCTATCGCGACGTGTGCGTCTATGCAACGCCTCGCACGTTTGTTCGCGATCACTATATCACCTCCGAACTCGACGCCTCCACCGGATACACCTCCGGCAAACTCAACGTCGATTTGGAAGTGGCCAACCGCGCTTCGGAAGCCGCCACGGTGAAAGCCACAGTGAAACTCCTTTCGCCCGAAGGCAATGAAGTGTGGAGCTCCGCTGCACAAACAGTGAGCGCTCTGGCCTCCGGCAAGTCATCCACCATCTCCTTCTCGGCCAACCTCTCGGGCTTGAGCCTGTGGAGCGCCGAGCACCCCACTCTCTACACCGTTGTCGTTTCACTGACCGACAACTCCGGTAAAGAACTCGAAGCCTTCAGCACAAAATATGGCTTCCGCGACATTCGTCAGACCGGACTTTTCGTCTATGTCAACGGCAAGAAAGTGCTCTTCAAGGGCGTAAACCGTTCGGACACGGATCCCACTGTGGGCCGCGCCGTCACCACCGACATGATGTTGACCGACGTTCAGCTCTTCAAGCAGAACAACATCAACATGATTCGCACGAGCCACTACCCCAACGCCGCCAAGATGTATGCCATGTTTGACTATTTTGGCGTCTACTGCATGGATGAGGCCGATCTGGAATGTCATGCCACCACGCAACTCAGTAGCGACACCTCGTGGCAGTCGGCTTTCGTCGATCGTGAAGAGCGCATGGTGATGCGCGACCGCAACCACCCCTCCGTGGTGTTCTGGAGCCTTGGCAACGAAAGCGCTTGCGGCATCAACTTCGACGCTTGCTATAAAAAAGTGCGTTCGCTCGACCCCCGTATGATTCACTACGAAGGTCAGAAAGATTGGACCTACACCGACATGACATCGCGCATGTATCCCAGCATGGACATTCTGCGCAATCAAGACCAAGACCAATCCGAAAAGCGCCCCCACTTCATCTGCGAATATGCCCACGCCATGGGCAATGCCATCGGCAACCTCTCAGACTATTGGGACTACATCGAAATGTCGCACCGCACCATCGGCGGTTGCATCTGGGACTGGATTGACCAGGGTATCTATATGCCCTCCGAACTCAAAGCCGGCAATATGAAAGGCTACTACACCGGCTACGACTTCCCCGGCCCCCATCAGGGCAACTTCGTGTGCAACGGCATCCTTGCCCCCGACCGCAAGCCCAACGCAAAGTTGGCCGAGGTGAAACACGTATACCAATACATCAAATCACGCAATTTCGACGCCGACAAGCAGACGCTTAACGTGGTCAACGGCTATGCCTTCCGCAACCTCAATGAGTTTGACCTCAACTGGGAACTGCTCGCCGATGGTGAGCC
This sequence comes from uncultured Bacteroides sp., assembly GCA_964549975.1. Taxonomy (GTDB): domain Bacteria; phylum Bacteroidota; class Bacteroidia; order Bacteroidales; family Muribaculaceae; genus UBA3263. Next base: position 2,762 of record CAZJWM010000049.1, on the reverse strand, counting down.
CGTTCAATCGGGCAACATCGACCTGCCCTCCACGGCCGGCGGCGATTCAATCTCCGTGACCATCCCCTACAAACTTCCGGCCAACGACACCGCCACGGAATATCTCCTGACCGTGCGCTACTCGCAACGCACGGCACTGCCCGGTATCGACGCCGGCACTATTCTTGCCGAAGACCAGTTCACCGTGCAACCCTCTGCCGGTCTGCCCGAAATCGACTTGACCAAACTCCCCGCCACCCTGTCGGTGGAAGGTGATGGCCCGATTACCATCTCCGGCAATGGTTTCACCTACGAAATCAATGCCAACGGCATCCTCACCTCGATGCTCTTCAATGGCGTGGAATTCATCCACAACGGCATGGGCCCGCAGTTTGACAACTTCCGTTGCATCGAAAATGAATGGTCGAGCGACTACACCACCCAAAGCTTCTGCCGCCAAATCTCCATCACATATCCCGACGGAGGCAATGCGGAAGCCACTCCTGCCGTAACCATCAACACTCTGATGTCCGGCGGCTCTTTAGCTGAATATCTGCCGCGCTACACCATCTACTCCGATGGCCGCATCGACATGGATGTCAACTGGGTTGCCACCTCGTCGAGTGTGTTCCGTCTGGGCATGAGCATGCAGATTGCCCCGGGTTTTGAAGACGTGACCTACTTCGCCCGCGGCCCGTTGGCCAACTATGTTGACCGCAAAACAGGTTCCATGGCAGGAGTCTACAACACCACCGTCACCGATATGCACGAACTCTTTGTCCGTCCGCAGTCGATGGGCTCACGAGAAGATATGCGCTATCTGAAACTCTCCACCGCCAACGGCTCTTCGCTGTTGATTGAGTCGGAAGGCCAAGTGTCGTTCACCGCGCTCCACAACACCGACCTCGAACTCTCATCGGCGCTCCACGATTTTGAGGTAACTCCCCGCAAGGAGACGATTCTCCATCTCGACTATATGCAGAAAGGCTTGGGCAACGGCTCTTGCGGCCAAGGCACAGGCACACTGTCGAAATATTGCGTGCCCACCAACACGGAGCTGCGCCACGTGTTGCGCTTCACCCCCACAGCCGCCGACGCCGACAAGTTTAAGTCGGCCGAAGGCACCCTCGACACCTCGGCGTGGATCAAGTCACTGCAGACCACCGGTGCAACTTCCGGCAATCTCGACCTGGAATTGAGCAAACCCACTCAATATTCCACTCAGATTTCATCCGACCTTCACGCCGTGCCCGGCTCGACAATCAACATCACCGCCGTGGCTGAAGGCACTCCCACCACTACCAAGCTCTGGATTGATGCCGATTGCGACGGCACTTTCTCCACGAGCGAATTGGTTGGCCGCCGCAACGGCGTGTGGACCTACACCATCCCATCAGATTGCACGCAGCCCCTGCGCGCCCGCATCATTGTGGCCACAACCGATGCCAACACAGGCAACGCCTACGACTTCACCATACTCACCTCCACCCCCTCGCAAGCATATGTCGCTCCCAACGGCTCGATGCACTCCGAAGGCAAGGCCTACGTGAAACGTATAGCCACGACCGATGCCGATGCCAACATCGAGCAAACATGGTCGGAACAACCCGCGTCGTTCTACACGGCTTTGACCTCTGCAGTTGAAGCCCGCGCCGGACAGTCGTTCCACCTGCTGCTCGATGCCAACATCAACACCGGCACATCCAAGCAAGACTTGCGCTACAACTATTGCCGCATCTTTGCCGACTGGAAAGCCACCGGCACACTCACCGAGTTGACCACCATAGGCGTGCGCAACAACGACGCTTCGTTCACCGGCGACAACCTCGACGCAATCCGCAATATCGACTACACCGTAGCCATTCCCGAAGATGCCGTGAACGGTCGCTCCGTGATTCGCATCATCTATCAGAATGCATGGCGTGATCTCAGCAGCGCTACCGCCCAAGACATCCTCGAAGGCGTGGCCTACGACGTCTATGTAGACGTGACCGACGGCGTTGGTGCCGCCGATAGCGATCTGCCGCTCTACATCACCCCCAACGGCACGATGCACGCCGACGGCACTGCCTACGTGGAGCAACTCTACACCGAAGGCGCCAAGACCGACATCAACGTCAAGTGGGACGCTTGCCCCTCGTCGTGCTACACTCTGCTGACCGAGTCGCCCGTTGTGGCTGCCGGAAGCGAGTTCACCCTCACAGCCGTCAACCACAAAGCAGGCGTTGCTTCGCTGAGCGTGAAATATCAAGACTTCCGCTATTGCTTTGCCACAGTCTTTGCCGACTGGACCGGAAACGGCAACTTCGTGAAGATCGGCGAGGCGGGTATGCGCGCCGGTGATGCCGACTTCAACGACATTCTGGGCAACTACAAATCGCTTATCTATAATCCCCTTCAGCTCACCGTGGCCGTGCCCGATGACGCACCCGCCGGACAAGCCCGAATCCGCATAATCTATCAAAACTGCTGGAAAGAACTTGCCGGACCCGCCGATCAGAGCATTTATGAAGGTCAGGCCATAGATATTCCCGTGAAAGTGGACTATCCCGCCGGAATTATCGAAATCGGCACTGTTGGAGCTTCTTCCACAGGCATCTACGACATGCAGGGACGTCGTTTGACCCGTGCAAACGCCCCCGGCATCTACATTATCAACGGCAAAAAAGCAGCCGTTAGGTAAACTTTTTTCACAAAATGTTTGCTGGTTTCAAAAATAGTGCTTACCTTTGCACTGTTGAAACCAACAAACATTATGGCGATTTAGTGTAGTGGCCTAGCAC
>CAZJWM010000048.1:0-16022 GCA_964549975.1 uncultured Bacteroides sp. | reverse complement strand
CTGATTGATGAAGTTGTCCACCATGGCGTTGACCAGACTGCTTGTCTCCTGGGTGTTGCGGTTGTTGTAGCGCTTTTCCAGGAATGCAAGATAGTCTTGGCGTGCGCGGTCGTATTCCGAGGCGGTGAAGCCGCCGCGCTGAGCACGGAGCACTTCGCGATAGGCGGCTGCAATGGCTTCGCGGATGTCGTTGCCCTTGGCTGCGGTGATCACTTCAAAGCAGTCTTTGGTGGAGCTCAGCAGAAATTCGCCGTAGTTGGGCACGGCAAATGCGAAGGGTGTTGAGGGGTCGCTGGTCATCTCGTTGAAACGCGATTCGAGCATGCGGGTCATCATCGAGGTGATGTAGTTGACCACCACTTGCGCCACGGTGCCTTTCATCTGCTGCGGCATCACGTCTTGCTTGAAGATTATGTAGGCCATGGAGTTGGTTTGCTCCTTGTCTTTGCCCACAAAGTAGATGGTGCCGGGGGTGTCGGGCACGTCAAACTCGGTGCGCACGGCAGCGTTGGCGGGCATTTCGATGCCCGAAAACATCTGTTTGATCACCTCTTCGGTGCGCTTGGCGTCGATGTCGCCACACACCATGATGCCTTGCAGATCCGGACGATACCATTTTTCATAGTAGTCGCGCAAGGCTTGGTAGGGGAAGTTGTCCACCACCTCCATCGTGCCGATGGGCATGCGGTAGGCATATTTGCTGCCGGGATAGATTGTGGGCAGAGCTTGTTCGAGAATGCGAGTTTGTCCGCCGTTGCGGCTGCGCCATTCTTCGTGGATCACTCCGCGCTCTTTGTCGATTTCGGCGGGGTCGAGAGTCAGGTCGTTGGCCCAGTCGTGGAGAATCAGCAGCACGCTGTCGGTCACTTCGGGGCGAGCCGTGGGCACCGAGCAGATGTTGTAGACGGTGCGGTCGGTGCTGGTGTAGGCGTTGAGCTGCATGCCAAATTTCACGCCGATGCTCTCCAGCCAGTTTGTGAGCTGATTGCCGGGGAAGTTTTTGGTGCCGTTGAAACACATGTGCTCCAAGAAGTGTGCCAACCCGCGTTGGTCGTCTTCTTCAAGCACAGAGCCTACCTTCTGTGCAATGTAGAAGTCGGCTTGGCCCTTTGGGTATTCGTTGTGACGAATGTAGTAGGTCAGGCCGTTGGGCAATGTGCCAACCACCACGGCCGAGTCGAGCGGCAGCTGCATGTTTTGTGCAGAAACTGTGCCTATGCCAACGGCGCAGGCCAGCAGCAACAAACCGCGTCTGATGTTCAGATTCATCATTTCGTTTTAGGGTTTAGTGGGTTATAAGATTGTTTTGTAACGTTTTATCACACGGGTGAAGTGCTCCCAATAGCGCGACGTCTTGAGTTCGCCGATGCCGTAGATGTCGGCAAACTCTTCGCGTGTGGTGGGCATTCGGGCCACCATGTCGCTGATGCTTTTGTCGTTGACTATCAGATAGGGCGGCACTCCGGCAATGGCTGCCAGCGACGTGCGCAGTTGCTTCAGCTCCTTGGTCAGGGCCACGCTTGAGCTGCGCGAGGTCGAGGCTTTTCGGGCGGTTGAGGACGGCGGCTGCTGAGCGGCTGTCGGCTTTTTGGTTTTGTCCACGCGGGCGTTCTCGTAGTAGAACTTAGCCATGGTGATGCGCTCGTGGCCCATCACCACTCGGCGGCCATGCTCGGTGACCTTCAGTCGGTTGCCTTCGTTGTAGGCAATCTCAATCAGTCCGAGTTGGAGCATCTGAGTGATGTAGGCTGTCCATTGGCTTTGCGTCAGGTCGTGGCCGGCGCCGTAGGTCTTTATCTTGTCGTAGCCTTTGGCGCGGAGGTCGGAACGGGCTGAGCCGCGCAGAATGTCGATGAGCATGCTGATGCCCACTTTCTGCTCGGTGCGCAGAATGGCGCTGAGGGCCTTTTGGGCAATTATCGTGCCGTCGAAGCGCTCCGGCGGATGCAGACACACGTCGCAGTTGCCGCAGTCGGCGTCGGTGGCTTCGGAGAAATAGCTCAGAAGCACACGTCGGCGACAGATGCTGCTTTCGGCGTATTGCTGCATGCGGGTGAGCTTGTCGGTGTTGATGTTGCGCAGAGCGCCCTCTTCCACAAAGTGTTTCAGTGTGGCAATGTCGGCAAAGGAGTAAAACATCAGCGCTTCGGCGGGCATGCCGTCGCGTCCGGCGCGACCTATCTCCTGATAGTAGCTTTCGATGTTGCGCGGCATGTTGTTATGAATCACGTAGCGGATGTTGCTCTTGTCGATGCCCATGCCGAAGGCCACGGTGGCACACACCACCTGCACTCGCCCATGGATGAAGTCGCGTTGTGCTTGGTCGCGAGCTTCGGCCGAGAGCCCGGCGTGATACACGGCCACTTTGTAGCCCAGGAAACTCAGTTCGGCGGCCACGTCTTCGGTGCTTTTGCGCGAAATGCAGTAGATGATGCCCGAGTCGTCGGGATATTTGTCGATCATGCGGCGAATCAGGCGAAACTTGCGGTCTTTGCCGGGGTTTTGCATCACCGTCAGCGAGATGTTCGGGCGGTCGAATGAGCTGATAAATATCTTTGGATTTTTCAGCGAAAGCTGTGTGGCAATGTCTTCGCGTGTGAGGCGGTCGGCGGTGGCTGTCAGGGCTATCACCGGCACGTTGGGATAGCACTCTTTGATGTGGCTGAGGCTGGTGTAGACCGGACGGAAGTCGTGGCCCCATTGTGAGATGCAGTGGGCCTCATCAATGGCAAAGAGCGATAGCCGCATGTTGCGCGGCCAACGCTCCAGCTCAATCATCAGACGTTCGGGCGAGATATATAGCAGCTTGATGTGGCCGCGTTCCACGGCCTCCATCACTCGTCGGTTTTCCTCTTCGGTTTGCAGGGAGTTGATCGACGCGGCGGGCACGCCTATGCTTTGCAGACCTTGCACTTGGTCGGCCATCAATGCTATCAGCGGCGACACCACCACGGCCATGCCCGGATGGAGCAGCGCCGGAATCTGGAAGCAGATGCTTTTGCCGCCGCCGGTTGGCATCAACACCACGCAATCTTCCCCGGCGGCAACCGTGGATATCACCTCAAATTGCCGCTCTCTGAAAGAGTCGTATCCGTAGTAGCGCTTGAGCAGGGCTAATGCGCGGCTTTTCAAATCAGTAGGCATTCTCTTCTCCAACTATGGCGTTGACAATTGTTTTGATGATGATTTTGATGTCGAGCATAAACGACCAGTGTTCGATATACCAGACGTCGCGAAGCACCCTACCCTCCATTTTCCAGAGTTCGTCGGTGCTGCCGCGATAGCCGCACACTTGGGCCCAGCCGGTGATGCCGGGTTTCACCATGTGGCGCACCATGTAGCGGTCGATTAGTTCGCTGTATTCTTTGGTGTGAGCCAGCATGTGGGGACGCGGGCCCACGATGGACATGTCGCCGAGCCACACGTTGATAAACTGTGGCAGTTCGTCCAGCGAGGTGCGGCGCAGGAAGTCGCCCACTTTGGTTTTGCGGGGGTCTGTGGCTGTGGCTTGAACGTCGTCGGCAGCTGCATTGACGCGCATGGTGCGGAATTTGTAGCAGTCGAATTCGCGGCCCATATATCCGGTGCGTTTTTGCTTGAAAAAGACCGGCCCGGGCGACGACAGCTTCACGGCTATGGCTATGGGGATGAACAGAATCGGCGAGCAAATCAGGGCCACCGAGGAGAAGATGAAGTCGAAGCCGCGCTTAATCCAGCGGTTCAGGCTGTAGCTCAACGGGTTGACGCGCGGAGTGAGCACGGGCAGGCCGTCGAAGTTGGCCAAGCCGAAACGGCGACCGATGTAGCGCGAAATTTTCGGCACAAAGTGGAACTGCACGAGGCAGTTGTCGGTGATCTGCACCACTCGGAGCATCGCTTCCTCCTTGTCGCCGGAGAGCACGTAGTAGAGCTCGTCGACGTGGTTGGTGCGAATAAAGCTTTCGAGGGTGTCGAGGTTGCCCATATAGTGGCCGGTGAAGCCTTCCAATGGTTTGATGTCGAAGTAGCCCAGCAGACGATAGCCGTAGCCGGGATCTTTCATCATTGCTTCGCCAAGGCGCACGGCCGTGGCGTTGGTGCCCACAATCACCACGCGGGTGTAGTTGTGGCCTTTGTCGCGATATTGCTTGACGGCCAGACGCGTTGCGGCCCACGATGCGGGCATCAGCACACCCAGCAATGCGTAGAATTCAATGTAATACCACGTTGAGGTAAGGTCAATACCCACAAATGTGAGCAGCGACACAAACAGCAACGCGTGTGTGAGAACGGCGCGTAGCGCACCAACCACAATCCTGTCGATGTGGGTGGTGCGATGCACGCGTTTGTTCTTTTGCAGATAGGCGGCAGGTAGGCAACTCAAACTCAGCAGGAGCCAAATCACTCGAGCCGAGCCGGGGGGTATCATGTCAGGATGCCACAGCTGCATTGCCCCAAACAGTGCGTTGACCACAACGATGTCACACACTGTCATTATCCCGCTCAGAAATCTGCCATATTTACCTTTTGCGGCAGTTTCTGCCATAGCGTTAGTTCAGCTTTTGGTCGATGAGAGCAATCTTCTTTTCGATGTTGGTCTGGTCGTCGCGCAGGCGAGCTATGCGGTGTTGCATATCCTTGAGCATGGCTTCGCCGCTCTTGCTCTTGGAGTTGAAGAAGCCCAGGTTGTTTTCAAACGTTTTGATTTCCTGGCGTTTCATCTCCAGCGAGCGCATCAGCTTGTCGCGCTGGCGCAGCAGTTCGCGTTCGTCGCCGGCCATTTCGTCAACCGAGGCTTCGAAGGCGGCCATGGCGGCTTTGGCGGTGCTCATGTTGAGCACGTCGTGCAGACGGCTCACCTCGGCGCGATATGCGTCGTGAATCTTGTCTTTGTCGCGGAACGGCACGTGGCCCACCTGCTGATAGGCATTCATCAGTTCGCGCACCTGCTTGATGGCTTCCTCGCGGGCATCTCCTTCGGCGGCTTCAATGGCGCGCAGCTTTTCGATGATGGCTTTCTTCTCCTTGAGGTTGGCGTGTTCGGTGCGGCGAGTGTCGTTGCCCGACTGTTTCTTCTGTTCGAAGAAGTAGTCGCAAGCGGCGCGGAAGCGAGTCCACACGGCGTCGCTCTGCTTTTTGGGCACGGCGCCGATGCTCTTCCATTCGCTTTGCAGCGCAATGAGCTGGTCGGAGGCCTTCTTCCAGTCGGTGGAGGTCTTCAGCTCTTCGGCCTTTTCGCAGAGGGTGATTTTCTTTGCGAGGTTTTCGGCCAGATCGTCTTTCAAGCTCTTATAGTGAGAGGCTTTGGCGGTGAAAAATTTGTCGCAGGCGGCGCGGAAGCGGGTAAATAGGGCGCTGTTGGCTTTGCGCGATGCGAAGCCGAGCTTTTTCCACTCTTCCTGGGTGGCGAGCACTTGGCGTGTCACCTCATCCCATGCGGCAAAGTTCTTCAAGTCGTCGGTGACGATGGCTTCAACCTTTTCACACAGTGCGGTTTTGGCGGCTTCGTTCTGACGTTCGGCCGCTTTGCGCTGTTCAAAGAAGGCTTGGTAGGCCTTGTTGATGATGGCCGATGCATCTTTGAAGCGATCCCAGATCTGCTCGCGCACATCTTTTGCCACAGGGCCGATTTCGCGCCACTTTTCATGCAGATCTTGCAGGCGGCGGAACGACACCACCACGTCGGGTTCGGTGGTCAAGCGTTCAGCCTCTTCGCAGAGCAGCGTTTTTGATTCGAGGTTTTTGCGGAAGTCCAGATCGCGCAGGTCTTTGTAGACCTTAAACTGGTCGTAGAATTTCTCTCTGGCCGTTTGATAGCGTTTCCACAGACCGGAGACCTCAGGGGCCGGTACCTCGCCGATGGCCTTGAACTCCTGCTGGAGTTCGCGCACGCGCTCAATGTGACGATGCACGTTGTCGGCATCCTCGGCAGCAGCCTCGATTTCGGCAATGATGTCGTTTTTCTTTTGCAGATTGGCTTGGCGTTGTGCTTCGTCGGCGGCCATCTGTTCGGCTTTCTTATCTTTGATGATGGCAATGGCGGCTTTGAAGGCCTCTTCCGCCTCGTCGGGACGAGCGGCAAAGGCGGCTTCTTCGTTGCCGCGAGCCAAGAATTCTTTCTTCTCTATGTCGAGTTCCTCCTGGCGAATGGCGTAGAACTGCACTTTCAGACTATTCACCTCGTCGCGTGTGATATCCACTGCCTGTCGTGCAGCAATTTCTTGCAGCGCAGCCAGCAGTTCCGACTTAGTTAGCGGAGTTTTGGTCTCGGTTTGTTCTTTAGTAGTTGCCTCGGGTTGAGAGGCTGCGGCACCCATGGGCTCATTGGCTTCGGGGGTCGTCAAGGGTTGGTCAAGCAGTTCCATGTAATTGATTGTTTTATTTGGTTAGGATGTAGGAGCGGCGACTCTGCCGTTAGCACTTCAGGGTCGCAATTCATATCATTTATTCCGCCAAAAGTAATAATTTTTTCACAGATATCCAATTAAAAATCGAAAAATCTTGCATTTGTGCCAAAATCGTGGCGCTTTTGGTGATTATTCTGGTCAGATTGGGGGTAATTTCACCCCTACTCTTTCCCGTCTCAATTAAAAGATGTAAATTTGTAGCGTAATTAACCGAGCAATGGCCAGTCTCTACAACACTATGCTGCGCACGGGAGCCGTGGCTCTCTCTGCGGTACACTCGCTGCCTAAATGCCTCACCGGCAATGGCAAAACGCGGATGTTTGTCGATGGACAAGCGTCGGCTTTGGCCGCTTTGTCGGCGCAGTTTGTGCCGGCCGAGCGCAATTTTTGGTTTCATTGTTCCTCTTATGGCGAGTATGCCATAGCTCGCCCCATCATTGCCGAAATCAAACGTCGGGAGCCGACGGCCAAGGTGGTGCTGACATTTTTCTCCCCCACCGGAGTGAACGCTCTGCTGCCGCGACCCAATCGCCATCAGGCTGATTACGTGGGATTTCTGCCTATCGACACCCCCGACAATGCCACCCGTTTGGTGGAGCTGATTCGCCCCACGGCTGCGGCCTTCATGGTCAGCGAATATTGGCCTAATATACTTGGCGCGCTGCATAGCGCCGGAGTGCCAACCTATCTGGTGTCGGCAATTTTTTCGCGAAACACCCCCCATTTTCATCCAATCCTTGGCGAGACGTTCCGCCGGAGCCTCGAAGCCTACACCCACGCCTATGTGCTCGACGAGGCCTCGTGCTGCAATCTTCGAGAATTAGGATTCACGCGCGTGAGCCTTTCGGGCGATCCCTTGATGGACAACGCATTGGCCGTGAGCCAAACGCCGTGGACTCATCCTGTGCTCGATGCCTTTTGCTGCGGGCGTCGCGTGATGATTGCCGGGAGCATTTCCGACAAGCGCGACCTGCAATTGTGTGCCCATGTGGCCAATCAACACCCTGCCGAGCGTTTCGTCTTCGTGCCCCACGAGGTTGACGAAGCCCATCTCAAGGAGGTGGAAGCCGCTCTCCAAGGCAAGAGTTGCCGTCTGAGCCAATTTGATGCCGCAAAGGAGTTGCCGCAAGTGCTGATTGTCGACACCATCGGCCAGCTCTCGCGCCTCTATCGCTACGGCACGATGGCCTACGTTGGCGGCGGATTCACTCCGCAACTTCATAGCATCATCGAGGCCTCGGTCTACGGTCTGCCCGTGGCCTTCGGCCCGCGCACCGAGCGCAAAGTCACGCCTCAACAATTGTGTCAACTTCAAGTGGGACGTATAGTCACCACCCCCCAAGAGCTCAACCTCTGGTATGAGTCCGTGCTCCATGCTTCCGATGAGCAATTGGCCGAGTGGAAACGCGTTGCCACCGAATACTGTCAGCGCCTCTCCGGCGCCACCGACGCCATAGCTTCAGCCATAATGAATAATTAAACGAAGATGCGTTTCAATAAACTTCTCACCGCCGGCGCTCTCGCCCTATCCCATCTGCCGATGCCCCTACTCTATGCGGCCAGTTCGGCTGTGGCGGCCGTGGCTTGCACCTTTCGCATCTATCGCTACGGCGTGGTGAAACAAAATCTCAGCCGCGCCCTCCCGGAGCTTTCCCCTGCGGAGCGCCGCCGAGTGATGCATCAATTCTATCGCCATCTCACTGACTCGGCTGTAGAGTGGCTGAAGATGCTGACCATCAGCGACGAAAAACTGCGCCGCCGTGTGGAGTTTCGCAACTTCGATTTGCTCAACGAAGATGTGGCTAACGGCCACTCCGTGATTCTCTACCTCGGCCACTATGGCAACTGGGAACTCGTGCCCACCATCACGTGGGTGCTTCCGCCGCAACTCACTTGCGCACAAATTTATCGCCCGCCGCGCGACCATGCGTTCGACACTCTGATGCAGCGCATCCGCAACCGCTTCGGCGCACTCAACATTCCACAGAAGCGAGCCGTGCGCACCCTGTTGACCCTCCATAGCCAAGGCACTCAAACCATCACCGGTTTCCTTGCCGACCAACGCCCAAACTCGTCGGTGCTCAACAATTGGACCGACTTCCTCGGACTAGACACGCCCTACGCCGTGGGTGGCGAGGAGATTGGCCGACACATCAACGCGGTCTACTATTATCTCGACGTTGAGAAACCCTCGCGCGGCAAAGCCGTGTTCACTCTCCGCCACATCACTCCCGTAGAAGGCGAGGACTACCCCTACACTGTGGGCTATCTCCGCCTTCTGGAGCAAACCATCCGACGCGCCCCGGCCTACTGGCTCTGGACCCACAAGCGTTGGAGCAAACAACGAATAAAAAACGTCTAAACACATAAACTAATGAAAATCATTTGTGTAATTCCGGCGCGTGCCGAGTCGTCGCGCTTCTTCGAGAAACCTCTGGCCCTGATTCTTGGCAAGCCTATGATTCAGTGGGTCTACACCCACTGCTCGCAGGTGAAATGCTTCGATGCCGTCTATGTGGCCACCGATAGCGAGAAGATTGCCGACTGCTGTGCCACCTTCGGCGCGCCCGTGATAATGACCTCCTCAGATCACGAAACCGCCACCGAGCGCCTCTATGAGGTGTCGACAAAGGTTGACGCCGACCTCTACGTGATGGTCAACGGCGACGAACCGCTGCTCACCGAGGAGGCCATCGTGCAATGTATCCCCTCTGAACTGAAGCCCGACGAACTCTACGTGTCAAACCTCATGACCGACTTCAGCAACCCCGTGGAAGTGGTTGACGCCACCAATCTTAAAATCGTCACTGCCGCCGACAATCGCTGCCTTTTCATCTCGCGCAGCCCGATTCCCTACCCCAAAGGCAGTCTCGACGTGATCTACCACAAGTTTGTGGGCGTTGGCGCCTTCAACCGCAAAGCCCTCGAATTCTATCACAACACTCCGCGTGGCCCCATAGAGAAGGTGGAGGAAAACGACTCATTCCGCTTCATCGAAAACCACGTGCCCATCTATTATTTCAACTGCCACTGCAAGTCGCTGAGCGTCGACAATCGCAAAGACATTGAGGGCGTTGAACAATATTTCCGCACCCTGGGCCTTGAATAAGCGTATTCTGATAATTCGACTGTCGGCGTTGGGCGACGTGGCGATGACCCTGCCGGTCATCTATTCGCTGGCTGAGCAATATCCTCAGCTGCAAATCACCGTGCTCACACGTCCGTTTTTCAAGCGAATTTTCTTGAATGCGCCTTCCAATGTGGAGGTCCGCACCACCATGGCTAAATCTGTGGGCGAGGTCGTTGGCCTCGCTCGCCGATTGAGTCGCGAGGGTTTTGACGCCGTGGCCGATTTCCACGACGTGTTGCGCAGCCGCGTGATGCGCATGGTGTTTCGTCTCCGCGGACTGAAGGTGGCCACGATTGACAAGCAGCGCCGCCGCCGCCGACAGCTCACCGACAAAAAGAGACGCGAATTTCAGATGAGCTACATCCGGCGATATGCCGACGTGTTGCGCCGACTCGGCTTGCCATTGGCCTCGCTGACGTTCAAGTCGCTGCTGCCCGAGTCGGAGCGTCGGGGCGTTGGCATTGCTCCGTTTGCACGCTATGCCACCAAAACCTATCCCGCGGAGTTGATGCAGCAAGTGGCGCGTCGGCTCACTGACGCCGGGCATCAGGTCTATTTCTTTGGCTCTCGCGGCCATGAGGCTGAGATGCTTGAGCAGTGGCGCGAGGCAAATCCTGCTCTGACGGTTGTGGCGGGCACAATGACCATTGAAGAGGAATTGGCGGCGATGAGTCGTCTGCAAGTGATGCTGGCCATGGACTCGGCAAATATGCATCTGGCCTCGCTGGTGGCCACGCCCGTGGTGTCGGTGTGGGGCTCCACCATTCCCCAATGTGGATTTATGGGCTACGGGCAGAGCGTGGACAATGCCGTGTGGCTCGACTTGCCGTGTCAGCCTTGTTCTGTGGCCGGACGGGAGCGTTGCCCCAAGTCTACGCTTGAATGTCTGTGCGCTCTTAAGCCTGAGCGCGTGGCCGAGCGCGTGCTCGCCTTGCTCACACGCGAATAAACGGTTCCATCAAAAGATTCGACAGCAGCCACTGCTCTTCGGCAATGCGATAGCGGCCGTCGGCGGTGGGTTGTAGTGTGCGTTTCGCCTCCTCCAGTTCCACTATCGAAAGGTCGTCGGGCGAGATGCCGCGAGCGGTGCGCAAGGCGGTGATCACTATGTCGTTGTGGCGCTCGTCGGCGCTGAGTTCTTCCGCCTCGGTTGTAAGGCCTGATGCGGCAACGTATTGTTTGATGTTCGGCGGGTTGAAACGTCGCACCTTGCCGTCAAAGCTGTGGGCCCCGGGGCCCAGTCCGAGATATGGCGAGAAGTCCCAATAGGCTGAATTGTGGCGCGAATGCAGCCCGGGCAACGCAAAGTTGCTGATTTCGTAGTGTTGGAATCCGGCAGCTGCCGTCTCTTGGCAGAGAATGGCATACATCTCTTGCACCATCTCCTCGGAGGCTTCTTGCAGGCGCCCGGCGGTGAGTGCGGCATAGAGGCGAGTGCCGGGTTCGTAGCTCAGCAGGTAGGCCGATATATGAGGCAAGCCCTCGTCGAGAAGTCGCTCAAGCGAGTATCGCCAACTCTCGATGGTTTGTCCAGGCAGGCCGTAGATGAGGTCGCAACTGATGTTTTCGATGCCGCGCGAACGCAGGGTGTCGATAGCCCGCAAGGCTTGGTCGGCGCTGTGGCGACGGCCCACGGCTTGCAGCTCGGAGTCAATGAGCGACTGCACGCCCATGCTCACGCGGTTGAACCCTAAGGCCGCGATTTGCTCCACCCATTCGGTGTCAACGTCGTCGGGGTTGGCCTCGATGGTGATTTCGGCATCGTCGCGCCGATGGCGCAGAAATGGCTCCAACAGCTGCGGAGAGATGCTTGAGGGTGTGCCGCCGCCAACGTAGATGGTGGCAAACTCATCAGGCCCCATTTCCGAAAGCCGACGCACGGCATACTCATTGCGCATGGCTGCCACATATTCCTCGGCCGATGGCTTGCCAAAGGGCCCGGAATAGAAGTCGCAATAGGCGCATTTGCTGTGGCAATATGGAATATGTAGGTAAAGACCGGCCATATCCGTGGTTAACTCAAACGTTTGCTACAGAGTTCGGTGAACTTGCAGTAGGTGCAGTGGTCGGGGTCCGCTGTGCGCGTGAAGTTTCTGTTTTCGTCGAAAATCTCGGCGATGAGCACTTGGAACCGGTCTATAAAACTCTGTTCAATATCCGGGGTGAATTCCGTGATTTCCTTTTTGCCGTTTTTGATTAGCGGAAAATATTTATCGCCCATTTCGCGCAGGGCATACACCACGGGGCGCAGTCGGATGCTGTCGCGATCGAGGTGGCTGTTTTTAGGCGAGTCTTTGTAGGCCACGCAGTAGGTGTAGAGCTGGAAGATAGCTTTTGCCGCTTTCTTGGAGCCATAGTCACTGAAGAGTCTTTCCATGTTGGCGTATGTCGTTTCGTCTGATCCGGTCTTGTAGTCAATCAATCGGGTCAGGTCGTCAATTTCGTCAACGCGGTCAATCTTCATGGTAAAGTTGATGCCGAAGCGGCTCCAGTGGAACGTGTGCACTTGCTCGCCCTCCACGTAGGTAAATCCGGGCTCTTCATGTTTGAGCATTTTGTTGAAAATCTTGCGCAGCGGCTCTTTGAAGAGTTTGGCATCGTCAACCAGCGGCTTGTTGATGTTGGGGTTTTCCACGTTGTTGCCCTCTTCGTCTTTCACCGTTGGCGGGATGTTCAGATAGTTGTGGTTGATGGAACGCACAATCAGCGACTCGAGTAGCTTTTGCTCGTAGGAATCCTTTTTGCGGATATCTTCCAAGCGCTGTTTGTCGTAGGTTTTGCCTTCCAAGCTTCCGAAGAATTTCTCGGCCACTTCGTGGAAGATGTTGCCATAGATGCCTTCGGTGATGATTTGCTCCTGTTCGTCGGGGATGGCAAGGTCGGCCACGCGCTCCAGGTAGAAGTGGAGCGGGCAGTCGAGATACGTTTTCAGCGACGATGCGGAGAATTTGAATTGGTTCACCTTCTGCGGGTCGCGATAGCGGTTGAGCAGCGCCATCACTTCGGGTGTCTTCTTCACGCCGCACGAGCCGGCGTTGAGCACCGGTGCTCCCAGCGGATTCATCTCAAAGGCGGAGCCGAAGTATTTCACGTCAACGCCTTTTGGGGTGAGAAAACGCAGCTGATAGAGGAAACGCGACATGTCGCCGGAACGCAGTCCGCCCGTGCGCGCATCGAAGATGAAAGTCAGATTTCGGGCAGCGGAGAGCAGTCGGTAGAAGAGATAGGCCGATTCCTCCTCGCGATGTTCGGAGGTGGGCAATCCGTAGGCGCGACGCAAGACGTCGGGCACAAACGAGCGACCGTGTTTGCTGCCCGGCATGGTGCGGTCGGTCATCGACATCATCACCACGCGCTGAAAGTCGAGCACACGGGTTTCCAGCAAACCCAACACCTGCACTTGCGCGTCGTGGTCATCGCCTCCGTCTGACGTGAGCGGCACTCGGCCACGAAACAGCGTGCGTTGCAGCAGCTGGAAGAATGTGGCCGGTTGCATCTCTATGTCGGTGAGCAGTGTGCTGAAGCGTTGCAATTGGCGTTGCATCGTTTCGGCATATTTTCGCTCCAATGGTGTGCGCAGTGCTTCCTGTGCAAAGTCCATCACGCCGCTGATGTAGGCTGTGGTTGTGGCCACAGTGGCATTGTGAGGCAGTGGCGTGAAGATTGGCTTCAGCAGCGCCATCTCCGGGTCGGTTTGGCCGTTGGTAAACGCTTCTGCCGGAAGATTAAACAGTGCATTGTCTCGCAGATAGGTCATCACAGCGGTCACTGCCTTGGGATAGGCGTCGGCCACTATGGCATTGGAGAGCACGCTGATCACGTCGTCGCGGAAAAATTCTACTTGCCGCGATGAGTTCTCGCGCGAGCGCAGCTGCATCCCCACCACCAAGTCAAACAGCGCGGCCACGGCCGTTCGGTTGATGGGATAACCGATGGTGACGTTGATGTCGGTGCAATTGTCGGGCATGCCGAGCAACACCGGTTGCAGCAGAGTTTCGTCGGGCAACACCACGGCGACGCTCTCCTCGGGGGCGAGTCCCTGCAGGGCGCGTTGCATCACGCTCACCTGCGCCGAGTTCGACGGCACGCCGTAGATTTCCACTTTGTGCTCCGGAGTGACGGGCATCTCCAGTTTATATGTTGAGGGAAATTCCTTGGTGAGGTTGTGCAGCATTTTGCACGTGTCGTGCATCAACACGTCGTTGTAGTCCCAATAGAAGTCAACTTTGCCCACCTTCTGCAGCTCTTTGCAGATGAGATATTCCGAGGCGGTGAAGCTGTTGAAGCCCACGAACACGTAGCGGCTGATGGTTTGCGCGTGGCGTTTGGCGTAGTCTTTGGCCTTCAAAGCGGCCTTGCGATAGCTCAGGCCGGGATAGGCTTTCCCTTCGTTATCGAGTTTGGCGGTGAAGGCGGCGTAGATTTGCGGCATCATATCCCACAGGGCGCGAAAACGCTGTTGCGTGATTTTTGTGCCGTCTTCGGTGTGGATATGGCGCCAAAAGTCGTCGCTGTCTGATGTGATACTTTTCGTCAGGCTTGCTTCCCAGATGGGGTCGAGTTTCCAATAGCTTTGGATTATCTCGAGCTGCTCGGGCGTGAGATAGTTGGCCTGTATGCGTTTGAAGTCTTTGACGTTTTTGAACAGCTCATTAGTGTCTACCAGATATTTGTCGATTTCGTTGAAGTCTGACAGCAGAGTCTCAATCCAGAAGGCAAAGCTGTCAAACGACTTGGCTTCGGCCTCGCCGGCCACTTCGCGATAGGCCTTGTAGAGCATCACTTGCAGCTCCAGGTCGGTGGCGCGGCGTGTGCCGGCCATCTCCTCGGCTTGTTCGCTGAAGGTGCGGGTCCAAGGGCGAGGCAGGTCGGGGTCTTTCAGCTCTTGTTTGAACTCATCTTCAATGTATTTGCGAAAGAGCTTCATGCTGCGGCTGTTGGGGAAGATGAAACGAATCTTGCCCAATTCAAGTCCGTGTTGGAGTTTGTAGACTTTGGCTAATGAGTGTAGAAATTGGTTCATTGTTTGAGGAGGATAATGATTTTTATGGCCATGTCGAACAACACGATTTTGGCGTTGGCGTTGCCTTCGATGTCAATGCGCGCACGGTTGAATTCTTCGATGAGTTGCTCCACGTTGCGATGGTTGATGAATGGATAGAATCGGGAGCTGAAGGCTTGTTCGTCGGCCCCGAGATAGTTGAGCTCGGGTTGGCTGAGGTTGAGGATGAAATTCTCGCGAATCATGCGTTGGCAGTAGGTCATGAAGCGGCTTTCGGTGTCGCGGCCCATGTCGGCCACCTTTTCCGACCATAGCTTTAGGTCGGCCACGTTGCGGCTGTAGGCGCTGCGCATCAGTTGCTTGAAGAGCTCGAGGAATGTGGCGGTGAGTGTGGAGGTCTTGAGCATATCCACGGCCACGCTGTAGTTTCCGGCGGCATTGTGGGCCACGGCCATTGCGTCGGCGGGGTTCACACCCTGATTGTCGACGAGCATTTGCGCAACGACGGCATCGGAGAGCGGACGCAGCTCCACTCGCTGCACTCGCGAATAGATTGTGGGCAGAATTTGTGCGGCATTGTTGCTCACCAACACGAACATCGTGTCGTCGGCCGGTTCTTCGAGGAGTTTCAGCAGCTTGTTGGCGGCGGCTTCCATCATCAGTTCCGGCAGCCAAATCAGCGCCACTTTCACGTCTGACGAATGAGCCGAGTAGCTCAACTTGCGGCGCAGCTCGTCGGCATCGTCAACGTAGATGCGCGGTTGGCCGTTGGCGTTGCCCAGCAGTGCAGGCCATTTCTGAAAGTTCATGAACGGTTCGTCGGTGATGAATTCGCGCCATTCGGGCAGGAAGTCGTCGCTCAGGGTCACCCCACCCGACTTTTTCTTCAACACGGGAAACACAAAGTGGGTGTCGGCATGATTGAACGTGGCGTGCTGAATGCACGAGGGACACTTGCCGCAAGGCTCGCCGTCGGCGGTGCGGTGGCGGCAATGGAGATATTGCACAAATGTGCGAGCAAGCATCATCTCGCCCACACCGGCCGGCGAATTGATTAGCAATGCATGAGGAAGATGCCCCGTGTCAACCATTGCGCGGAGCAGATCTTTGGCTTTGTCATGGCCTACGATATCCGAGAATTTCATAATGCAAAAATACGCAAAAACTTTGAAAAACGATGCGCTTGCGCCGAAAAAATGAGCGAGGGCTGCAACCCCGTGGTTGCAACCCTCGCTTTAGAGGATGAATCTGCGCGGAAATTATTCGGCAGAGGTGGTGTCAGGGTCGATGCCCCACTGCTGGCGAGCCAGACGGCGGTAGTTGTTGTAGCGCCACTGGGCATTGCTCTTAGCGGCAGCGAAGAGTTCGGCTGCCTGGTCGGGGTAGGCCTTCAGCACGGAAGCGAAGCGCACTTCGCCCTTGAGGAACTCGTCGAACTTGTCCCATTGGGGCTCCTTGCTGTCGAGGGTGAAGGGGTTCTTGCCTTCAGCTTCGAGAGCGGGGT